>CALMOM010000038.1:0-2845 GCA_937873305.1 uncultured Terriglobus sp.
CCGTGTTCCTGCTCATCGCAAAACATCACCTCCGACGTGAGTTCCACATCGCCACCGATGGCGAGGCGAAGCAGTGGGAAGATGCGCAGCGGCTCTGCCTGGCAGAACTGGGCTACACCCTCTGCTTCGAGGAGGTGCTTGCGTGAAGATGACCTATCGCATCGCACATTCAGCCGGCATGGATGCCGCCAACCGGCAGATGCGTGCTGCCGGGCGCACAGCATGGAACCAGGAGGATGCCGCGCTTGCCGCGGCTACCCTCCGCAAATGCTTCCCGCTTTGTGCTGAGCATCCTGGGATCGGGCCGGAACGGTGCGGATGTGAGAAGTGCTGTCTTGAAGACAGGACACAGCTTTTACTCACCTTCAGACCACGCATTAAATGATTGAGCGTGACGGCGGGAGCCGCAAGGCTCCCGCCTAGCGCATCCTACCTTACCTGAAACGCTGCAAACGTGCGGCCTACATCCGGCGCACCCTCACCAATGCTCTGTGATGAGCCAGACAGCACTGACGCGGCAAGGATCGTTTCCCCTTGCAACTCTCCCTTTGGGCGGAGCGCTCTACCTTAGCTCTCTCGCATGATCCAGTAAGACCATGCTCATCTGTTGTGTGCAGCCGAGACACAATCAGAGACTTTCCGTCAACTCCGCTAAAGCAGCGAAACCTTCTGCTACGGAGTAGTTGTTTCGCTCACAAAAGGCGGAGAACTTGTTCCAATCCTCCACTCTGATTCGCAATGACATCGGCTGGGGGCGTTCCCTAGAAGCAACACGCCCGCTCCTTAGAGCTTTACGCTGAATTGGACTATTGTTCTGGCTGAACCCATGAACATCTGCGAGCCGTTCAAGTTGAACAGACGAGGGCTTCGTAGCCGGGGTTGATGCTTCTCCCTGCGACTTCGGCTTCAAAACAAAGTCATCGAAACCGCCTCCGGCAAGATCCTTAAAAGCACTCTCCATGCTCATACGGCACCTCCCTGCTTCTTACGCAATAGCTGAATGACCTCTGCAGTGAACTCCACGGCATTATGCTTTGCCTCGTCTAGGCCGTTTGTCTCTTTAGAGTTCAGCTCGGAGAGTGCTCGCTTGTAGGCGAACAAGTGCGAGAAGGCTGTTCGTTCGTTGATGCTGCATGTCAGCCGGGGAACTGAAGCCGTTTCGATATTCCCACGTATCTGCTTCTCTTCTCTAGTGACGATGATTGGGCTATTACGCATGAACACAATCGCGTGAGGTATTTTCCGCTTGAAAAGGTTCTCTTGTGAACGCAAGAGAGTGATAGCCCGTGTAGCTACGTCAGCATCGGCCGTCTTCGCCTGCATGGGAATCAAAACAAGGTCAGCCCGGGACATCGCTGCCACCATCTCCTGATTGGCGGAACCCTGGACATCGATCAGCACGAATTGAAACTCTTCTTGCAGGCGATCAATCAACAGAGAGAGGTCTTCGCCGGAAGATGGCGTGACAACGATCTCCCGGTGAGAACTTTTACCCTCGCCCCATCTCGCGAGTGTTCGCTGAGGATCGGCGTCAATGACGCGGACGCTTGCTCCTTGTGACGCCAAAGTTGTTCCGAGAATCAGGCATGTAGTGGACTTGCCGCTCCCACCTTTAGGATTTGCTGCGACGATCACCGGCATGGCGAACCTCCGAATCAGAGCGTACGCGTAGTGCCTTACGTACCGCGTTACAAAATACAAGACGAACCATGTTGTGCAACACAGTACGGTAAAGTGTTTCAGTAACACATTCCTGTAATGCATTACTTAAACGTAATGCAATGCCACTCTCTAGCGCTCTTCCTCCTCTCAGGGCTACGGAGTTCACCCACGCCTGTCGAACCATTGGAGGTTCAGGTAACAGGTTCCATCATTACGTAAGGACATATTTGTGCGACCATAGAGCTCAACCTATGAATATGAATGCCGCGCTCGAAACGATTAAGATCGCCCGTCGACCTGGTAGACCTGCTAAGCCTGGCTCGAAGCGTACGAATCCAGAGTATCGTCCGTGGTCAGGCCTGTTACGATGTCAATATGTGCGAGAAGCTGGCATTGTTCTCAAACAGACTGCAGATCCCAGAGACATGTCAGACCTCATCACTGAGCTTCTTGGCAACTGGGTAGGCGAACACAAGAAGGAAATGCTGCTGCACCCGAACTCAGCAAGCCGCACTCGACCTTTGTCAGCAGGGAGGTCCGCTTAGCAATGAACATTACCAGGACTACTGTACAACTACCTATCTGGCCCGACAGTGTTCGCGGTGGTCCGAATGCTTTGCTCCGGACAGCGCTTTTTGCAGGTGTCCCTTCACGCTTTCGCAAGATCTTGGAACACCGCTCATCTGCCGCCGTAGAGCCAGAAGGAGTTATCGTTGCCGCGCAGGATGGCATCACCATGCGCTACACGGGAACGCAGCTTAACCAGTACGACGCGGACGTATTCTTTGAGGTGCTTCAGCGTGCACGGCGCACCCCCCTCGGAACAGGCACCACCTTCGCAGGCGCGGACTTCCTACGCTCAATTGGGCGTACCGCCTCGAAGAGTGACTACGAAGATATGGATATGTCGCTTCGCCGGCTCGCTCGCGGCCTCGTCGATGTGAAGTGGCGTCTGACCAACAATCGAACCGTGGAGTACACCGGCAGTCTTGTAGCGGAGTTCATTCGCGAAACTGACTCGCGTCTCTATCGTGTGAATCTCGCTCCTGCCATCAAGAGCCTCTTCGAGCCGAACAGTTTCACCATGATCGAGTGGGAGCAGCGCAAGCGACTGCTACGCAATCCCCTTGCGCAATGGCTCCACAGCTACTACTCCACACACGCAAACCCGTTTCCAGTGACG
>CALMOM010000038.1:2855-8305 GCA_937873305.1 uncultured Terriglobus sp.
CTGAAATGGACTGTGCAGGGGCTTAGCCCTGATCGGGTCCAGGTTACTCATCCTCCATCAGAGAGTCAGGCAAGGCATCTGGAGGTCCGTGCAGCTCGGAAGAAGCTGAAGGATGATGCCACATCAGCAGCAAAGCGGCGCACCATCACGGCGACGGCGGCACCCAGCACTCCTCAACGTCAATCGACACCTTCCAAAGGCCGGGATATGGAAAGTGCTTCGCTGACGCTTGCTTCCTTGTTTCGCGACCGATCTTAGCATCGTGTTTCATTCGCGCCTGAGATCAGGCTTTTGTCGTGTTTCATTCGCACTTACAGCTCGGCCGAAAGCTCGTGTTTCATTCGCACCCTCGTGTTTCATTCGCGGTCTGCTTATTTTCGGGCTTTCCTGTCACACTTTCCCGAGTTATCGCGCAAGAATCGAACAGCTCGCGTCGTGTTTCATTCGCTCTCTGGACTACGAACTGGACAGCGGAAATAGAAGAAATGGGTAAAAATCGCGTTCGTCCTCGTGTTTCATTCGCGCCTTCGCTTGTAAAAAACTCGTGTTTCTCTCGCGGTCTACACGAAGGACGGGTGTAGTGCACCAAGAACGCTACATTTCCACAGGCTGTGGGGGTGACGTGTTTGATTCGCGCACAACTCGTGTTTGGTTCGCGATAAAGCGTGTTTCACTCGCGCAACGTCGTGTTTCATTCGCAAGGCATGTCTACAAATACAACATAATTAAAGAGTTAGTGACCGCTTCTTCGGAGCTAATCATTTTTAATCTCTTTTTAAATCACTGAATAATCCCCCTTGCCTTACGGCTCGGGGTTGCAGTTCCTTTCCAGTAAAGAGATCCTAAGAACCATCCACGCTAGCCACAGAAGCGTGCACACACATAAACGTGTCTTCCGGGACACAATAGAAGCATGGGCCTCGGAAAGAAGATCGCAGCCGGTGTTGGAGTCGGTGTCACAACGTTGCTACTTGCATACGGCGTAGCCGTAACACCGCATCACTCATGGGCAGTTCCGCAGTCTGCACAGGGTTTACTCGATAAAGCAGATGCGCTTTCATGGATGAATCGCTGGGATGAGGCTCAGCCCGTTTATGCCCAGGCGAGAACTCTTTTTTTAAAACAGAATCAGTCTTCCAAAGCTTTATACGCAGCAGTGAGCGAAATTCCGCCAGATGAGTCTACGAGTGTCGTGACTCATATCCTCACCCTGAAACGTGCCTTGAATACACCGGAGGGGCAAGACCCTGCGACTCGGCTCCGTATCCTCACAATCCTTGGCATGCTGGAGACGAATTACGACGCCAGCGACGCGCTGGCAACATGGCGCGAGGTTGAAAAGCTGGCAGTCAGCCGTAGTGAAGTGCGCTTGGCAACACGAGCGGGCGGAGAGCAGGGAATAGCGTATTTCATTCTGGGTGACACCAACACGGCCAAGAACAAGGTGGGCGTGCTTGGGGGTTATCGCAAGTAGAGCGGGACCCAGCAGCCACCGTGCGCTATGCCTCAGTGTTTGGGGCCGGACTGGTACAGGTGCACCGCTACAAAGAAGCTCTCCAACCGCTCGAAAAGGCGGTTTCCATAGCGAAGGGCAATCCAAAGATTGCCTATCCAACCATAGCAATCTATGCCGAGATCGACGCTTACGCTGGGCTTCATGATTACGGCCGAGCGCTGTCGCTTGCAGACGCGTCCCTAACGCGGCTACAAGGAACACCCTACGACAACCACGTGGCACAGGTTCTCATCTCTCGTGGTTCCATCAAGGCACAACAGGGTGACCTTGCAGGCGCGGTGACCGACTATCAACGAGCTGTCGGAATTTGTCAGAGAGACGACAACTACCGGAATATCGTTGATGGCGCGGGTCGGCTGGCGCAAGCCTATGAGCGGCAGGGGAACCTTCCTGAAGCCAAAGAGGCGATTGACCTTGCCATAGACGCGAACACGAAGGTTCCAGACGAACTCGTCTACGTCCCGCGCAACCTAGCCATCAAGGCAAAGATCATCGCCAGGATGGGACAGGCACAAGAGGCAGACAGGCTCTACCGCGTTGGTATTGCGCTCGTGAACCGGATGCTCCAGCATGCGCCGACCGACAACATCCAACGTCAGCTCATCGCGGAGATGAGCGACGTTTACTCAGGCTATTTCGCATCGTTGTGCAACCAGCACCAGTACAACGAAGCTCTTCAGATTCTCGACAATGTTCGTGGGCGTTCGGAGGCTCAGGCCCTACAGCATCGCGTTTCAGGGCCGGTACATGAGACGACGAAGGAAGAGAAAGCGCTGACTCGCCTTAATCTGTCCCTCATCAATACCGATGATCCTGCGTCGCGTGCAGCGATCAACAATGCCATCTACAACGTGGAACTGTTCCAAGGGCCATCCCAGTTCGACATCGCGCGCGAGAGCATCACTCATCCGGTAAACCTCGCAAACCTGCAGAAGGCACTCGCCCCCAATGCTCTGTTGGTCGAGTACGTACTCGCAGAACCCGCGTCGTACGTTCTTGCGATCACTCACGACAGCGTGAAGCACTTCGAGCTCGCCTCAAAGGACCAGATCGAGACAGACGCCAAGCTCTATCGCAAAGAGATCCGTTTGCAGAAGGAGGACAAGGCGTTGGGTCTGAAGCTGTACCAGGAGCTGCTTCGGCCGATTCCTGAGTATGCCTCCAAGACAGACTTGATCGTCATTCCAGACGGGTTCCTGCATCTATTGCCGTTCTCAGCGTTACAGGACGACAAAGGCTACGTGCTCACCACGCACACGGTGGACGTGGACCCTTCGGCTACGGTCTACACACTTCTGCACAAGCGCACGAAAGACACCGAGGAAGCATCGTTACACTACGTCGGGGTCGCAGCCTGGACGCAGCCAGCCGACACACGCAACGTCGTTCTGCGATCCATCACCGGCCCAAAGAGGAGCGAACTGGTAGCCCTACCAGACAGCAAGCAGGAGGTGGAGACCATCGCACAGGACCTACCGCGTCCGAGCGCCATCCTTGAAGGGGCAGACGCGACTGAAACACGATTCAAGCATTTGCCCCTAGGTTCAACCCAGGTGATCCACCTCGCACTGCATGGTTACGCTGACCTGGACTACCCCGACCGCTCCGCTCTTATCTTTGCTCCCGAGCCGTCAGGCACCGACGACGGTTTGCTCCAGGTGCGAGAGATTCGAGAAATGCACCTGAACTCAAAGCTCGTGACCCTCTCGGCCTGTGACACCGGTGTTGGGCCGGTTGGCGAAACGGGTGTCGTAAACCTTGTGAACGCGTTCATTGGCGCAGGAGCGGATTCCGTCGTCTCCACTCTTTGGGAACTCGCGGACCAGCCCACCAGCAAGCTGATGAAGGATTTCTACGCCGGTCTTGCTGCGCATGACCGAAAGGTAGATGCGCTCCGAGCTGCACAGCTTGAACTGCTGAACGAGGGCTTGCCGCCCTACTATTGGGCGAGCTTTCAGCTCGTGGGAGATGCGAACGGCACCGTTTAGAGATGTCTATGCCCTTAGATAGGCGTTGGTTTGGAGTGGTACTGATCGGCGCAGGGCTCATGCTCTTCGGCGTTTCACGGCAGCGTTGGCAAGAGTGGGGCGGCTTCGGCGTGATCGCGGCCGGCATCGTCCTCACGCTTCCTAAACGCTTTACGGGATTGAACGAGTAGTGATCGGCCTCTTGAGATAGACGTGATATCAACCATTGGAAAGCGTAACCTGCCCATCCCGATGGAGCGGACCTGTTTACCGAACTCGGGCGACGCGTCAAGCAGTTGCGCAAAGCTCGCTGGTCCCTCAGCTACATGCACTTAACGCATGGCTACGTCCCTTCGCAGTGGCAACACATCGTGAAGGGCAAGCCCATCACCATAGACACGATACTGCGCATCGCCGACATCTTTGATGAGACGCTTGTATCGCTCTTCCGATCGATCAAAACGTTTCCGCGTCACAGGCAGCCCGATTAGACGCGGTTTCAGCGTCGGTGACGATACGCCGACATATCAGGACCAACTCAGGACAAAGGCTTACGTAAGCACTGGAGACGGCGGGCAAGCTCCGCGCAACCAGCGGTTCATAGGCTCCGAAAACCAGTGTGCTACGGCCCACCCTAAAGGAGCCGTGGCTGCGGTGATCGCCAAAGTCCAGAGTCCAGGTCGCGTTCCGTGCAAACGCAGGAATGTTTCGACGCCCAGAATGACCAGAAACTCGTGCGTCAGGTATACCTCATAGCTGTGTCTGCCGAACCATCGTAAGGGGGCCGTGAGGATGCCTCTGCCGCGAGCGTTGCGCAACACCGTAGCTAGTATCACCAGGCATACGCCCAACGGCAGCAGGGTATCGTCCAGGTCGTGTTTCCCCAAGAAATCGGTTGGTACTTCGTAACCAGTGCCATCTTGGCCAGTTGGTGAACCAGGCAATCAGAACCCAGCCTGTCGCTTCGATGAGATAGAGCCAGACTCGGCGGAGTCCGGCTACTCGTGAGAGTCGGTCGCAGAGCAACGCCGTCAGGCAGCCTAGCGCAATGGCATTCATGCCCCCGAGGTAACTCTTTTCCTGCCCAATCTCGCTGGTTATCCAGACCGAGCGCGCCCACGGCCCAAGCACAATCAATGTTGCGGCGAGGAGGAAGAGCAGAGGCCATCCGATGCGCCGCAAAGGAGAGTTCTGACCGAGAAAGCCCATGCACACCAGCGGGAAGAACAGGTAGAACATCTCTTCTACGCTGAGCGACCACATCACATCCCAGTTTGCAGGCAGGTAGCCGGTCTTTGCCTCGAGCCAGTTCAAGTGAAAAATCAGAGCAGAAAAGAGAGCACGGGGCAGCCCTACCGCAGATTTCACATGCCAAGCGTCGAAAGCACTGCTATGTAGGCTTGCCCAATGGAGCAGGGACAACACCGCAAGAATGAGCACCAGAAGAGGGGCGACCCGAGCGAAGCGGATGCGATAGAACACTGCCGCACGCAGGTTGGGCAGGCCTCCAAGTCGTCTCAGGCTGGCTAGTGTGATGAGGAAGCCGGATATCGCGAAGAATACGGTAACGCCGGCGCCCCCGTTATGCAGCAGAAGCTGGCGCAACCATCGAGGTAATCCGGTTCCCATTTGCACGTCGCTTAGGCCGAAGCGGAGCCAGCAGTGCAACAACACTACAGCCAGGATGGACAATCCACGGAGTAGGTCAACCGTTTCAAAGCGTGGTGCCACTGCCGGTATCTCGCCATGCACCTTTTGCTTCATGACTTCGATTGAAACAGAGCCTAACCGATTGCAGAGATAGCTGAACGGGCGTGGTCGACTCGCTACTGTCTGCTGATGGGGTGACGCTCGTCTTGGCGGCCAGAGCAGATCAGTACCGGTAAACGCCGTTCTGGGAAGCGATTCGTTCAGTCACTTCCCAGAAGCCGACTTCACAGGACCGATCCATCAACAGCAAACGGCGC
>CALMOM010000039.1:0-17877 GCA_937873305.1 uncultured Terriglobus sp.
ATCCCAACACCGCGCCGCTGCCCGAAGCTGCGGGCTGCGCCTACAAGGGCATCCAGGTCGCATGCGGGCCACCGGGCCTGGATGGCGGCAAGAACATCCTCTACCGCAACAACGGCAACGGCACCTTCACCGATGTGAGCGAGAAGAGCGGCATCTTGAACACGATTGGCACCTACGCGCTGAGCGTCACGGTCGCCGACCTGGACAACGACGGCTGGCCCGACATCTATGTAGCCAATGACTCGACCGCCGCCACCTACTACCGCAACCAGAAGGACGGCACCTTCAAGGACGAGGCCATCGAGAGCGGCATCGCCTACTCGCCGGACGGCAAGCCGCAGGCGGGCATGGGCGTGAGCGTGGGCTACTTCAACCGCGACGGCCTGCTCGACATTGTCAAAACCAACTTTGCGGGCGACACCGACTCGCTCTACCAGAACCTTGGCGACGGCACCTTTGAAGACCACACCTACCTCTCGGGCCTAGGCATCAACACGCGCTACCTGGGCTGGGGCGTCGGCTTTTTCGACCCGGACAACGACGGCTGGCCCGACATCCTCATCTCGAACGGCCACGTGTACCCCGAGGTGGACAACTCGCACATCGAAGCGCCCTACGCCGAGCACAAATACCTCTACCGCAACCTGCGCAACGGCCAGTTTGAGGAGGTGACGAAGCAGGGTGGCCCGGGCATGAACGACCCCGCCGCCGCGCGTGGCTGCGCCTTTGGCGACTATGACAACGACGGCGACATGGACGTCGTGGTGAACTGCATGAACACGACGCCGCAACTCTTACGCTGCGACACCACCATCCCGCGCAACTGGATCAAGCTGCGCCTCGTCGGCACCAGGAGCAACCGCACCGGCGTAGGCGCGCGCGTGATTGTGACTGCGGAAAACGAGCCCGGCAAGCCCATGCGGCAGATCGACGAGGTGCGCTCCGGCGGCAGCGCAGAACGACCTCCGCATCCACTTCGGCTTGGACGCCGCGACGACGGCCAGCGTCGAAATCCAATGGCCCTCCGGCGCGAAAGACGCGCTTAAGGACCTAGCCGCGAACAATTTGTACGTGGTGCAGGAGGGCGGCAGGGTGCTGAAGACCATGCCGATGGGACCGGGTGTGAAAGCTACAACTACCAAGCCTGTTGGCAAAGGTTAACGGTTCTCTTTCCTTCGTCATCCTGAGCGGAGCACGCAGTGCGCAGTCGAAGGACCTGCTTTCCTTCCGGCTGGAGTGCTGCTTCGGGGAAGAAAGCAGGTTCCTCCACTCCGCTTTGCTCCGGTCGGGATGACAATAAAAGGCGTACAGCAGATGAACACGGACCGCCAACCACGACGAAGACAGCTGGTAAGGTCACAACGCTTGATCGCGCTGCTTACCCTGGTTTCTGTGGCCGTCTTCATACTGGCCGCTTCTGGGCAAAAACCTAAAATCCCGTACCCCGCCACGCACGAAGGCACCCCCGCCTGGTTCGTCGACGTGGCCCCACAAGCCGGGCTGACGCTTCGCAACACCAACGGTAGCGCCACCAGCAAGCAATACATCCTTGAGAGCACCGGCTCGGGCGTCGCCATCCTGGACTACGACCGCGACGGCTGGCCCGACATCGTCCTCGTCAACGGCCAGGCACTCCAGCCCACGCCCGGCACACCCACACCCACCAGCCGCCTGTTCCACAACAACCATGACGGCACGTTTACCGACGTGAGCGCAGCCACCGGCTTCAACTCGGCCGGCTGGGGCCAGGGCGCATGCGTGGGTGATTACGACAATGACGGCTACGATGACCTCTACATCACCGCGTACGGCCATAACCACCTGCTGCACAACGACGCGGGCAAGCACTGGACCGACGTCAGCACCCCGTCCGGCGCGGCAGGCAGCGGCAAGGAGTGGGGCTCGGGCTGTGCCTTCGTGGACTACGATCGTGACGGCAAGCTCGACATCGCCGTCGCCAACTACGTCCACTTCGACCTGTCGAAGACGCCTAAGCCGGGCACGGAGGCAGGCTGCATGTGGAAGGGCGCACCCGTGATGTGCGGTCCACGCGGCCTGCCCTTCGCGCCAAACACGCTGCTGCACAACACAGGTAACAGCCACTTTGAAGACGTAACGACAGCGGCTGGCATTGCAAAAACCGGCGGCCACTACTGCTTCAGCGTGACCACGCTGGACTACAACGAGGACGGCTGGCCCGATGTGTACATGGCCTGCGACTCGACACCATCCATCCTCTACCGCAATAATCACGACGGCACCTTTACCGACGTGGCCGCCGAAACGGGCGTCGCCTACAACGAGGACGGCCGCGAGCAGGCAGGCATGGGCTCCACTGCTGCCGACTACAACGGTGACGGCCACCTGGACCTATTCAAGACCAACTTTTCCGACGACACCGCCACGCTGTACCACGCCAACGGCGACGGCACCTTTCGTGACGACACCAGCCAGGCCGGGCTAGCCGTGAACTCCGACGCGCTGGGCTGGGGCACCATGTTTCTGGACACCGACAACGACGGCTGGCCCGATCTGCTCGTCGTCAACGGCCACGTGTACCCGGAGGTGGACAGCGCCGAACTCGGCTCGCGCTTCAAGGAGCGCCGCCTCTTCTACCGCAACATGGGCAATGGCACGTTTCAGGATCTATCGAAGCAGGCAGGACCCGGGCTGACCGAGCCGCTCTCAGGACGCGGCCTCGCCATCGCCGACCTGTGGAACGACGGCCGCCTGATCGCGGTGGTCAACAACCTGAGCGACCGGCCCGTGCTGCTAGTGAACCAAGCCCGCAGCGCCAATCACTGGCTCGGTCTGAAGCTGGTGGGCACGCAGTCGAACCACGACGCTATCGGCGCGCGTGTGGAACTACGCGGCACCCTCGGCGGCAAGCCGCACGTGTGGGTGGACGAAGTGCGCTCCGGCAGCAGCTACAACAGCAGCAGCGACCTGCGACTGCACTTCGGCTTGGGAACGGACGCAGTGCCGCAGTCGCTGACGGTGCGCTGGCCGACTGGCATGTTCGAGAGCTTTCCCGTCCCTGCCGCGGACCACATACAGACGTTGACCGAGGGTACCGGGCAAAAAGCAGAACGCGAAGGCCACGAAGGTTGAACGCGAAGGTCGCGACGGCTATGTTGCCCCAGCATGCCACCTTGAATCACAGACACATTCGCGCCCTTTGCGAAACTCTGGCGCACTTCGCATTCTGCTCTTACTTCGCTGGTTGTGGTAACAGCGCCCATCCATCCGAAGCCCGCAGGAACGCCACAATCGAGCGAATTTCATCTTCGCTCAACGCATCACCAAAGGCAGGCATGGCACCCTTGCCTTCCTTGATCTGCAGGTAGATCTGCTCGCTTGTCTTGCGCTTGCGCACATCATGGATGTTGGGAGCCTTGGCCGTGCCGTTACCCACTGGGCCATGGCACTGGGAACAGCCACTTTCGGCAAAGAGCTTTGCCCCGGCGTCCTTTGTCGGCGCCGCGGAGGGTGCCTGCTGCGGAGTGTCCGGAGCAGGCGACGGCGGCGCAGCCTGTTGCGCTACGGCGTGCCCTACAAGAAGTAGAGCAGCCAAAACAGCTGTGTTCCTGGCGACATTCGACTTTGAAATACGTTGCACCTGAATACGTTACGGCATCTGCTGCGAAGGCAGGTTTCCGGCGTCCACGTGCGTGTCGGCCACCTTGCCATGCGCGTCCAGATCGTGCACATGCCACGGCACGGATTCGGCGGCGACCTCGCTGTGTTTGCGCAGGTACTCCAATGCATAGGTGCTGGCCGTGGGGTCGTCCTTCTGGTCGGCAAAGTACGCCGCCTGCACGCTGGCCTTGTCCTTCATGCCTTGCCGGCGGTACAGGATGGCCAGGTTGTAGTGTGCGGCAAGGTCATCCGGGTCAATGCTCTGCACTGCCTCATACTCGGCCTGCGCCTCGGGATACTTGTGCTGCTGGTAGTAGCTAAAGCCAAGTTCGCGGTGCGCATCGCGCGAACGCGGAAACTGCGCTACTACCTTCTTCAGGTTGGCGATCGCGCCGTCCACATCGCCCTGGTTGCGCTGAATCAGCGCGACATAGTAGAGGGCGCGTGCATTCCCCGGGGCCAGCGTTAGCGCATGCTGCAGGCTGGGCATGGCATCGTCATACTTCTCCCATTGGATATTGGCGATGCCGATGTTGGTGAAGCCATCCGCGTACTCTGGCCGCAGCTTGGCCACTTGCTCGAAGGCATGCACGCTGGCACCGTACTGCTGCGCATCCAGCAGCGCGATACCGTAATTGTTCCAGCGCATCCACTCCGCAGTCTCGTCCTTGCCCGGCGCGACTGCTGCGTTATCACCCACCTGGAAGGTGCGCGACGCAGTCGTCATGTCCACAATGGGCTGCTTGTAGCCGGGCTTAAGGCCGAAGTCGATGAAGTGCTGGTCAAAGCGGCGGTAGCGCACCGTGGCGGTGACGGTAACAGGCCCGCAGCTCTTTGCGGGCATGGTAAAGCTATAGCGCACCACCTGCGACCGGCCGCTCTGCAGCGCATTGTTGTATGCCACCACGCGGTTGTCCCATACCTGGTGCAGATCATTCAGCGTGCCCTGCTTGTTGATAAGGCGATTGGTAAAGCTGTGGGCTGCGGGATCAAGTTCGCCGGAGGCCTGCAGCGCGCCACTCTCGCCAAGGATCTTGCCCGCCGCATCCTTCGCCGTGAACGACACCCAGCTCTCGTACATGTCACGCTGCTCCGGCACATGCGAGTGAGCGGCACCCTTGTTCTGGATGACGACGGAGACCGTTAGCTTTTGCCCTTCCTTCACCTGGAACGGCTTGGACCCCATGGGCATGGCCAGCGGCGCGGGCGCGCCGTCTGCTTCCAGCGCGAATAGGTCGACAGTGAACACGCCGGTCTGCAGGAAAGCGGTCACACGCTTCAACTGCTCGTCGTAGCCGTACTGCGTGGGAATCATCGTGTTTGCGCCCAGCCAGCGATGGCTGGCCAGCTTGCCCTCTTTCGCTCCCGGGTCTTTGCCCACCAGCGTTTCGCGCGGCATATGGCAGGTTTCACAGGTGCTGACGGCAGGCTTTGTGTAGAACGGCAGGGGCGACTGCTTGGCAAAGCTCGAGTTCTGCCACTCGTCGTACGGCGTCATGGCGCGCAGCCATTTGTAATCGTTCAACTCGTGCGGCAGCGCGGCTTTGTGGCAGGCGGCGCACATCTCGCTGGTCTTATAAAACGGCTTCATCACCGCGGCACTGTGGCGGTCCAGGTGCGACAGAATTTCAATGTCGCTCACCTTGCGGTGGATGGGCTTGCCGTCTTCATCCACCAGCACGGCGGCCGGTGCCAGCACGTAGCTGCCGGTGCCGCGCAGGTCTACCTTCTGAATGCTGTGGCACACCGCGCAGGTGACGCCGTCCTGGTCGTACGGCCGCTTGCGTGAACCAGCCTGTGGCGTGCCCTCCGTAATGACCCCAGCAGCCATCGCCACAGGGTCGTGGCAGCCCTCGCAATGCCGAGAGAACTGGATGCCTTTGCTGTCGTTGAGCAGACCAACGTTTTTCAGGTACCAGGGGGCGCGGTTCGAGTTGCTGTGGGCCGACTCGCGCCATTCCTTGTGCGACTCCTGGTGACAATGGCCGCAGTACTGCGCCGTAGGGAAATCCGTGGGATCGATGAACTCGCCGTTGTCGGTGGTCATGTTCGACGGCAGCCATGGTGACTGCCGGCCAAAACGGTCGTTGTACTGCTGTGCCATCTTCTGGCTGTACGCCGTGCGGGCACTCGCGTGGGCGTCCTCATCCGTTCCCGCCTTGACCGGCGTGCCCTGCAGCACATTGCCCAGCAACAGTGAAAACACCGCGAGTGACAGAGCAGCAAGAGAGTAGCCAAACCGTCGAAGCTGGGGGGTGGAAAGGCGCATCGGAGGGCTACCGCCGATAAAGGGTATTACAGATGAAGCGTTCTTGTCAGCAGCTACCGGGAACTGCTGAACGGCTCTGCCCTGCCGCTGCCTTGCCTGATGGTGTACACGCCATCAACGCTGGATAACGTGACACTTTCTGCTGCTCCGGCTGTCCAGTGGACCTCTACCGTGTCGACCTTGGAAGCGCTGCCCAAACCGAAATGCAGTCGTGGATCGCTGCCCGAAGCAAAGCTGCCACCGGCCACTATGTCGCCCCGCTGACGCTGCCCGCCTGCCGTGAGGTACACCGTTGCGCCCGTGGCGTCGCGCGGCGTTTTGCCGCTGCCGATGAGGCGGAGGTCCACCCAGTGATTCCTGCCCTCCGGTCTGCTGCACAGCACAGTAGGTGCGCCCTCTATATTGTTGATGACTAGGCACAAGTTGCCGTTGTTGAACAGGTCGCCCACGGCCATGCCGCGAGAGCTGCGAGGCTGCGCCAGCGCCGTGCCGGTGACCGCCGGAACCGGTGTAAGTCCTTTGCCCTGGTCGTTATGGAACAGCAGCATGCGCTCCTGCCAGCTGGTGCCCCACGGGTTGGTGTCGGCGCTCTGGTACACGTGGCCGTTCACGAAGACTAGATCTTTCCAGCCGTCGTTGTCGTAATCCAGAAACGCCGTGCCCCAGCCCAGGAACGGGATGGTGCCTTCCGCAATGTGCAGCTCGTAACTCACGTCGGTAAAGTTGGCGTCGCCGTCGTTGCGGTAGAGCGGCTTGTAATCGTCTGAAAAGGTGGTGTTGAAGATGTCGACGAGGCCGTTGTTGCGGAAGTCGCCGTATGCAATGCCCATGGAGGCGGTTTCGCGGCCATCCTTGTTCAGGGCATAGCCGGAGGCATAGCTGGCGTCCTCAAATGTACCGTCACCCTTATTCAGATAGAGGTAATTGGGCGTAGAGTCGTTGGCGACCAGCAGGTCGGGCTTGCCGTCATTATTGACGTCCACAAAGGCGGATGCCAGCCCATAGTAGCCAGGCTTGTCCGCTACACCCGCGGCTGTGCTCACATCGGTAAAGGTTCCATTGCCATTGTTATGGAACAGGTGGTCGCCTTCGCCCGGTAGGCCATGCGGACCGCAGTAGACATGAACCCCTCGGAACGAGCAAAACGCCAGGCTGCTGGCTGCCGGGTTCAGGTCGGGCGCGGTCGCCGGATCAAATTGCACATAGCCAGGCGCGAACAGGTCGAGTTTGCCGTCGCCGTCGTAATCACCCCACGTGGCCCCGGTGGACCAGCCGCCCAACGCAACGCCGGCCTGCTCAGCAACATCGGTGAAGGTGCCGTTGTGATTGTTGCGGTAGAGGCGGTTTTTGCCGTAGTTGGTGACGTAAAGGTCCGGCCATCCGTCATTGTCAAAGTCTGCCGCGACCGCCCCTACGCCCCAGCGGCCATTGCTAAGTCCTGCGTTTGCCGTCACATCCGTAAAGGTGCCGTCGTGGTTGTTGCGGAACAGCGCCGCCGAGGGCGCAGGTGCCTTGCCCGCCAGCGCTGCCTCCGTCGAGCCGTTGACCAGGTAAATATCGAGCCAGCCATCGTTGTCGTAGTCCAGCAGGGCTACGCCCGAGCCGATCGCGTCCAGGATGAAGCGCTTTGGGGTGTCGCCAGAGACGTGCTTCCAGGCCAGGAGCCCCGTCTTGGCAGTCACATCCACGAACGGAACGTCTCCCTTGGCAACCGTGCCACTTATGGTCGGTGGCCCCGGCTGGGCAGGGTACGCCCCGCCGGTGCTGGACCCGCTGGATGATGGCGACTGAGCACCCTCCTGCCCCTTTGCGGTACGTTGCTCCAGGGGATTCTGGGCGGTCGCGGTCCCGGAGCAAAGCAGCACCAGGGTAAGTGCAAGTACCGGTGCCAGATACCCTGCAAAACATGCACGCGAACGCGCAGGAAGCGTGCTGTTTGGTGTGCAGTTGTGTGCATTTTGCCGTACAAAACTGCAACTTTGTGACGGAGGTTGTTTCTTAGAACCCCTGTTTTGCATGGTTTGTGTGCGCATTCTGCTCTTGCTTGCATGATACGCACCGGTCTTCACCGTCGGATCTGGAACGGTGTCTGCCGCAACGTATAAGCACCGAGCCGTCATGACATTTCATCGACAGTACGCATAGCAGCATGGTAAAGTTCGCGGCATGGTTTACCCGCGATTCGCTGCCACCGCCGCTGCTCCCCTGCTGATTGCCTCCTTGTCTGTGTCTTGCGCCCTCGCGCAGAAGGCGGAAAAGCCCCTGCCGCCGCCGGTCACCGCAGCGCAGCTAAAGGCGGCTGCCCTGCCGACGCACGATGAAACCTGGTGGAAGCATGCGGTGGTGTACGAGATTTACCCGCGCAGCTTTCAGGATTCAAACGGCGACGGCATCGGCGACCTGAACGGCATGACGCAGCGGCTGGATTACCTGCAAAAACTGGGCGTGGACGCCATGTGGATTGCGCCCATGTTTCCGTCGCCGCAGGTGGATTTTGGCTACGACATCTCGGACTACGAAGCCGTAGATCCGCAGTACGGCACCATGGCCGACTTCGACAGACTCGTCGCCGCGGCACAGGGTAAAGGCGTTAAGGTCATGCTGGACATGGTGCTGAACCACACCAGCGACAAGCACAAGTGGTTCACCGAGTCCGCAGCGAGCCGCAGCAACAGCAAGGCCGACTGGTATGTGTGGAACGATGGCGTGCCGGTGGACAAGGCGGGCGTAACCGACTACCAGAGGAAGTTTGCGCACGACGGCATGGCCCCGCCCAACAACTGGGAGTCGCTGTTCGGCGGCTCCGCGTGGGAGTGGGTGCCCGCGCGCAAGCAGTTCTATTATCACAAGTTCTACAAGCAGCAGCCCGACCTGAACTGGCGCAACCCCGCGGTGGAGACCGCCATGTTCAACATGATGAAGTTCTGGTTGGACAAGGGCGTCGCGGGCTTCCGGCTGGACGCAGTGCCCGTACTGTTCGAGGACACGCAACTGCGCAACGAGGACACCGTCGTCGCGTCGTTCGATGCGCAGCACAACGCGCTAACCAACGCGCAGGGCGACCCAATCCTGAACGACAACCGCACCAACATGCTGCCGGAGGTGCATGACGTGCTGCGCCGCATGCGCACCATGATGGACAGCTACCCTGGCAACCGCGTGCTGGTAGGCGAAACCTACCTGCCCAACACGGCGGAGCTGAATAAATGGTACGGCGGCACCGTACTGAGCAAGACGGCGGAGCTGCACCTGCCCATGGACTTTCTAGTGGGCTTCCATACGGAGGGTGGCGGCCCCAACAGCCCTAACGTAAGCCTGGACCTGAAGCACCTGCGCACCTACCTGGGCGAGATGGAAACCACGCTGGGCGACAACTGGCCCCTGCTGGTATTCGACAACCACGACAATGTCCGCTCGTGGGACCGCTTCAGCCGCCCCGACCAGAGCGACGTGCAAAAACAGGCGATCGCCAAGATCATCGCCACCATGCTGTACACCACGCGCGCCACCGCACTGACGTATTACGGTGCGGAGCTCGGTATGCCAACCACCACTCCCAGCCGCGTGGAGGATGTGCAGGATCCCATTGGCAAGACGGGCTGGCCCAAGGAGAAGGGCCGCGACGGCGAGCGCACACCCATGCAGTGGACCGCTGGACCGCAGGCAGGCTTTTCTACTGATCCCAAAACGTGGCTGCCCGTTCCCGCGGACTACAAAACGATCAACGTCCAGACAGAGCAGGCCGACCCGAATAGCATGCTGAATTGGTCGGAGAAGCTGATTGCCTTGCGCAGAAGCAATCCGGCGCTGCACGACGGCGGCTTTGCCATGCTGAACACGAGCGACCCTAACATCCTGAGCTATGTGCGTACAGCCCCTACGGGCAGCACGCCCGTGCTGACGCTGATGAACATGACCGCGCAGCCGCAGACTATCTCGCTGGACATGAAGCCGGTGGATGCAAAGATGACGAAGGCGACAACACTTGCGTCGTCTGATCCGTCGGTCAGCGGCACGCAGATGCTGAATTCCATTACGCTGCCCGCATATGCGTCTTGGGTGGGTTCTCTGCAGTAGCGCGATGGCAGGAAACATTTGTCGGGTAGCCGACGTAGTACGTACTGAATAGCAAATATGTGCGGCAGCTCATGGGTGCCGCTGATGCTGATTCCAGAGAGGCGCGATGGCTGCGGCTGACGGCATGGTAGCGGCTTTTGCCGCTGAGAAAGCAAACGCGTCATTCCAGGCAGCGGCTTTGGCCGCCGGTTCTGCGGTGCGTCTTCTATCTCAGCGGCTAAAGCTGCTTATCCGCGTGGTATCCGCTGTCACTCTGCAACATTTGGCGCTCGCGAACACAGGCCGAGAACGATGACAAAAGCGTCTGTAGCTTCGGAGCCTGCTGCGAAAAAGATTCCGCTGCATCGCGCCATCTACGACGACTTAAGTGCCGCCATCCGCGGCGGCACGTATCGTGACGGCGACCGGCTGCCCAGCGAAACGGAGCTGTGCAAGCAGTACGGGGCATCGCGTATCACCGTGGCCAAGGCCATTCAGACGCTGCAGACGGACGGGCTGGTGATGCGGCGCGCCGGGTCCGGCAGCTACATCCAATTGCCGTTGCCCACGGCCACCTATCAGTTCGGCCTACTCATCCCGGAGCTGGGCAATACAGAAATTTTCGAGCCCATTTGCCAGGGCATCATGCGGTCGCCAGAGGCCAAGTCGCACTCGTTGATATGGGGCCACTCCATGCCGGGCGAGGGCGAACGCGAGGCGTCGGCGCTCAGCCTGTGCAGGCAGTTCATCCAGCAACGAGTGGCTGGCGTGTTCTTTGCGCCGCTGGAGTTTACCGAGGGCAAGGACCGCATCAACAACCAGATCGTGACGGAGCTGCGCCAGGCCAATGTGCCCATTGTGCTGCTGGACCGCTGCTACTACCCGTATCCCAAGCGGTCGAACCTGGACCGCGTCGGCATCGACAACCACCGCGCCAGCTTCCTAGTGACGCAACACCTATGGCAGCAGGGTGCGAGGCGCATCGTGTTTGTGGCGCGCCTGCGGTCAGCCAGCACCATGGTAGAGCGTGTGTCTGGCTACCAGTTCGCCCTGCGTGAGTGCGGGTCGGACTACTATGGCGCAGCACTCTACGGCGACGTGGAAGACACCGCGTTTGTGCAGCGAGTGTTGGAGACGGAGCAGCCCGACGGTATTGTGTGCGGCAACGATTTGACGGCGGCCCGGCTGATGCGCAAGCTGATTGAGCTGGGCGCGCGCGTGCCGGAGCAGGTGCGCTTGGTGAGCTTTGACGATGTGCACTACGCCAAATTTCTGCCGGTGCCGCTGACGACCATCCACCAGAACTGCGGCCAGATAGGCAGCACCGCCATGGCGTTGATGCTGAACCGCATGGAGCACCCGCAACGGCCTGGCGTGGACGTGCTGGTGCCGTTTGAGCTGGTGGTGCGGGAGAGCTGCGGTTCACCGGGTACGCAGTAAAGTCGCTTGCCCGGTTAGCCATTCCTAAGTTCTGAAATAACCTACGCCTGTCTACGTTTCAGCGCCACGGCTGTGCCTAGCAGGCCTGTCATCAGGAGGACCAGACTGGAAGGTTCTGGTGTGATTGCCACTGGCGTCACCGTAACCGTGCCGGAAAAGTCCTGAATGAAGGCTCCGCTAGTTTGAGCGTAAGACAAAATGCCCAGTGTTGGCATTGTGCTGAACTGAAGAATGACCAGCAAATAGTCGTCCGTTTGCGCACCTACAGCCCGCACGCCATTGAGCAACCCGCCGATGACAAGGCGGTCGGGTGAAAGTGGCGCGTTGAAGAAGAAGCCGCTCGGTCCAGAACCGAAGCTCAAGTTGTTGACTGTCAGACCTGTCGTCGTGTCTGACAAGTACATCAACATTGGGTCGAACGTGAGGGTAAATGAAGCACTGGCTACAGCGTCACCGCTCGCATCGACCTGAATGTTGTAGGTGGCGATTGAGGCGCGAGCAGCTACGCCGCTCAAGAAAAAGGCGCAAAGGAGCACAAGGAAGCGGACGCGGCGCTTGAAAGTCCTTTGTTGGTGTGATGAGCAAAGCCTAGAGCCGTACTTAAAGGAAGGCAAGCCCCTTCTGCATAGAGGAAAGCTTATTGTGCTGCATCGCCAAGTTGTCATAGCAGATGGTATGGTGGGTTGCGCAGCCGCAGTCTTCACCTCCTGGAGCTACCCGCCTTTGTCCACCGCCACCTCGCGTAGTGCCCTGTTTCTGCTGATCAAGAGCGCCTTTACCGGTGCGCTGGGTGGGCTGCTGTTTGGCTTCGATACGGCGGTCATCGCGGGGACGACGCATGCGCTGACGCAGCAGTTCACGCTGACGGACGCGCAACTGGGCTTTACCGTGGCCATTGCGCTGTGGGGCACGGTGCTGGGTGCGCTGGTGAGCGGCAGCATCGGCCAGAAGATCGGCAGCCGCGCGGCGCTGCGGTGGCTTGGTGTCTTGTACATCCTGTCGGCGATTGGGTGTGCGCTGGCGTGGAGCTGGCAGTCGTTCCTGGTGTTCCGGTTCATCAGCGGGCTGGGCATTGGCGGGTCGTCGGTGCTGGGGCCGGTCTACATTGCAGAGCTGGCCCCAGCCAAGTGGCGCGGGCGGCTAGTGGGCCTGTTCCAGGTCAACGTGGTGGTCGGCATCCTGCTGGCGTACCTGTCGAACGCGATCATCGCGGGCGTGGTGCACAACGGGGTGGTGTGGCGGTGGGAGCTAGGCGTGGCCGCGCTGCCCGCGGTGCTGTTCCTGGTCATGCTGTTCCTGGTGCCGAACAGCTCGCGCTGGCTGGTGAGCCAAAACCGCGTGGATGAGGCGATGCTGGTGCTCTCGCGGATGGGTTCGCCGGACTCGAAGGCTGAGGTCGACGCCATGGCGCTATCGCTGCAGGCGGAGGGTGGCGCGGCGCGCACGAGCCTGTTCCAGAAGCGCTATCTCTTCCCCATCTTTCTCGCTGTCACGGTGGGCATGTTCAACCAGCTCACCGGCATCAACGCCATTCTGTACTACCTAAACGATATCTTCGGCAAGCTGCATCCGGATCGCAATGCCGTGCTGATCGGGCTCGCAAATCTTGTGTCGACGCTCTTTGGGCTGAGCATCATCGACAAATTCGGCCGCAAGAAACTGTTGCTCGTCGGTGGCGCGGGCGATGCGCTGTGCCTGGCGGGTGTGGCGTGGCAGTTCTACATTGGTTCGCGCACGCTGTTGCTGCCGCTGCTGGTGGGCTTTATCTTCTTCTTCGCGCTGAGCCAGGGCGCGGTCATCTGGGTGTACCTGAGCGAGGTGTTCCCCACCAATGTGCGTGCCAAGGGGCAGAGCCTGGGGTCGAGCGCGCACTGGGTGACCAACGCGATTGTGGCACAGCTGTTCCCCATCCTAGGGCGCAAGTCCGCGTCGCTGCCGTTTACCGTGTTCGCCGTGGCGACGGCCATCCAATTTGCCGTGGTGCTGTATGTGTATCCCGAGACCAAGGGCTACACGCTGGAAGACATGCAGCAGCACCTGGGCGTGCATTGAGGTTGGCGTTGCGAACTTCACCGATGCTGCGATCGAAAGCATGTACGCAATCAACACATGCACGGCTCGATCAAACTCTTGGCATACGCCACCCATCTCGGGCTGTTAGTCCTCGGCATTTTAAGCGGGTTCTGCAGACTAGCATCCGCGTCACATTGTATGGATCGTTTCTGGCCACGGTACATGCACAGCAGACTGCAGTTCCCTCTGCCGATCAGCTGCCCGCTCCGCTGGCCCAGGGTTCCGTAGTTGCACCCATCGTCTTGCCGCCGCCACCGTCGCTGAACGCCGTGCGTGGCGTGGCCCTGCCGGACGGTCCGCTCACCATCCACAGCACCGCCATTCCAAACCGGCCGTTTACCGTGACCGGCACCGGCGGCGCAATCCTTGGCATGCAGGACGGCACTGCCGAGGTGTGGCAGTTCCCCGTCAAGTTCTTCAGCAACCTGCGCCTGCGCGCCGAGGTGGACGGGTATCCCACGGCCATCGACCTGAACAGCGCGGCAGCCACACTGGACGTCAGTCCGGACCACACCACGCTGACGTACTCGCACAGCCTCCTCACGGTGCGGCAACACATGTTTGTGCCCGCCGGTGCTGGCAGTGAGAAGGACTCCGGCGGCGTCATCCTGTTTGAGATCCACAGTGTGCGGCCTGTGACCCTCACCGTATCAATGACGCCCGCATTGGTGCGGGAGTGGCCCGCGCCGCAGTGGGGAACGCCGGGATGGGATTGGCAGCCGATGGGCACGGGCGGTGCGTACGGCGTGTCCACCGACAACCCCGAGCTGTTCGGTGTCATAGCCATGCCGAACGCGACGCCCGGCGCGTTGACGCCATACCAGGAGCACCCACGCACGCAGCCCATGGAATTCAAACTGCGGTACGATCCGGCGAAGAACGCAGGCGAGATGTTTCCGCTGCTATGCGAGCTTGCGCAGCCGGGTGAGAAGAACAGCGGGTTGGCGTTTCTGAACCTGAAGCGGCGCGTCGTCACTCGCGCGGAGGCTCTGCCCGCAGCGTGGAAGGCAACGCAGGACTACTACGCAAAGTTCTTCGACACGCGCCTCACCGTGCACACGCCGGATGCAGGGTTTGACCATGCGATGCGGTGGGCAGAGCTGGCCATCGACAAGGCGCAGGCACGCTCGTCCACCGGAGAAGTTGGACTGGTGGCGGGCTGGTTTCCGGCGTTCGATTCGGCGCGGCCCGGCTTTGGCTGGTATTTCGGGCGCGACACGCTGTGGTCGCTGTATGCGGTGAATGCCTATGGCGATGCCGCGCTGGCGCGGCGCGCGATGGACTTCCTGATCAAGCGGCAGCGCGCCGACGGCAAGATGATGCACGAGTACTCGCAGACCGCGGACCTCTTGACGGGCAACATGACATGGGGCGGGCTGCCGTACCAGTTTGCCGCCGCGGACAGCACGCCACTGTACCCATTGCTGATGCAGGATTATGTCCGCGCCACCGGCGACATGGACTACCTGCGCGCGAACTGGGAGAGCGTGAAGCGCGCCTACGAGTTCGAGCGCACCCACGATAGCGATGGCGACGGCGTGTACGACAACGCGCAGGGTACAGGATGGGTGGAAAGCTGGCCCGCACCCGCGCCGCACCAGGAGCTGTACCTGGCGGCGCTGGACCGCGACGCCTCCTCCGCTGTGAGCCAGTTGGCAACGTGGATGGGCAATGCTTTTCTTGCCTCGTCCGCAGGCACGCGTGCTGCTGCGTTACGCACCAGCGTCGAGGGCTACCGGTTACCGAATGGACAGTATGCCTTTAGCCGCAATCGTGACGGCAGTTATGACGCAAACCTAACCGTTTACCCCTCGGTTGCGTTATGGAGTTCGGCTTCCGGCATGGCACAGCCAGGCGCGATGCTCCAAGCGTGGAGCAGCAGCACCATGGCCACGGACTGGGGCACGCGCGCGGTCGCAACCACCAGCAAGGCGTACGACGCCAACAGCTATCACCAGGGCACGGTGTGGCCGCTGTTCACCGGCTGGACGTCACTGGCGCATTACCGCAGTGGCGAGCCGATGGCCGGTTACGCCGACCTCCAGCGCAATGCCATGCTGACGTGGGTGCAGGACCCTGGCTCTGTTACGGAGTTGCTGAGCGGGCGCTTTTACCAAGCGCTGGGCCGGTCCAGCACGCACCAGCTGTGGTCGTCAGCCATGGTGCTGTCGCCTGCAATTAAAGGCCTATTCGGTCTGGAGCCTGACGCGCCACACCACACGCTTGTCGTCCATCCGCACTTGCCTCCGACGTGGCCAGAGGCGTCGGTAGAGCATGTGCATGTTGGCTCGGACGTGGTGGACGTGCGCTACCGCCGCGAGGGCGACTCATTGCGTGTGACGGCGACGAGTGGCGCGTCTACGGTGCTGTGCCTGCGAGCCTCGCCAGAGATAGCTGTCTCTGCCGAGGACTGCCACGAGAAGGCCGCGACCGCGCACTCACTCACCCTGCGGCTGCCCGCCGTGGAGTTAGCTCTGATGTCCAGCGAGCCGGTGCGCTTGGGCGATGAGACGCACCTGCCGCGCGTGTACGGCGAGCATGTCGATTCGCATGCACTGTCGCTGACGGTGGAGGCTCCGCAGGGCACAACCGTGCGCTTTCGCGTGCAGCGGAATGTTGGCAGGGGCAAGATTGCGCCTGTGGTTTCGGTGGGATCGCTCGATGGCGATGTGCTCTCGGTGACGATGCCCGGTGTGATGGACGTGTCGAAGGCTACGTTTATGACACAGCCGTTGGTGGTGCGCTGGTGAGCTTTTCAAACGCAGAACGCAAAGGCCGCAAAGGGTTGCTGTGTCTCGCGTCTTGTTTCCTGCTTTGGGCTGTACCGTGCGTGCTAATGATCGGTGCGCAGAAGACGCCAACGCTGCGGCCTCGCACTAGGGAGGACAGTCGTGCAGCGTGGAATGTGCTGTGCCGCCAAACCGCCGACAACGCACCATGTCTAACGCTGTTGAGCGCCGACGTGCGCGTGCTGGTGGACGGCAAGCCGCTGGATGCCACGGGCGTCTCTGTGGAGCAGAGCGAGCCCGCGGTCACCGTGGTGCTGGACGCGCTGAACACGCCGCTGACGGACCTGCAGCGCGACCGTTGGCGGTGTTGGAGGCGCTTCATCATTTGCCTGCGTCGCTGCCTTACGCCCTCACCATCGTTGTGGTCGCAGACGCCAAACCGAGGTCGTTGCACGATGCGCTGGATGGCTGGGAGTTGCTGAAGAAGGAACTCTACGTGGCGCGCATCGGACCGTCGCAGAGCACGGCGGCGCTCGTTGCTGGGCTGGACGCGTATCAGCCCACGCTGCGCCGCATCGATAACGTGCAGGCCGCGCCGGGTGCCATGGAGCGTGTGCACCTGTCGTTGCAGGCGCTCGGCTTTCTGGCCCGGGCGGTAAGAATGGAGGCGCCGCGAACTTGATGCTTTGGATCGGCCCGGGCTGGCCCTCGGTGCACCTCAACGACAACGGGTTGCGCGCGCAGGTGTTCGACTCCGTCATCTACTTCGATGGCGCGTTGCGGGGAGGGCGCGTGACGCTGTACGCGCTGGATCCGACGGGCGCAGGCACGAGCCATCCTGCAGGGAACAGCGAAGGCGCGCTCATCGCGGCACTCAGCCACGCGCCGCATGCCGCCACACATGGCAACGAGGGCGGAGCGGACCTGTTTCGCGCCTATCTGGCATCGCCGCGCACGGCGCGTGAGGCAGAGCCGAACGACCTGCTGCTGCCTGTGCTGGCGAGTCATAGCGGGGGCACCGTGCAGGTGATGAGCAACGACACGGCAGGTGGCATCGCGCGCTTCCTTGCGGACGTACCCACGCTGTGGACGGTGCGCACGCCTGCTGCAGGTGACGGAGGGCCCTACCATTCGCTGCAGTTCGTGCCACTGCGCGCGGGGATTGTACTGCGCAGTGCATCGGGATTTTATGCGCGCTAGATGGCTGCTTCGCATGACTGCTATGCCTTGCTTCGTGCTGCTGTGCGGAGCGGCGGTGGACCGCGTGCCTGCGAGCAATCGCGCCATGGAGGCACGGCTGCGCACCATCTATGCGGCGACCGACTGGAAGTCCGCTCCCAACAAGCCGGTAGAGCGCGCGGCGTACCTGGGCAGGGTGCTGGCCAGCGGGCAACTGCGACCGGAGCAATTGATGATTGTGTATCCGGAACTAGCGAACGAGCAGCTCAAAGCGGGTGATGCGCAGGGTTCGCTCACGACCCTTGCAAGCATGGACCGCTGGATGCACGGCAGCGGCATAGCTCCGCCCGCGGCGGCTGAGGTGCAGCTACACGAGCTGCGGGGGCTGGCCTCATTACGGCTGGGCGAGCAGGAGAACTGCCTTGCGATGCACAGCGCACGCAGCTGCGTGTTTCCGCTGCGTGCGAGTGCAGTTCATGCCCTGCCTGAGGG
>CALMOM010000039.1:17887-21312 GCA_937873305.1 uncultured Terriglobus sp.
GCCTGAGGGTGCGGAGGGCGCGGTGCGCGACTACACCTGGCTGCTGCAGCACAACGAGCATGACGCGCTGTCAAAGTGGCTGCTGAACGTCGCCTACATGCAGCTGGGGCGCTGGCCGAAAGATGTGCCAGCGAAGTTTCTGCTGCCTGCCGCGCTGTTCAAGAGCGATGCGGAGGTGGGCGACTTCTTTGACATGGCATCGCTGGCAGGTGTGGACACAACCGGGCATGCGGGCGGGGCGGCGGTGGAGGACTTTGACGGCGATGGATTGCTGGACATTGCCACGTCGTCGTCCGGTCCGCTGGACCCCATGCACCTGATGCACAACAATGGCGACGGCACCTTTCACGACGTGACGGCGGAGGCAGGGCTGAACGGCGAACTGGGCGGCCTCAACATGGTTCTCACCGACTTCGACAACGACGGCCACCCGGACCTGCTCCTGCTGCGCGGCGGCTGGTGGGGCGTGTACGGCAACTATCCGCTGTCGCTGCTGCGGAACTGTGGCAATGGCACCTTTGAGGACGTGACGGAGCGCGCGGGTCTGCTGCGCAACGCTGCGACGCAGACCGCGGCGTGGGCCGATGTGGATGGCGATGGATGGCTGGATTTGTTCGTTGGGTATGAGTCCACACCGGGTAACACGCAGCCCAGCGTGCTGTATCACAACAACGGCAACGGTACTTTTACTCCGGTAGACATGAGTCTGACCGTCAACGCGTTCATCAAGGGCGTGGCCTTTGGCGACTTCAACAACGATGGCCGGCCTGACCTGTATGTTTCGCTTCGTGAAGGTAAAAACATGCTGCTGCGCAACGACGGTCCCGCTGACCCAGCGCACCCGGATGCGAAGCACTGGCACTTTACCGATGGGGCCACGCAGGCTGGTGTCATCCCGGCGGGCAACACGTTTGCAACGTGGTTTTTCGACTACGACAATGATGGCTGGCTCGACCTGTTTGTGGCCGGCTACTATAGCGGGTCGATGCAGGACGTGGGCCTATTCCAAGCGGGCGAACGTGCCAACGCGGGCATGCCGCACCTGTACCACAACAACCATGACGGCACCTTCAGCGATGTATCGCACGCGCAGCACATCGACCGCGCCATGCTGACGATGGGCTCGAACTTCGGCGACCTGGATAACGACGGCTGGCTAGACGTCTATCTGGGCACGGGTGACCCCAGCTACCAGGCGCTGTTGCCCAACCGTATGTTCCGCAACAACGCGGGCTGGGGCTTTCAGGATGTGACGACCAGCGGCGGCTTCGGTCACCTGCAGAAAGGCCATGCCGTGGCCTTCGCAGACCTTGAGAACCGCGGGCACGAAGACGTGTTTGAGGAAATGGGCGGCGCGTTTCTGGGCGACAGCTACCAGGCCGCGCTCTACCGCAATCCCGGTCATGCGGGGCATTCGATCACGCTCAAGCTGCAGGGCACGCGCAGCAACCGTGTGGCATATGGCGCTCGCATCGAAGTTGTCTTTCATGACGGCTCAACCGAGCGGCACGTCTTTCGCACGGTGGGTGCGGTCTCCAGCTTTGGCGCGAACCCGATGGAGCAGCACATCGGCATCGGAGGCGCGACGCGGGTGGATGCGATCAGAATCCGCTGGCCCGCGAGTTACCGGCAGGAACAGGTGCTGACCGGACTGCAGGCGGACACCTACTACCGCGTGCGCGAAGGCAGCACAGCGGCGGTGCCGGTGCAGCGCAAGCAGTTCGAACTCGGAGCAAAGGCTGTGCCGATGCACATGCATTGAGAGCAGAACGCGAAGAACGTGCACGCGAAGTGCGCGATGAAAACCTGCGGAGAGGCGTTAATGCACCTGCGTTGCCTAGGGCCGGGTACCTGCAAGCACCGCAAAGCGACCGTCCTTGAACCAACAATCGACATCACGGAATCCAGCGGCCTGCATCCAGTGCAATTGGTCCTCCACGGTTGCGCACCGGTCCTGCTGCTGCCGATACAGCGAGTCAGCAATCTCCTGGTCTGTCGCACCCAACGCGCGTACCTGCTCGAGCCAAAACGAACGGTAGCGTTCGTCCAGTGCGGGCGTCGTACCCAGTACCTGCTCTGCATTGATGAACACACCGCCGGGCTCCAGCATGTCCAGCACAACCCGAAAGAGTTGCTGTTTTGCCGTGTCCTCCAGGTGGTGAATGGAAAGGGCGGAGATGACTGCATGGTACGCGCCCTGAAGACCGTCAGTAGCATAATCGGCCAGTTCAAACGTGACATGCGCATCTCCTGCAAAGCGATCGCGAGCCTGTGCAAGCATCGCCTGGGAGAAGTCGATCAGGTGCAGCTTGGCTTCCGGCAAACGTGCCCTGACAAACGCGGACAGCAACCCAGTACCGGCACCCAGATCAAGGATGTGGGTAGCGTTTGGCGGCAGCAGGTCAACGGCCCAGCGGTACAGACTATCGAAGCAAGGAATCAAATGCGACCGGTTGCGGTCGTAGAACTTGGCTGTAGTGGTGAAGGCCTGCTGGGCCGCTGTGCTCATGTCGTAAGCATAAGCAGAAACGCGTGATCACACCTTGCTGCACAACAAAAATGAATAACCTCAAAGGTGCATAAGTCGGATTCCTGCCGGGCCTACGAACCATGCGGGGTGCCATTGACTTCCGCCTACAAGCAGCAGGCGCATGGCAGCAGTTGCCCGCATCACAACAGCATGCCGACTTCGCCTCCCGAACCCGAAATCCTGCGTCCGCGCGTGGCACGTGGCTCGGACCTGTTCAGCGACCGCAATCTGGACCTGCTCTCGCACCTGCTGGACGACTTCTTGCGCATTCCCGGCACGCAGATTCGCTTTGGGCTGGACGGCATCATCGGCCTGATCCCCGGCATCGGCGACATCATCGGTGCCATGGCGTCGTGGATCATCATCCTTGCGGCATGGCTGCGCGGCGTGCCCAAGGTGACGTTGCTGCGTATGCTGGCGAATGTAGCCATCGAGACAGTTATCGGCACGGTGCCGGTGCTGGGGGACGCATTCGACATCGCGTGGAAGGCCAACCGGCGGAACTTTGCCCTGCTGGAGCGGGCAACGGGCGCGGTGCCCGCCTACAGCGCGGATGCCGGGCCTGCCACGGCAGCGTATAGCGGCCGCACGCTGCCGGCCCACGTACGAAGTACGGCCGAGCGCAGACGCCATGCTTTCTCCGACTGGATGTTTCTCTTCTGGCTGATGGCTGGCATGTTGGCGCTGCTGCTGATTCCGATTGCGTTGCTGGCGTGGGTCGTGGGGCGGTTCTTTGCCATGGGCGCGCACCGGTAGGTGCCGGGCTTGTCCAAAGGGCTTGCAGAGGAGCCGCACCGGCATCGTAGAATAAGTGCAGTCGGGGCGTAGCGCAGCCTGGTAGCGCATCTGCTTTGGGAGCAGAGGGTCGGGAGTTCGAATCTCTCCGCCCCGACCA
>CALMOM010000040.1:0-3123 GCA_937873305.1 uncultured Terriglobus sp.
GGCGGATGCAGTTCGTTGATCCTAAAAAGGTGTGCCTCTCCAGATGTCACGCAATTGTCACTGCACTGTCTTCCTTTCGCTACTTTCGCCGGTATGCACAGTGGAATTTAAGAGGAAGGGAGCAAACGTGGAATCGATCTCCGCAGAGGGTCGCGACAAGTACGGGCAGCACGCTGCTTACACCCGTCAAAGCCTGCAGGCGATACAAGTGGAAACTTGGACCTGATCTTCGTCACCTGGCTAGAACAACAGCTTGGCTGCGAACTGCAGCTGCCGTGGCGTGTTGGCCTGAGTGGTGATGCGTCCGAAGCTGGTGGAGCTGACGCTGGTGTTGGGACTGCCGAATTGGACGTGATTGAACGCGTTAAAGGCTTCGGCGCGCAACTGGATGGCTGTCTCGCGGAACGGATGTACTTCTTTGAACAAGGAAAAATCCGTCGTATCTAGTCGTGGGCTCAGCAGGCGCGAAATGTACGCCGGGCCGGTGCCCAGCGTGAACGGCGCGGGTTGCGAAAAGTCTGCTGTGTTGAAGTAACGCGAGAGCCGCCCGTGTATGTCGCCGGAGAGGCTGGGATTCTGGCCGTTGTAGTTGGCGTACTCAATTTGCGTACTGAGACCGGTGGTGTTGCTGGCCGTCACCTCCAGAGGATTCCCACTCTGGATGGTGGTGATGCCGTTGACCTGCCAGCCGCCTACCACGGCGTCCAAACCGCGTGGCATGCCCGAGCCGAAGTGGCGGCCGAGCCCGACGGGCAGCTGGTACGTGTAGCCTGCCACGAAGCGGTGCGGCGTGTGCTGCGATGCGACTGCGTAATCCAGTTGCGGGTTGTAGCTGTCCTGGTGCGTGGTGTTGGTGTCGAACGTCTTTGAAAAGACGTAGGAGGCGTTCACCTCCAATCCGAAGCTGGTGCGTTTTTCGAGCTTCGCCTGCAAGGAGTCGTACTTGGTCTGGCCACCCGGCAGGAACAGTGGCAGCACACTGGTGAACTGCGGATAAGGACGCAGGAGTTGTGCGCGGCCCACGGTGCGCGCCGCCAGCACGCCGCCAATGCCGCTGCCATAGAACGGATTGGCTACCAGGTCGTTGAGGTGCGAGCCGAGGCTCAGATCCGAAGTCGGCAGCTGGTCGAAGTCAATGCCGCCTTCACGGCTCTGTTGCAGCTTGAGTCCGCGGTTGCCCACATAGCCCACTTGCAGGTGGGCGCGGCCGGGCAGTTCATGGTCTACGTTTAGAAGATATTGCTCCACATAGGGTGTGACGGTGGTGCGCAGGAAGCCCTCGATAACGCCGCCCGCGCCCGTGGCCAAGCCCTGTGCCGCGCCGGGCACGGGCTGGAAACCAGCGGGAAACGGGTTGTCCAGCGTGTTGTATGGCGTTATGCCGTCCAGCGATGTTACCCACGTGTTCTGCACGCGAAAGCCATACGGTCCAATGGTACCGGCGGCAGCCTGCGGCGATGGGCCGTAAACGATACCGAAGCCCGCGTGCAGCACAGTTTTAGGGTTTACGGTATAGGCCAGGCCGAAGCGTGGCGCAATGTTGTTGCCGTCATAGTTGAATTGGTGGCGACTTGCACCGTTGACGCCAACGAAGACCAGGCCTCCATGCAGCCCGACGATGCCGGATTGCGCCGCCAGGGGCGAAGCAGCGTTAGGGTCGAAGTAGTTGGTGCGGTTGTAGCGCTCGGTGCGGGGTGTGTCCAGGTCGTAACGCAGACCTGCGCTCAGCGTCAGCCGGAATGTCACGCGCCAATCATCCTGCAGGTACGCACCGTAGTAGAAGCTCTGCGTGGCGGCGTCCAAAAGAATGAACTCTGCAGCTCGATCCGATGTGCGTGACGTCGATTGACCTCACGCTCACAGAGTGGTCCGGCTGATCGAAGGCACTTTGTGCAGTTCGCCGGTCGAGTAACGCATTGACCCTCTTCTCTACAGCACCTGAGGAGACCTACGGGCCGGCAGGAGAACAGGAAGACAGAATGGTTGATCTCCACGAAGGCGTGCAGGTCGGGGGACCCCGCCTTCGATCTCATCACTTGCGGTTCGATCTGCCGATTAAGGGTGAAGCTCTTGCCTGCAGTCCGCAGCACCTGTGACAGGGGAGGCCCTTATACTAGGGCTACGGATGGACAAGTTAGAAGGGCTGCAGCCCAATCTGGAAGGCTATCTGCTGGATAGCGCGTACGACGAAATGTTTGCCGCGCCAGACCAGTTGCGCGGGCACTACCAGGTCTTGATGGACCAGTTTTCTACCTTGCCAACAGCAGAGGTGGAGCGCCGCAAACAAGCAGCGGACCTGTCGTTCCTGAACCAGGGCATCACCTTCACGGTGTATGGCCGCGATGAGGGCACGGAGAAAATCTTTCCGTATGATCTGTTGCCGCGCATGATCACCAGCGCGGAATGGGCTGTCGTCGAAAAGGGACTGACGCAGCGGATTACCGCACTCAACCTCTTCCTGAAGGACATTTACACGGAAGGGCGCATCCTGGCCGATGGCGTGGTGCCGCGCGAGATTGTGTACAGCTGCAAGCAGTTTCGGCGGCACATGATCGGCTTGCAGGTGCCGCGCAACGTGTACATCGCAGTGGTGGGCACGGACCTGATCCGCCTGGAGAACGGCGAGTTCGTGGTGCTGGAGGATAACCTCCGCGTGCCCAGCGGTGTGAGCTACATGCTGACCAACCGGCGCGTGATGAAGCGCATATTTCCGCAGATGTTTCGCCGCTACAACGTGCGGCCCATCGAGCAGTACACGCAGCTGCTGTTGGGCACGCTGCGGTCGCTGGCACCGGAGGGCAGGCCAGAGCCGAACATCGTGCTGCTGACGCCAGGCGTATTTAACTCCGCCTATTACGAGCATGCCTACTTGGCGCGGCAGATGGGCATTGAGCTGGTGGAAGGCCGCGACCTGGTGACGCACGACAATGTGGTCTACATGCGCACCACCAGCGGGCTGCGCCGGGTGGACGTCATTTACCGCCGCGTGGACGACGACTTTATCGACCCCATGAGCTTTCGTGGGGACAGCATGCTGGGCGTGGCCGGGCTGTTCAACGCGTACCGTGCGGGCAATGTGACGCTGGCAAACGCGTTTGGCACGGGCGTGGCAGACGACAAGGC
>CALMOM010000040.1:3133-20376 GCA_937873305.1 uncultured Terriglobus sp.
GGCGCTGTACGCGTACGTGCCGGATATCATCCGGTACTACCTGTCGGAAGAGCCGGTGCTGAAGAACGTGGAAACCTACCTGTGCGCGCGTGAGTCAGAGCGCTCGCACGTGCTGGCCAATCTGGACAAGATGGTGGTGAAGGCAGTCGGCGAGAGCGGCGGGTACGGCATGCTCATCGGCCCGCAGAGCACGGCAGAGCAGCGCGAGGAGTTTCGTTGCAAGATCGAGGCTGACCCGCGCAACTATATCGCGCAGCCAACGATCCAGTTCAGCCGTGCGCCCTGCCTGTTTGGCGACGGCTTTGAGGCGCGCCACGTGGACCTGCGGCCCTACGTGCTGTACGGCGACAAGGTCAGCATCGTGCCGGGCGGCCTGACGCGCGTGGCGCTGAAGAAGGGTTCACTGGTGGTGAATAGTTCGCAGGGCGGCGGCAGCAAGGATACCTGGGTGCTGAGCCAGTAATGCGAATCGTTCGCTACAACTCCGCTACAGGACAACGCACAGAGTACGACGACGGCAATCCTCCGCCGCCATTCACGTGTCTATGTCCATGTTGTGGCCACCTGACGCTTGCGAGGCGAGGAGATTACGAGATTTGTGCAGTTTGCTTCTGGGAAGACGATGGGCAGGATGATTCACATGCAGATAAGGTTTGGGGCGGCCCCAACGGCAGACTGAGTCTCACACAAGCGCGTTCAAACTACAAAGCGCTGGGTGCTTGCGAGGAGAGCATGCTGGCAAATGTCAGACCTGCCACTGCTGACCAAGTGAAAGGCTAGTTTCTGCACAGACTTCTAAGGTCTTGGTGTTCCGCTTTGCTGGTGCTTGCGGTGGCGTTCTGTGCCTCTTCTGCGCAGGCTCCGGTCGCCCCCAGCCTGCCAGCAGACCACTCCGAGGCAGAACAACTGCCCGCGCCAATCGCAATGTTTTCGCACCCCAGCAACTCGTCTTGGTATGTCGCAGGGCAGGCCAATTCCATTCTGCAGGGCCATGGTGCGTTCCACTCACCGTACGAGGGTGTGAACAGCCTGCGCGCGCGCGGCGAGTACAAGGTGTCTTTGATCGGCACGCTGTTTCTTGGCCTGCAGCCATGGCAGGCGCTGGGGCGTTCGGGCACTGCGGTCAAGCGCTACAACACAGACCTGCTTCTGCATGTGGAGTCGGCCGGTGGCCGCGGCATTAGCCAAGCGCTGGGGCTGGCGGGCTTCACCAACCTGGATGTGGTGCGCAACCCGACGCTGGGGTCCACGCCGTACATTGCGCGCGTGCAGGTGCATCAGACCATCGGTTTCACCAATGCGATGGTGCCGCAGCAGCGCGGTCCTCTGACTTTGGCCACGGAGCTCCCAGCGCGACGGCTGGAGTTGCGTGTGGGCAAGATGAGCACGCCCGACACCTTCGACCTGAGCAGCGTGCTGTCCGACAGCCACCTGCAGTTCACCAATTGGAGTGTGGACAACAATGGCGCATGGGACTACGCGGCAGACACCCGCGGGTATACCTACGGCGCTGTGGCCGAGTATCAGGATCATCGCTGGGCTGCTCGGTATGGACTCATGCTGATGCCCACCGTGGCCAACGGCATTTCGCTGGACTGGAGCGTGAAGCGGAGTCGCGGGCAGAATATGGAGTTTGAACTGCGCCAGGGTTTACTGCCCGGGCGTGCTGGCGTGCAGCGTGTGCTGGCCTTTGTCAACAACGCACACATGGGCAGCTATCGTGAAGCAGTGACGGCTTTCCGCACTGGGCAGGACCGTACGGCGGACATTACCGCGCACGAGCACGTGGGTGCGGCGAAGTACGGCTTTGGCTACAACCTGGAGCAGCCGCTGACAAAACATCTCACAGCTGCCGCCCGCTTCGGCTGGAACGACGGCAAGACGGAGAGTTTTGCCTACACGGAGATCGAGCAGACGGTCCTGCTGGGAGCCGCTTACGATGGCGAGCGCTGGGGCCGCGCTAACGATCGCGCCGGCATCGCGTTTGTCAGCAACGCCATCAAGCGCGATCATCAGCACTACCTCGAGGCGGGCGGCCTCGGCTTCATTCTGGGGGATGGCAACCTGCGCTACGGCCGCGAGACCACGGAGGAGCTGTACTACACAGCGCACCTGTGGCGCGGGCTGTTTGCCGCGGCACAGGTGTCGCACATTAACAATCCCGGCTACAACCAGGCACGCGGGCCGGTGTGGGTGCCGGGCTTGCGCGCACACGTGGACTTCTAGGCTTGGTCGGTTAGTCTAGGAAGACCCCGGACCAGGAGCACAGATGCTTTCACGCGTTGCCGACAGCCTTTACTGGATGAGCCGCTACCTGGAGCGGGCAGAGCACACCACGCGGCTGCTGGATGTGAACCTGAATCTGATGCTGGACGAGCCGCCCACCAGCGCGGATCGTCGCTGGCAGCGCGTACTGCAGGCGCTGGGTGCGCCCCGCGGCGTGGAGTGGAAGGGCGATGCCATGGCCCTGGCCAACTGCCTGACCTTCGACGCGGACACCCGCAGTAGCGTGCTGGCCTGCATCATCTCTGCCCGCGAGAATGCGCGGCACGTGCGCGAGCAAATTTCCACGGAAATGTGGCAGCGGCTGAACAGCCTGTATCTGCAGGTCACGCGGCCGGAGCTGCACTCCGTCAACGCGGGCGCAGCATTAGAGGCCAGCGAGGCACCTACGGAGTTCCTGAGCCATGTGATGGAGGGCGTACACCAATTTCAAGGCGTCACGGACAGCACCATGAGCCACGGCGAGGGCTGGCAATTCATCCAGGTGGGCCGCTTTATGGAGCGAGCCTCCGCCACCGCTACCCTGCTGGAGGCGTACCAGCCGGAACTGTGGACCGCGCCCGACGCCTTGCCGGACAGCAATGAGTACTTGGAATGGATGGGTCTCTTGCGCTCCGCCACTGCGTTTGAGGCGTACTGCAAGGTGTACACCGCCGATCTCGCGCCCGACTGGATTCTGGAGTTCCTGTTGCTGGATGCGGATTTTCCCCACTCTTTGCGCTTCTCCATCGAGGCGATTCACCAGTCGCTGGAGGCAGTGCAGGACGTAAGCGGCGGCACACGGTCTGACAAGCTAAGCCGCATTGCGGGGCGCCTGCGCGCCACCCTGCGCTACAGCAGTGTTGAAGAAATTATGAGCAGCGGCGTGGTCAGATACCTGCATGACATCCAGGTGCAGTGCCGCGAGATTCACAAGGCCATTTACGAGCTGTACGTGGACTACTCCATTCAGGCGGCACTTGCCGGGTAACACCGACCTGCTGACCTGCTAACCGTCTTTTTGCTGGAGCTGTCATGTTTTACACCGTTCGTCACCTGACCAAGTTCGTCTACAGTAACGCGGTGAGCGAAAGCATTATGGAAACGCGCATGCACCCTCGGTCTGACGCGATGCAGCGCTGCCTGAACTTCCAGCTTTCGGTGTCGCCGCGCTGCCGTGTGTTCAGTTACCGCGACCATCTGCAGAATAACGTGCACCACTTCGACATTCCGGGCGAACATGAGCAATTGGTCATCATCGCGGAAAGCCTGGTGGAGATGGAGGAAACCGCGCCTGTGCCATCCTTCTTGGCACCGGATGCATGGGCCGCGCTGGACGCGGATGTGCAGGCGGGTGACTTTTGGGAGTTCCTATTTCCCAGCGAGTTTGCCACGCCCACGCCGCTGATGGAGCAGTTGGCAGACACGCTGGAAATACGCCGCCGCGACGATCCGCTGATGGTGCTGCACGACCTCAACGAGAAACTCTACCGCTACTTCGATTACGTGCCCAGGTCCACCGACGCGGACTCGCCCATCGACGTGGCGCTGACCCAGAAGACGGGCGTGTGCCAGGACTTTGCGCACATCATGATCGCCATGGTGCGGTCTCGCCTGCGCGTTCCGTGTCGCTATGTAAGTGGGTATCTGTACCACGGCAAGACGGATTCAGACCGCAGCTTGAACTCCGCGACACACGCCTGGGTCGAGGCATACCTGCCGCACCTGGGTTGGATCGGTTTCGATCCGACGAACTGGCTGGTGGCTGGTGACCGGCATATCCGTACGGCATTGGGTCGAGACTACAGCGATGTGCCGCCGACGCACGGTATTTTCCGTGGGTCGGCCAACACGGACCTTTCCGTGGCCGTGCGCGTGTCGCCCAGCGAAGGCACACCTCTGCCGGATCAGGAACTGGTTGTGCCGGAGGACTGGTCCATGCTGGTTGAAAAAGCCCACCAGTTGCCACCCGCGCCGTCGCCTGTGGCAGACCACATCAAGTACATGCAGCAGATGCAACAGGCACAGCAGTAAAGAATCCGGAGCACGCCGAAGGCCTCGCTCTTGGCAGCGGCGGCCGCTAATCTCCAGCCGCGGGCTGCAGGCCATGTGCATGAGCCGCACTGCGCGGGCGGGTGCGTCCTGCTACGGTTCGCCCGAGCCAGCGGCGCAGCCGGTCAAAGACTAGGTAGATGACCGGCGTGGTGAACAGCGTAAGGCACTGCGACACAATCAGGCCGCCCACGATGGTGATGCCCAGCGGTTTGCGCAATTCGGACCCGGTGCCAGTACCAAAGGCTAGCGGGAAGCCACCCAGCATGGCTGCCATGGTTGTCATCATGATAGGCCGAAAGCGCAAGAGGCACGCCTGATAAATGGCCTGCTCGGCTGACATGCCCTGGTCGCGTTCGGCCACAATGGCAAAGTCCACCATCATGATGGCGTTCTTCTTGACGATGCCGATCAGCAGCACAATCCCGATCATCGCGATCACGGAAAGGTCCACCTGGGTAATCAGCAGAGCAAGGATGGCACCCACACCGGCAGAGGGCAACGTCGACAAGATGGTGATGGGGTGGATGAAGCTCTCGTACAGAACACCTAGCACGATGTAGACCGCGGTCAGCGCAAGCAGGATGAGGATCGGCTCTGAGGAGAGCGAATCCTGGAAAGCTGCCGCAGTTCCCTGGAATCCGCCAAGAATACTGGCGGGCATGCCAATCGAGTTGCTGACGTTATCGATGCCCTGCGTTGCCTGCGAGAGCGACACGCCAGGCGAAAGATTAAACGACAAGGTAGCCGCCGGTGAAAGTCCCTGATGGTTCACCTGCAGCGGAATGCGCTGCATCTCAAAATGGGTGATGGCGCTGAGTGGAATTTGCGCGCCATTCGTTGCTTTCACGTAAATGTCGCGCAGCGCCGCGGGCGAAGCCTGGAACTGCGGCTGCACCTCCATCACCACGTGATACTGATTCAGCGTTTTGTACGTGGTGGATACCTGCCGTTGTCCAAACGCCGAGGAGAGTGTCTGGTCGACAGCCAGGGCGGAAATTCCCAGGCGGGAGGCCGTGTCGCGGTCGATGACCAGCTTGGACTCTAGCCCATGGTCCTGCTGGTCCGTCGCCACATCGCGCAGTTCCGGCGTCTTCTGCATGGCGGACATCATCATCGGCGCCCAGTGATTCAGGTCGGCGACGGAATCGCAGGTCAGGGTGTACTGGTATTGCGTGGCGGTTTGCCGGCCGCCGATCTGCAACTCCTGCTGCGATTGCAGGAACACCTGCACTCCTGGCGCGCGTGAGAGCGACGGACGCAGCCGTGCGATGATTTCGTCGGCAGAAGCCTTGTCCTTACGCTGGTTCAGCGGCTTCAGCGAGATGAACATACTGCCGCGATTGATGGCAGCCCCACCGAAGCCACCCCCTACCGAGGCCATCACATTCTGAATGTCCGGGTCGCGCTTGGTAAGGGCTGCCGCGTCTATCGTCTTTTGCCTCATCTGCAGGAAAGAAACATCCTGCTGGCCCTGAATCTGGCCGCCCAGGCGTCCGGTATCCTGCTGCGGGAAGAACCCCTTGGGTACAAGGATGAAGAGGTAAATATTCAGCGCAAAGGTGAGCAGCCAGATGATGAGCACCGGCCACTGATGCCGCAATACCCAGCGCAGTCCGCGTTCATATTCGCGGTGCATCCAGTCAAAGAACTTTTCGCTCCACAGATACAGCCGACCGTGCTGAATGCTTGCGTGTGGCCGCAAAAACTTGGCCGAGAGCATGGGCGTGGTGGTAAGCGACACCACAAGCGATACACCAATGGAAACGGATAGCGTCACGGCAAACTCGCGGAACAGCCGCCCCACGATACCGCCCATCAGCAGGATGGGGATGAACACCGCAATGAGCGAGATGGACATGGAGAGCACGGTGAAGCCGATCTCCTTGGATCCCACCATGGCCGCGTCATACGGTGACAGGCCATCTTCTAGGTGCCGCGAGATATTCTCGATGACCACGATGGCGTCATCCACGACGAACCCGGTGCAGATGGTGAGCGCCATGAGCGACAGGTTATCCAGCGTGTAGCCAAGCAGGTACATGATGCCGAACGTGCCCATGATGGACAGTGGCACGGACACGGACGGGATCAGGGTGGAGCGTACTTCTCGCAAAAAGGCGAACACCACCAGGATGACCAGCACGATGGTGATGATCATGGTCTGGGTGATGTCTTTGACCGAGGCGCGGACCGTTTGCGTGCGGTCCAGTGCAACGTCCAGCTTGACAGCGGCGGGTAGCGCAGCCTGCAGCACCGGCAATTGCTTCATTACCGCGTCCACAGTATCAATGACGTTGGCACCTGGCGACTTGAAAACAATCACCAGGATGGACGGCTTGCCGTTGGTGGTGCCATAGTTCAGGTTGTTTTCATTGGCATCGACGACGTCTGCCACATCTCCCAGCCGCACGATCCCCGCGGCGTTAGTGCTGGTGGTCGCGACGTTGGAAGGACGCGTGCTGACCTGGGCAGACGTGTACCCGGCGTCTGTGTTGTCGCTTGCGGTGGTCCCAGCGTTGGCGGTCACTGCGGCGGTAGTTGCTGCAGTTGCGGTGGTGGTCGTTGTGGAGGTTGCGGTCGTGGCGCTGGCCACGCTGCTGGGCAGCCCGTTACTCGCCTGTGCGTTGGTGATGGAGCCGCGGCTTGTAGCGATGACCAGGGGCCGGTACGCGTCCGCGCCGAACAGCTGGTCAGTGGTGCTGATGGACCAGCGCTGATTCTCGCCGTTAATAAATCCTTTGGGCTGGTTGACGTTGATGGTCTGTACAGCAGCCGCAAGCTGCGTCAGCGACAGGTTGTAGGCCGTAAGTTGGTTTGGATTGACCTCCAGCCGCACTGCGGGCTTCGAGGAGCCCCCGACAAACGTCTGCCCGACGCCCTGCACCGCCGCCAGTTTTTGCGCCAGGATGCTGTCGGCCGCGTCGTACAGTTGCGGCACCGTCATGCTGTCGCTGGTCATAGTCAGGATCAGGATCGGCGCTTCAGATGGATTTATTTTCCGATACGTCGGATTTTGTGGCAGGTTGGCGGGCAGCTGCGCCTGCGCTGCGCTGATCGCGGCCTGCACGTCACGCGCAGCACCGTTAATGTCGCGGTTCAGATCGAACTGCAGAGTAATATTGGCGGAACCCTGCGACGAGGTGGACGTCATTTGATTGACGCCGGCAATGCGCGAGAACTGACGCTCAAGCGGCGTGGCCACTGACGAGGCCATCGTTTCCGGGTCGGCCCCTGGCAGGGTTGCACCGACGGAGATCACAGGGAACTCCACGTTGGGCAGCGACGCCACGGGCAGCAGCTTGTACGCCACAGCACCCGCAAGCAGGATGGCAAACGACAGCAGGAACGTGGCGATGGGCCGCTGGATGAACGGCTTGGAAAAATGCACGCCACCCAGCGAGCCCAGCGCGGAGCTTTCCGCCTCCATGGGCTGCGCGTTTTTCCGTTCCTCATGCGACGAAGCTTGGTCCTGCGGCGCGCGGTCGCCAGCCTGCAGGTCTGAGCCATCCAGCATTGCTCTGTCACCGGGCCGCTGTTGGTCTCGCGGAGCTTTATCGCCAGGTTCGGGTGCTGTGTTCATGCGCTGTGCCCTGGTTTGTTAGACGTGATTGCACGTTTCGCAGAGCGTATTGCCTCAGCATCTGCAAGGTCCTGCAGCCGCGCCGCCGCAAGCTTGTTAGCAATAAGGTCTTCGGCGCAAATGTAGTGAACAGGCACATCCGCTTCGAGGGCGTCCACACGACGTTCCCACGCATGTTGAAAGACGACGGCATCTAGCTCGCCAAGCAGGTCCACTCGTAGCGGCGGCTGACCTATTTGATAAATTGCGGACGCTTCTTCAAAGTCCTCTACAGTCATATCGCTCCTGGGTGCCCCAAATGCAACGAGAGCGGCGTATACCAACTCCGCATTGTTGCGAGAAGAATCGATAAAGAGGTCTAGGTCCTTCGTTCCACGGGGTTGTGAATGAAACATCACAGCATAGCCACCCACGATCAGGTACCACCCCGTACTGGTCGAACAGTGACAAGAATTCGATCCAGTTCTTGTCCATCCTTGTACAGACCCCTTCGTTTGTATGCCTCTTTTGAGAGTTCTACGCCGCACCGGATGCGCTCGGACGCCGGGACGGACTGCCAATAGCGGTACTCATCTGCCTTTTGTTCTTCCAGGGAAAGAGCCTTCGTAACAGTTTTGTTCATGCTTAGCCTCCTGCCGCGTACTGGTGTTCTTCTTCGTGGCGGTGCGCTTCGTACTCGTGGTCAGCCTCTGCAGTACCCAGGTACTTGCGGCCGATGCGATCAAAGAACAGGTAGACGACGGGCGTGGTGTACAGCGTCAGCACCTGCGACACGATCAGGCCGCCAATGATGGTAATGCCCAGGGGACGCCGCAGTTCTGAGCCGGTGCCCGAACCCAGCGCCAGTGGCACGCCGCCCAGCAGCGCGGCCATGGTCGTCATCATGATGGGGCGGAAGCGCAGGAGGCAAGCTTGGTAGATGGACTCCTCCGGTGTTTTGCCGTGTTCGCGCTCGGCCTCCAGTGCAAAATCAATCATCATGATGGCGTTCTTCTTCACAATGCCGATCAGCAGGATGATGCCAATCAGTGCGATCACTGACAGGTTGGTACCCGTCACGAATAGCGCCAGGATCGCACCCACACCGGCGGAGGGCAGCGTGGACAGAATGGTGATGGGGTGAATGTAGCTCTCGTACAGCACGCCCAGCACGATGTAGACGGTCACCAACGCTGCCAGAATGAGCAGCGGTTCGTTGGAGAGTGACGCTTCGAACGAGGCCGCCGTGCCCTGGAAGTTGGCGTTGACGGAGAGCGGAATCTTGAGCTCTTTTTCGGCTTTGCGAACCGCCGAAACGGCGTCGCCAATGCTGTAGCCGGGGGCCAGGTTGAACGACAGATTGACGGACGGGAACTGGCCCTCGTGCGAAATGGCCAGGGTAGCCGGCCGCTGTTCGTAGTGGGTAAAGGCGGTCAGCGGCACCTGCGTACCGTTGCTGCTTTTGACGTAGATATTGCCCAGCTGGTCTGGGTGGCGCTGGTACCGGGGCGCAACTTCCAGAATGACGTGGTACTGATTTTGCTGCGTGAACATGGTGGACACCTGGCGCTGCGCAAAGGCGTCATCCAGCGTGTCGTCGATATTCTGCGGTGTGATGCCGAGGCGCGATGCGGTGTCGCGATCGATGACCAGAGCAGACTCCAGACCCTCGGTGGTCTGGTCCGTGGCAACGTCGGCCAGCTGCGGCAGGCTGCGGAACTTGCGCAGGATGCGGTCGGACCACTCCACCAGCTCTTCACTGTTGGCGTCTTCCACTGAGTACTGGTATTGCGTGCGTGCCGTGCGGTTCTCGACGGTCAAGTCCTGCAGCGGCTGCATATAGGCCTGAATGCCTTCCACTTGGTTCAGCCTGGGCTGCAGACGCCGGATGACCTGCTCGGCGGACGCGGTGCGCACTTCACGGTCGCGCAGGTTGATCTGAATGCGGCCCGAGTTGAGCGTATTGTTCGTTGCGTCAATCCCGATAAAGGAGGACAGCGAGTCCACATCCGGGTCGGTGAGGATGGCGTTGGCCAGTGCCTGCTGCCGCTGGCTCATGGCCGAAAAACTGATGTCCTGGGGACCATCGGTAATGGCCAGGATTACGCCTGTGTCCTGCACAGGGAAAAAGCCCTTGGGCACGATCGTATACAGCACAAACGTGAGCACAAACGTCGCCAGGGTCACCAGCAGGGTGATGGTCTGATGGCGCAGCACCCAGCGGACGCCCACGGAATACTTGTCGATGACCCAGTTGAAGAAGTCTTCTGAGACCTTGTAGAAACGACCCTTCTGATCCTCGGGCGTGTGCTTCAGCAACTTGGCCGCCATCATGGGCGTCAGCGTCAGCGAAACGACGGCGGAGACAAGGATGGTGACGGCCAGGGTCACAGCAAACTCGCGGAATAGCCGGCCCACAATGTCGCCCATGAACAGCAGCGGGATCAGCACTGCAATCAGGGAGATAGTGAGCGACAGAATGGTGAAGCCGATCTGCTCCGAGCCCTTGAGCGCTGCGTCCAGGGGACTGTCGCCCATTTCCAGGTAGCGGTCGATGTTCTCGACCATGACGATGGCGTCGTCCACCACGAAACCGGTCGAGATGGTCAGTGCCATCAGCGACAGGTTGTTGAGCGAATACCCCAGCAGGTACATGACGCCGAACGTGCCCACGATGGAGAGCGGCACGGCGATGGACGGAATGATGGTGGCGCGCCACGAGCGCAGAAAGAGGAAGATAACGAAAATGACCAGGCCGATGGTCAGCATCAACTCAAACTGAACATCCTTGACGCTGGCACGGATGGTGCCGGTACGGTCGGTAAGCGTTTCAAGCTTGACGGACGCGGGCAGCGTGGCCTGCAGCTTGGGCAGCAGTGCCTCGATACGGTCCACAACGCCGATGATGTTGGCACCGGGCTGCCGTTGAATGTTGATGATGACGGCAGGCTTGGTGAAAGCAGGTTCATCACCCTCGGCGCGGCGACCCATCCACGCTGCCTGGAACGCATTCTCAGCGCCATCCACCGCGGTCGCCACGTCAGACATGCGCACGGGCGAACCGTTGCGGTAGGCGACGATGACGTTCATGTATTCGGCGGCGGACAGCAATTGGTCGTTGGCGCCGATGGTGTAGCTCTGGTGCACACCGTTCAGGTTGCCCTTGGCCTGGTCCACGTTGGCACTGGCCAGTGCGGTGCGCACGTCTTCCAGCGACATGCCATAGCCAGCTAGCGCCGTGGGATTGGCCTGGATCCGTACGCCCGGTTTCTGGCCGCCTGCGATGGACACCAAACCGACGCCGGAGAGCTGGGAGATCTTGTTCGCCAGGATGGTGTCTGCCAGGTCTTCCACCTTGGTGAGTGGAAGCACGTCGCTGGTGAGCGCCAGTGTGAGGATGGGCGCATCCGCCGGGTTGACCTTGTTGTAGATGGGTGGGTTGGGCAGGTCTTTCGGCAAGAGCGCCTGTGCGGCGTTGATGGCGGCTTGCACGTCCTGCTGTGCGACGTCAATGGACTCGGTCAGGTTGAACTGCAGCGTGATGATCGATCCGCCGCCGGAGGAGACGGAGGTCATCTGCGTGAGTCCGGGGATCTGGCCGAACTGCCGCTCCAGCGATCCGGTCACGGCGGAGGTCATGACGGCGGGTGACGCGCCGGGATAGTACGTCTGCACCTGGATGGTGGGATAGTCCACCTGGGGCAGGGCAGAGACGGGCAGCTGCGTGTAGGCCACAATGCCCGCCAGCAGGATAGCGATCATCAGCAGGGCGGTGGCTACCGGGCGAAGGATGAAGGGCCGTGACGGACTCATGCCTGTGTGCTCCAGCTCTGTGGTGCCCGCAGGTGGCGCACCGGAATTGGCTGCAAGTGCGAGGGCGGAGTCAGCGCCCTGCGTTCGCAGGTCCTACATGTGCCGGCAGAGATAACCCGTGCGCCGGACGTGCCGCCTTCAGCGCCAACAGGGTTACTGCGAAGGCGCGCCAGAGCGTTGGTGCCGCCCACCCTGCCTGCCGGCAGCGCCATTCGAGCCGGACCCTCTAGCAGTGTTGGGTCCGGCCGTGCCGACGCCCTGTGCTCCATTGGGTACATCGCGATCGGAACCACCCCCGTTGTTAAACGCTCCGGCAGCGGGGCTGGCTGCATCGCCGTTGGTGCTTGCCTCCGGGGCAAAACTGTTGGCACGACCCTGCTGTGCCGCGGCAAGGTCAGCGGACGGACGCGGAATGACGCGGCTGCTGTCCTGCAGTTTTTCCTGGCCATCGGTCACCACCTGCTGCCCAGCCTGTAGGCCACTCTTCAGGATCACCTCGGTACCCTGCGTGCTATCGATAACCACCGGCACCACGCGTACGGGGTAGCTCATTTGCGACCCGCCGCGGCGCCCGCCGTCACCGCCCACTGGAGCACTGCCCCCTTGAGCGCTGCCCGCAGTGGCGGGACCGCCGCCTGGGCCATTACCGACACTGCCGCCGCCAGTCGTATTTGCGCTGGTGTTGCCGCCGCCGGGTCCACCCGCCGATGCAGAACCGCTCGATGTCACCGTGCTGGCCTGCCCACGCCGGGTCTTACCGGTCGGCGCACCAGTGCTGCTGGGAACGCTCTGGCCCTGGCTGCGGTCAATAACATAGACGAACGATCCATTGTTGCCGGTCTGGACGGCAGCCGCGGGAATGACCAGAGAGTTAGCCCGGTTTTCCAAGACAAGGTGAATGTTGACGAACTGGTTTGGATAGAGCGCATTGTCTTCGTTGGAGAAGACTGCCTTGAGCTTTGCCGTGCCCGTTGTGGTGTCAATCTGATTATCGACAGTCAGCAGAGCACCGGTGGACAGCTTTGTGGTGTTGGCACGATCCCACGCTTCGGCTACCAGCCGCTTGCTGGAACGCATGTGCTCAAAGACCGCGGGGATTTGGTCTTCTGGCAACGTGAAAATAACAGCGATGGGTTGCACCTGCGTAATGACCACGAGGCCGGTGATGCTGGCCGCGCTTACGATATTTCCCACGTCCACCTGCCGCAGACCCACAATGCCGCTGATGGGCGAGGTGATGTGGGTGTAGTTTACGTTGACCTGCGCCTGCTGAATCGCGGCTCTATCAGCCGCCAGAGTTCCCACGGACTGGCCGGCGGTGGCTTCTTGCGTTTGCGTCGACTCTTTCGAGACCACACCGGCTGCATACAGCTGGTTGTAGCGCTGCGACTGCACCTGCGCCAGGGCGGCATTGGCCTGGTCGCGGGAGAGATTGCCCTTGGCAACGGCAAGGGTAGCCAGGTACGGGGCAGGGTCGATCTCGATGAGCGACTGCCCTTGGCGAACGCGCTGTCCCTCTTGGAAGTTGACCTTGAGGATCTGGCCGTCCACCCGACTGCGCAGCGTCACCGTGTTGTAGGCCGTGACGGTTCCCAGCGCGGTCAGGGAGATGGGGATGGTGCGCTTGGTGACCACGTCAAAGGCCACAGGAGTCAGGGCGTTCGCTCCAGCGCCGCGGCGTCCACCTGCCCCAGCGCCACCGGGGCCGGCCGCCTGCGAGTGGTTGGTGCGGATGCGGTACACCACAAAGGCAATGGCGCTGCCGACCAGCAGCACTAGGATGACGATGCGCAGCCACGAGCCCTTATGCGGCTCCTCACCGGCGGTCGACGACGGATGCTGCGATGCATCGTTCGGCAGGCCTGTCGACGACGGAGAGGCGTGTGCGGGCAACGCCGCGTGCTCGTGCGACGAAGAGGCAGTGTGCTCGCTGGAAAGTGACAGCATGTTTCGGGCGGACCGTCCTGGGATCTATCTTCAAGTGCAGTTCACGACGCGCGCAAACAGCTCAGATGAGCCCGCACGTGACTCCTAGACTACAGGGATTGACGCACCTGCCTCCGCTCAGGTTTCGTGCAATCTGCGTACGGTGGCTACTCTGTGAAAGTTGCCTTGCAGACGCTGCCATGTATCTGTAGGCTCGCAGCGACCTCTATTGCCTATAATTTCCGATTGGAGCCATCTGCCTGCACCATGTGCCGGAATCTAGAGCGGGGTTGAATGCGATGACTGATTCTCTTGGGTTGCATACAGCCGCGGCCGCCGGCGCAGAGCCACCGCTGTGCGTGGACCTGGACGGCACCCTTGTCAAAAGCGACACCCTGCTGGATGCGGCGCTGCTGCTTCTGCGCCAGCAACCACTTTCGCCCCTGCACTGGCCGGGTTGGCTGCGCAAGGGCAAGGCAGGCTTCAAGCAGGAGATCACCAGCCGCGCCAACGTGGAGGTAGAGTACCTGCCCTACAATCAGCCCCTGCTGCAATATCTGCGAGAGGAGCATGCGCGTGGGCGCCGCATCGTTTTAGCCACGGCGGCAGACCAGGCCTTTGCAGAGCGCGTCGCTGCCCATTTAGGGCTTTTCGAGGGCGTACTGGCTTCAGATGGCCGGCACAACCTGGCGGGCGGCAATAAGTTGCGCGCCTTCCAGCAGCGCTTTCCAGAGGGCTTCACCTACATCGGCAATGCCATGCCGGACCGCACGCTGCTGCAGGCGAGCCACACGCCCATGGTGGCCAATCCACACCGGCGGCTCCGCCTGGCCCTGCGTCGCGATGGAACCACGGTGCACCGCGAGTTTTTGCACACCGTGCCGCGTGTGCGGACGCTGCTCAAAGCGATTCGCCTGCACCAGTGGGCTAAAAACGTGCTGGTCTTTGTGCCGGCGTTGTTGGCGCATGACGTTTCGCCGCGCAGCCTGCTGGTGTCGTTACTGTCCTTTTTGTCGCTGTCGTTTTGCGCCAGCGCCACGTACCTCATCAACGATCTGCTTGACCTGGAAGCCGACCGGCGACACCCGCGCAAGCGGAACCGGCCGTTCGCAGCGGGAGATCTCTCACCGCTGGCCGGTGTTGGCGTGGTGGCCGGCTTCTTTACTGTGTCGCTGCTGCTGGCGGTGTTTGTGCCGCGCATGTTCGCGTTTCTGCCCGGTCCAGCCGGGATGTATTCCCGGCTGGAGGAGCCAAACTACTTTCTAGCCTGGCTGGCAATCTACACAGTCACCACCTTGCTGTACTCGTTTGTGCTGAAACGGGTGACGCTGGTGGATGTGCTAGTGCTCAGCGGCCTGTACACTGTGCGCATCCTCGCTGGATCCGCGGCCAGCGGTGTGGCGGTGTCGGCCTGGCTGGGTGCGTTTTCTGTCTTCTTCTTCTTGTCGCTCGCCTATGTTAAGCGCTTCGCGGAACTGAACCTGCTGGTGCAGCGGGGCAAAACGGAAGCCAGCGGCCGCGGCTATCTAACCGGCGACATGGAACAGCTGCGGTCGTTCGGTACCGCCAGCGGCTTCGCCAGTGTCATTGTGCTGACTATGTACGTTTCGAACCTGGATGCGGCGCACCTGTACCGGCACACGTCGCGCCTTTGGCTGCTGATTCCGGTGTTGCTTTTGTGGATTAGCCGTGTGTGGCTGCTGGCCAGCCGCGGTCAGCTGCATGAAGATCCAGTGGTGTACGCCATCACGGACCGGCGCAGCTGGCTGCTGGGCGGCATCAGCGCAGCCATCGTGTGGGCCGCTCTGTAAGATATGGGTGTGAAGGTTCGCGATGTGTTGCGCATGCTGCACGAGGACGGATGGACAGTCTCAGCGCAGCGTGGCAGCCATCGGCAACTGAAACATCCGTCAAGCCGGGCAAGGTGACAGTGGCAGGACATCCGTCCATTGACATGGCTGAGGGTACTTACAGGAGCATCCTGAAGCAGGCAGGGCTAAGCACATGAAAGAGTACGCAGTGGTATTCGAGAAGACTCTGAACGGCTGGAGCGCGTATGCGCGCGACTTGCCAGGGCTAGGCGTTGCGGGTACGACCTACAGCGAAACCGAGGACCTCATTCGCGAAGGCATCGAGTTCCATCTTGAAGGCCTGCGTGCAGATGGTGATGCCGTTCCCGAACCAGTCGCGCGGGTCATGAGGCTACCGATCTCCGCATGAGTTCCACAATCTATGAACTTCCAGAGTTGAAAGATGCTTCGGATAGCAATATAGCGACTGCCTTTGATGCTCTCTTGCATGCATTCAGTATTGAAGTCGAAGGACTTGAAAGCCTGGAAGCCATCGAGCGGTTTCGGATTCGATGGTTTGGCGACAAGGCTGGGCTTGTTAATCGGGGTGCATCCGGTTTTATCCGCTACGCGCAAAACAAGCAGCTTGCCGGTGCGTCCTTCAAACGGCTCAAAGAAGATACAGAGCAACTCTTCGCGGAACGTTCAGACATCGTTCATCGGATCTTGAAGGTTGAGAGTGTCGTCAACGCGAGCTTCGCTGCCGACCGCGCCCAAAAGAACTTTTTAGACCTGACCCTGCCAGGCACTCGACGCAGCATCGGTGTGGAGCATCCGCTGACACGAACGATGCGCGAGATGACGGCGGTGTTTGCCGCATTGGGCTACTCCGTTGGCGTGGGGCCTGAGGTGGAGACGGACTTCTACAACTTCGAGGCGCTGAACTTTCCACCCAATCACCCTGCGCGTGATACGCAGGACACGCTGGTCGTGGCCGGGCAGGAGGACAAGCCGCTACGCGAGCGCCTGCTGATGCGGACGCACACCTCGCCCGTGCAGATTCGCACCATGGTGGCGAACGCGCCGCCGCTGCGCATTGTGATCCCTGGCAAGGTGCACCGCAACGACGAAAGTGACGCCACCCACTCGCCCATCTTTCACCAGGTGGAGGGTCTGTGCGTGGACACGGACATCACGTTCAGCGATCTGAAGGGCACCCTGGACCACGCCATGAAGGCGCTCTTCGGCTCGTCCGTCAGAACACGTTTTTTCCCGTCGTACTTCCCATTCACCGAGCCCAGCGCCGACGTGCAGATCTCCTGCCCCTTCTGCGGCGGCAAGGGGTGCAGGAAGTGCAAGCACTCCGGCTGGATTGAGCTGCTGGGCTGCGGCTTGGTAGACCCGGCCGTGTTTGCTGCACTGGGTGGACCCCGGATGGCGAACGGCCTCAAGCCTGCCTACGACACGAAAAAGATCAGTGGCTTTGCCTTTGGCATGGGTGTCGAGCGCATCGCCATGATGAAGTACGGCGTGGGCGACATCGGTCAGTTTTACTCCGGCGACCTGCGGTTTCTGTCGCAGTTCATGTAGCGCTCGGCGCTAAGGAGCGTTGATGAACATTTTAAGTACGTGGTTGCGCGGATACCTGCCCGCGCTGGAAGTGTCAGATCGGCAGTTGGCGGAGGATCTGACCTTGCGCGGCATCGCTGTCGAGCGTGTTCATGAGCTGCCGGACGGTGGCCACCTGTTCGAAATGGACATCACCACCAACCGCGTGGACGCTATGAACCACTACGGCATCGCGCGCGAGGCCGCGGCCATTTACGGCGTGCCGCTGC
>CALMOM010000041.1:0-5644 GCA_937873305.1 uncultured Terriglobus sp.
CGGCCCCGGCGGATCAACAACGCCTCAATCAACGCTTCCAGTTCAGCAGGGTCACCATACCACTCCGGCGGCACTTCGTCGGCAATCGCCCACAGCGTCTCCGGCGACATTTCCTCTACACCGGTCAACCAGGGCTCGAAGCTCTCCCACCCGGTCACGTGCTCATAGACTGTGTTTCGCGGGTACACACCGCGCAGCGGCGAATCAGGAAACGTCCACTCGTTGGCATGAAAACAAAAGCCCTGATCGATGAACACAGCGCGATATTTACGTTCCCGCGGCTTACGCAGAAACACCGCCTGTCGCCCGTTGCTGTTGCCCGTCCACTTGTCGATGCACAGCATGCCCGCGAACTCGGCCACGTTGCGCAGCTCGGCCACCTGCTCCTCCGGCAGGTAATCCAGCACCTGGCCGGGCATCAGGCCGCCCACAAATTGCGATCCGAAGGCGAGCCCTTCCGCGCAGCGCGCGCGTTCGCCGCGCACCACATCCACCCACATCTCCGGCGAGTTCTCGATCAGCCAGCCGCTGACTTCTACGGTGTCACTTGCGGGAACCGTCAGACCCGCGGCGGCCGCCAGCCGCGTGGCCAGCAGTTCGTTGGCCAGCACACGCGGTCCCTGCGGATTGTTGCGGAACTTGACCACCCACAGGTTGCCGTCGCCGCCCAGCATTAGCTGGCTCTGCGCGCCGCCCCGCATTCTGCGAATTGCCTGCACTGCCTGAACGGCCAACTTGCTCTCCACTCGCAGGATACGTCAGCGCTGACCGGCCATCTCCAGCCGGACCGCCTGTGCAATCGCCATGCTCATCACCAGGTCGTCGTGCGTGCCGGGTGCGGCGGCGGAGCGACCGCGTGCGTCCGTCACAAAGCTCCTGCACTCGTGCAAGAGCCGTTCGCTGCCGAACAGCCCAGGCTCGGCGCTCAGCAGGGCAGCCAGCCCGGCCAGCATCCGAGGCCGTGAGGCCGCGTCGGTCAGCCAGCCTGGCATGCGGTCCGCACCCTCGTACAGCGTCACCGGCGCAGCAGAACCCGCCATTTCGCGTTCGAGATAGGCCAGCACCGCCGCACCATGGTTGTTGCGCTCCATTACCAGCAGCGCGCCGTTGTACTCGCGCGCCAGTTCTGCCGCCGCACGCGCCAGGTCGCGCGGGGTCAGACGCAGCTGCAGTTCCGCGCATTGCACGCCGGTCTGCCGGTCAATCACCTGCACGGCAGCAAAGTCGCCCTCACTGCCGCCGCCCGCCGCGTCCGCCGCCAGGAGGTAGTGGCGATGCGGTACCGGCGGCAGCCACACCTGCAGGCCGCTGTTGCGCCGGAACTCCCACGCGGGTGTCAGATTCGCCAGCCGCTCGTTGAGCGTGCCCACGTCGAAGAAGCACGACCCACTCGCGCGGAAGCAGCTGACTGCATCCTCCGCAAACTCCTGCGACCGCATCGCGCCGAAGCGGCGGTGCAGCTCGCGCCGAAAGCCGATCTGCTCCGGCGACAGGTGTTCCCGCGCCGCCAGGGCAAGCTCCTCGCACGACAGATCCATCGCAGCCGGACCGACATACGTCGGTTCCAGCCACCATGGAAAAAAGTGCCGCACCATGCCATTTAGGTCAGCCTGCTGCCACTCCGCGTGGAAGCATCCCCAAGCTCCATTGGGCGTAGACTCCAGCACTAGCTCACCTCCTGGAGCCAGCGCCGCACGCAGTCCTGCCAGCGTTTCCGCCGCAGCGCCAGGCCAGCGCGCCACCTCGCTGCAGTGCAGGTTTTGCACGGTCAGCGCGCGGCCTGCGTTGTTTTCGCCTGCGCTTGCAATGCGGAACTCCGAGTCGATGCCCGGAAAGGTCATCTGGCCCGTGTTGCTCCGGCCGCGCGAACCGATTTCTTCGCGCAGCCATTCCGGCAGGTGCAGCCACATGCGCGACACCATGGTGAACAGCACCGCCGCGCTCTCGCGGGTGTGCGCCACCATCAGCGTGGTGGTACCGGGATAGCGTAGAGTGCGCAGCAGGAAGCGCCCCGCAATCCAGGTGCTCAGCCCCATCTGCCGGGCCTTCAGCACAATGTTCTCAGTGCCGCGCCGCTCCTCAAATAGCCGCTGCGCCTTGTTGGCACACAGCAGCTCCGGTTTACTCCGCTTGGGCCGAATGGTCAGCAGCAGGTTGGCCGCTGCCACCCAATCGATGGGAGTTGAATTATCAGCACTCAGCCGCTCCCAGGCAGTGCGTTGTTGCTGCTCCAGTGTTGGTGTGGATGCGGTGTGCGGCTGCCTGCGCACTGCAGTGCGGCTCGGCGCAACGGTTTTCCGCGCCGAGCCTTTCAGGGGTGCTGTGCGCTTTCTCTCCGTCCGGCGCTCCATTACTGCATCCGCACCCACGAGCAGCCGCCCGTGGCCGCCCCGGTGAGCATGGGCATAAAAACACCAGACGAGTTGGGGGTCACTGTTGGATTGCCGCTCACGCCCTGTCCGTTGACACCGTTTACCGTGATCGCGTAGGTTCCCGAATCATTCACCACGGTGCGCGGCGACGCCTGCCCCTGGCAATCCACCAACGCATGCGTTGCGGCTGCCGTGGGTGTTTGTACCACCACGTTGTTGCCGTAGTTCTCCACAAAGCTGTTGCTGGTAGAGCTGTCCGGGTTCGATTGCGTGCTGCCGTCCAGCGTGTTGACCGCGTTGCTTGTCAGCTGCGCCACCAGGCCGTACCCGGACAGTGCAGAGCCGGAGCCGTTCACGAAGACCGTGGCGCAAGTGCCCGCGCCCGGTCCCATCAGGTGTACCTTGTCCGTCGAATAGCACCCTGTGGACGCAGTGGACGTGTTGGCGGAGGCGCCATCGGCACCCAGCGCCGGCAGTTCTGCCAAGTCGTTCAGTGCGTCGAAGGCACCGCTGCTCTTCCACCGCGCGCGGACGATTGTATTGAGTTTGTTCTTGTTCGCCGCGTATCCATTACCGCTGCCGCCCCGGTCGATCATGGTGGCAACGACGGTACGCGCACCGGCACGCTTGGCCTGCACGCCGCATGCAGTCAGCGAGGCCCACACATCGTTCGCGTCACGGGTGGTGTTCGCCAGGTCGTTGGTGCCTGCCCAGAAGTGCACCACGGTTTGCCCCGGAACAATGTACTTGGCCCACTGCCCATCGGCCAACTTGCACACATCGAAGGCTGCAATGCCGGCGATACCGTTGTTGGTTACGTTGTAGCTGTTATTCAGTGCCAATGCGGTGGTCCATTGTGCCGTGCCTGCCTGTGTTGCGGTCAGCGAATCACCGGCTGCAATGAACTGCGGACTGCGCGAGGTGCTGCGCACCGTGGCTGGCATGGCCCCGCGCCCCGCCAGCTTTGCCTGGATGTATCGGGAGACGGCCGCCTGCTGCGCCAACGTATGCTGGCCCGGGTAGACAATCATGTACGTCATGACACCCCTCCAGTAGTAACCAGTGTCGTTCAGTGCCGTGCCTATTTCATAGACTCCGCCACCCGTGATCGGAATGGCCGAAGCAGACGCCACCTGCGTGGTGTACGCGGGTTCCGCGCCGTCCACCGTCCAGTGGTCCAGCGATCCGTTGCCTGTGCCTGCGGAGAAGCTGTACACATGCGCTCCGCCAAAGCCGTCTGCCGTCACGGTGCTGCCCTGCGCACCGAACGTGGTTGGCTGAAAGGCGTTGATGCCCGGCTGCGTTTCCAGGTTCAAACCGCTGCCTGCGTAGGCGCTGAAGCCCAGCACAATGCCTCCGTTGGAGGCGGGCAGACCGTACGTCGCCTGGGTGCCGGTGGTCTGCAGTTGCGTGGGTGTTACGCTCGCAAAGTACACGGTGCCGTAGTTGGTGAACGGCGTGGTGGCACAGTTAAAGGTGGGCGCGGGCTGGCCCGTGTCCAGGAACGCAAGGCCGTAGCTGTACCAGGTGGGCGCGTTGCTACCGCTGCAGAGCCGCAACGTGTTGCCGTTGCCACTCAGGTCGTTCACCACCGTGCCACTGCCTTCGGTAAAGGCATACTCGCCGCCACCCGCTGGTACCGGTATCGGGTTCACCATGCCCGCCACGTTGCCCAGCCGTGCGGCTGCCACCGTGCCGCTGCTCAAGTCAGACGCGCTGCCGCTGCTGGCCACGTTGCTGAGCACCGCGCTGGTTGCCGCGGACCCCAGCGTGACGCCGCCAACCGCCGAAGCCGTTGCTGGCTGCAGGCCGTTGATGCGCGTTGCGTTGATGGTGGTGGCGTTGATCGTTCCCGCGGTAAATGACGTCGGCGAAAAACTGTACTGTGTGCCGCGCATGTTGAACGTCATGGTGGACGTGTTCGGCGCGTAGTTGAGGTAGTCGAAATACTGGCTGCTCTGCAGCGTAAACAGGTTGTAGGCGCTGTTCCACTTGCCACAGCCGTGCGAGTTACACCGCACCAGAAAGCCGTTGCTGTCGCCCGCCTGCATATCCATGGCTGAGGTCCAGGGCCCCTGCACCAGGAAGGCAGCGTTGGGTACTGCATGGGTGCCGCCGTTGCCAAAGTAGCTGCTGGCGGGGGTCGCGTTGTACACGCCCCAGCCATTCAGGTAGGCGCCATTGACCCCATTGAACTGGAGGCCTGCGTTGAAACCCTGTGTGCTGCGCGGCTGGTACTGCGTGATGTAGCTGGTGTCCTGCGCCATGCGGTTTTGGAAAAAGTGTGGCTCCTCCACGCTGTCGCCCGCAGCCCAGGCCACAGTGTTGGCGCTCAGAGTCATGGCACCGTCCACGGCCTGGGTCGACGCGTTGTATACGTTCAGCACCTCTGCCATGGGATACAGCACATAGCCGCCCGTTAAAAGACCCGCGGTGCCGCCCGTGCTGGTGCTGTCCGGTCCCGTCTGCGTGTAGGTGAACTGGTTTGCTGCGGTCGTGGTCACGGTGAAGGTGCCGTTGTAGGAGCTGTCGGTCACGCCAGCCACCGTCAATGGAAGGCCGTTCACATCCTGTGAGAAGTTGCCTGCGGATGTGGCTGTTACGGTGCCACCGCTCCGCTGCAAATTCGTCAGGTTCAGCTGTATGTTGGCGTAGGCACCGGTCTGGCCGGTTTGGCCGACGATCTTGGTGCCAAGGCCCGCATAGTACAGCGACGTGCTTGACGGCGAGCCGACCACGGGGAACAGTTGCCGGATGCCATTGATGGTGTCTACCGTCTGCTCCAGGCCGTAGCCGCACAAGCCGCCCATGGCCAGGGTGGCGCCAACGCCATGCGGCTTTAGCAGCTGCAGCCGGATGTGTGTGCCATCGGTCACGGTGTAGTTCGCCATCTCAAAGTCATCTGCGCCGGGGATGACATCCACCACGCAGGCCACACCCGAGGCGGCGGGTGCGCTGGCCGTATTGGTGGAGTACCCGGCGGTGACGCCGCTGGTTTGGATCGTGGCATTCACTGTTCCGGGTGCCATGGTCGTGGTTTGTGGCAGGGCAGCCGTCGCCAGCGAGAAGAACGTGCTCACCGGGAACGACGTACCGCTGAACTGCGCGCTGGCCAACGGGCCCGAGATGGTGCCGCCAATGAGTGTGCCCACGGAGATTGTCTTGCCTGCTGCCTTGTCGATCAGGTAGCGGCCCTCGCCCTGGGTTCCGGCGTCGTTCGTCGGGGTAATCTGCAGCTGCGTCGACCCAGTGGCGCAGCCAGTGCCGCAGGT
>CALMOM010000041.1:5654-10055 GCA_937873305.1 uncultured Terriglobus sp.
AAACACAGTCGTATGCTCCGCGATCTGAATGTCGAACGGGTGCGTGCCCTCATCGGAGTTGTCGCGATTGCCGCCAGAACTCGACAGGACCTGCGAGCCCATCAGACAGTCGCCGATGCCGTAGCAATCCTGCTGGTTGTTGGTCAGGTTGTGTTGGCCCTGTGTCGGGTTATAGCCCATCACGTTGGTGGCGCTGTAAGTTGATTTGAAGAAGGGAATGCCCTGGGTAATCGTCTGCGGAAACAGGTTGTTGCCGCCCGCCAGCGCATTTTCTGTCAGCTGCAGCACACCCGCCTGAATGGTGGACCGCAGGGGCGACACATTGGCCTGAGCCGATATGGTCTCGTTGCCGGTCATGGAGCGGCCGCTGCTAAAGGCCTGACGCGGACTCTGCGGATTGAGGAACGTCTCGTCTTCCGCACCGCCGCGCTGGTCCGTCAGGTGCGTGCGGCCGGTTTTCAGTGGCAGCGTGTCGGTGCCCACGTAGGTGGGGTCTTGCACCACGGAGCAGCCGCTGGCGCAGTCCGCGCTGGCTACCGCATTCGTCGCGCCGTTGTTGCCCTGCTGCGACAGGTATTCCTTCGCATACAACTGCCCGTTCAGGATGTTGACCTGTAATTGCGTGCCCGCGGGTTGCGTCACCGTCTGCGTACCTGAGGGAGTCAGGCTTACCTTTTGCGCAAGCCCGGCCTGCAGCCCGGCAATCAGCGTGTCCACATAGTTTTTGTCGGTCGCCTGCATGGCGCTCACCGGGTCACCCGGCAGGGTCAACGCGCCGGTCATGGTGTCGCCGGTCTTCAGCACGTAACCCGATCCATCACCCGTGGCCGATGTGCCGCCGGTCAGCTGCGCGCGTGCGATGGCCTGGTCCACATACTGCTTCGACACGGTCTGCGCGGCCACGCTGGTGGGCAGGACGCCCGCACGCACCGCTGCCAGCGACAGCGCCGTGGAGCTGACGGGAATCGTCCAGTACTCGCGGCTGGTAGAGCCATCATTTAGGTGGTACACCACGGTGTAATAACTGCCTGCGGGCATCGCGCCGCCGTTCGGTGCCAGCGATACGTTCAGCTGCCCGTTGTTCAGCGTCACGCTGGTGCTGCCCGCGGGCACGCTGATGCCGGTTGCCGTGGTGAAGCTGTTCCAACTGATCAGCACCTTGCCCGCGGCCGCGGTACCGTTCGCGTAGTACACCGTATCGCTGACCGGTGACACCACCACCTGCGCCCGCACCGGCAACCCGCTCGTGGACCACGCCGCCAGCGTCAGCCACAGCAGCAATCCCGCTGCGGCGCGCGCCGGCGTACGAGCCCCTCCCTCTCCAAATATGTGCATGTGTCTCCTCACTCCTACACCTTTTTCAAGACAAAAGGGCCGGCTTCATGGCCGGCCCCACTCGCAATCTCTAATGCTTCGCCGCAAGCAGCCGAAGACGCTGGAAGACGTATGCCCATCCAACTCACAGGTAGCTACAACATATGGCTGGTGTGCCTGTCCTTTGCCGTTGCCACACTGGCCTCCTACACGGCGCTGGACCTGGCACACCGGGCGCACGGGTCTGAGCCGGCCTACGTCACTCGATGGCTGCTGGGCGGTGCCTCCGCTATGGCGCTGGGCATCTGGTCCATGCACTTTCTCGGCATGCTGGCCTTTCACGTACCGTGCAGCGTGCACTACAACGTCCTGCTGACCGCGCTCTCCTTTGTCATGGCCATTGTGCCCGCCACCTTTGCTCTGTGGCTCATCCGCGATAGCAGCGCGCCGGGGCTCCGGCTGCTGCTGGGTGCCATGCTCATGGGCACCGGCGTGGTTGCCATGCACTACACGGGCATGGCGGCCATGCGGACCAATGCCGCGCTTGAATACAGCCGTGTGCTTGTTGCACTCTCCATCCTCATCGCCTATGTTGCGTCCGGCGCTGCGCTGTGGTTGTTCATCACCCTACGTATTCGCACCATGCACCAGTACCGCTTCCGACTTGCCGCAGCCCTGGCCATGGGCGTTGCCGTTACCGGGATGCACTACACGGGCATGGCGGCGGCACGCTTCTACGCCATGGGCAACGCCGCCATGTCCGACGGGTTTAGCGTCGATTCACTGGCGGTACTCGTGCTGGTGGGCACGGTCAGCCTCTTGGGTGTCGGCCTGCTCACCTCCACCTATGACTCCCGCCTGGAAACGCGGACCGCACGGCTGGCTGCCTCGCTTGCCGACGCCAACGCCGAGCTCAGCTTCCTAGCCAACCATGACGTGCTCACCCAGCTACCCAACCGCGCCGCGCTGCTGGGGCGCCTGCAGCGCTGGAACGGCTCGGCCCGGCTCAACGCATCCTCCCTCCTGTTCATCGATCTCGACGGCTTCAAGGGCATCAACGACATCTTTGGCCATGACGCCGGTGACGCCGTGCTGGTGGCCATCGCCGACCGGCTGCAACGGCAGGTGCGCACCACTGACATGGTGGCGCGCCTGGGTGGCGATGAGTTCGTCGTGCTGCTGCAGGACACCGATCAGGAGCAGGCCGCAAGCCTGACCCAACGCATGATCGACGCCGTCGAGCAGCCGGTAAACTTCGCCGGGCAAGCCCTGCGCCTGTCCGCCAGCGTCGGCATCGCCGCGTTGCCCGAAAGCATTGAGCATGGCTCTGACCTGCTTTCCTTTGCCGACACCGCCATGTACAAGGCCAAGGGCAGTGGCGGCGGTACGTTCTGCGTTTATCAAAGAGCCATGCAGGAGGAAGCTCGCGACGACCTGCGCCTCCTGGACGACCTGCGCAACGCCGTCGCCAACAACGAACTGGAACTGCACTACCAGCCCAAGTGCAGTGTTCGCGACGGCAGCATCACCGGTGTCGAAGCGCTGCTGCGCTGGCGGCGCGGTGGCGGCGCCATGGTCGCACCAGACCAGTTCATCCCGGCCGCTGAAAAGGCCGGGCTCATTGTTCCCATCGGCTACTGGGTGCTCAACGAGGCCTGCCGGCAGCTTTCCCTCTGGCAGGAACGCGGCTTGGCCTGGACAGTGGCCGTCAACATCTCCGCGCTCCAGTTGCTGGATTCTAGGCTGCTGCACATGGTGGAAGAGACGCTGCAAAAACACCATGTCAAACCGCAGGACCTCATCCTGGAGCTGACCGAATCGACCGCCATGCAGAACAGCGACGTGAGCGTCGGCATCCTCCTCAAGCTGGATCGCCTCGGCGTACGTATCGCCATCGACGACTTTGGCACGGGCTACTCCAGCCTTCTGCAGCTCAAACGCATGCCCGCGACAGAACTCAAGATCGATCGCGGCTTCATTCGCGACCTTGTCGCCTCCTCTGAGGACGCCGCTATCGTAGCCACCATCGTAGCCCTGGGCAAGAGCCTCAACCTGTCATTGGTGGCCGAAGGCGTGGAAACCCACGAACAGCGCGAAGAGCTTACCCGCCTGGGCTGCGACTCCTTGCAGGGCTATCTCCTGGGTCGCCCCATGCCTGCCGACGCCCTGGAGCAATTCACCCGCGGCAAGCAGCTTGCAAAAGCCGCGGAGCATCTACCCGCCATGGGCATGGTGCCTCAGCCCGCCTAACTACAAATGCTGCAGCCCACAGCTGCCGTTCGGTACAGGCTTTAGTGTTCCTTTGGAAGGCGCACCTGCGCTCCCGCGTGTGTCACCTGGCATCATCACGCTGTCACCTTGCATGTACTCAGCGGCTCTGCAGCGGCTTACTGACGGACTCCAGCGACTGCCCAGCCGCCTCCACGCCGATCTTTGCCTCGAAACCCGCGGCCACCAGCATCAGCAGCGCGCCCAGCGTGTAGCCGCTGGCCACCAGTGGCTTGCTGCCACTGGCGATCAACATCCCAAACAGCAGCGGCGCGCCCACGCCACCCACCAAGGTGCCCAGCGCGTAAAACACTGCGATCGCAAACGCGCGAATCTCCAGCGGAAAGATCTCGCTTACCGTCAGATACGCCGCGCTCGCCGCCGAACTCGCAATGTAAAACACCACGGACAGGCACACGCCAAAGCCGCGCGGCCCCAGCAGCCCCATCGCAAACGGGATGGCCGAACCCAGCAGCACCGCACCGGCGGCAGCATACGTGGCCACAATCATCGGCTTGCGCCCGATGCTGTCGAACAGGCGTCCCAGCGTCAGCGGGCCCAGAAAACTCGCAACGCAAAAGGGCAGGAGGTGCAGCGGCAGGTCGCGGTTAGAGACATGGAAGAACTGCTTCACCACAAGGCCATACGTAAAAAACACCGCGTTAAAGAAGAAGCTCTGCGCCACCATCAGCACCAGACCCAGCAGCGACCGAGACTTGTTTTCGCCCAGCATGTTGCCCGCAATCTCACGCATCGGCGTATGGTCCCGCGGATGGATCTCTAGCGGAGCGCTTTCGATCGTGGGCAGGCTGTCAGGCC
>CALMOM010000041.1:10065-13454 GCA_937873305.1 uncultured Terriglobus sp.
CCGCATCCTCTTCCTTGCCGCGCAGCATCAGCCAGCGCGGGCTTTCCGGTACGGACAGCCGCAGCAGCAACACCGCCAAACCCAGCGTGCCGCCGATGCCGAACGCCATCCGCCATCCAACGTCTTGCGGCACCACATGGCCAAACAGTGCACGACCACTCAAGAGGTACCACGCGGCGATTGCACCCACGGAGCCGCCCACCCAGAACGTCCCGTTCACGATGAGGTCCACCGTACCGCGCACCTTGCCGGGGATCAGTTCGTCCACGGCAGAGTTGATGGCGGCGTACTCCCCGCCAATGCCCACACCGGTAAAGAAGCGGCACACGGCAAACGTGGACAAACCATGCGTAAACGCGCTGAGGAGCGTCGCCACGGAGTAGGTCGCCAGCGTGACCAGAAATAACCGTTTGCGCCCAAGCCGGTCCGTCAGATAGCCAAAGAACAGAGCGCCACATACAGCGCCCGCCAGATAAATGGTGGCAGCCAGGGACACTTGCCCGTCCGTCAGCCGCAGCCCCGCCGGCGACTGCAGCACACCCGCCAGCGAACCCACCAGCGTAACCTCAAGCCCATCCAGCAGCCACGACGTGCCCAGTGCCGTAATGATGCGCCCGTGCCATCCGGACCACGGCAGGCGGTCAAGGCGTGCTGGAACGTCGGATGTCACTGTGTTTATCGGCATCTGCGCAGCCCTAATTGCTTTCACCGTGCTGCTCGCCGCTGTCTTTCTGCTCTCGCTTGATAATGCTGATGCCACCGTTGCGTTCCAGAACGGCGTACTGGATGCCGTCGAGGTCGCGGACACCCTTGGTGCGACCGGCGGCGAGGATATCTTCCGGGGCCAGGCGCATCCCGTGCATCACCTCGTCCTGCATTCGTCCATCCCGCACCAGAACCAGCGGCGTGCCGTCTACCAACGCGCCTAGGGTGTCGTTGCGGGTCTTTGCCCACGACAACGTGCGATGCAGCAGTCCAATCGTCATCACCGAAATCGTGCAGTTCGTCACCGAACGATCATGACCCACAGTGGCCAGGATGATGACGCCACCCATCAAGAACACAATCACAAATTCGAACAGGGTCATCTGCCCGCCCGGCCTGCGCGTCAGCACACGCACCACGAACAACAGAAGAAAATAGCCGACCACCGCGCCCAGAATAGTGGTCATGGCATCACAACCACGCGCGCCTGGAGAAGTTCCGCACCGGCAAGCCCAGTTTGGAAGTGGTACACGCCGGGCAGAGCCGGTTCTAACGAAATTTCAACCAGCGCATTGTTGCTTGTGGCCGGAAACGTGTACGTCATGCCACCGTCAGAGAGGGTGGAATGCTCCGGCTGGGGTGAAATGCGCTGCGCACCCAGCTGCTTGATCACACTTTGACTTACGAAGAGCTGTACTTCACCGTTGTGAATGGCAGACGGTGCAAAGCGAAACGTCATGATGGACGGTGTGCTGGTACGTTCGACGCGTTCATAATTCAGGGTCAGGTCACTCGTCTGCTGCCGCGCTTTTGCGAGTGGCCCGCGCCCAAATACACCCACGATGTCGGCCACGATGATGAGGGAAAACACCACCCACACTGCACGCTCAAAACGCCACCACTTGCGTTGGAACTCGAGGTTCTCGCCCACGGCAACAGCATTGTCCACCTTGGGCACGGAGTCTTCGACAGGCTTTGTTCCGGGCTCGGTACTGGGCATTAGGCCTCCTGCTCCTTTGGGATAATGCTGATTTCGCCGTTGCGCTCCAGCGTGGCAGTGTCAATTTCTTCCAGCGTTTTCAGTCCCTGGTCGCGCGCCATGGCCATAACGTCGTCGTCGGCGATGCGGGTCCGCCGCATGGTGTCAGCGTGCCATGTACCTGCCTGCAGCAGAACAAGCGGCGTGCCGTCCAGCAGCTGCGCAATCTGCGGCGAACGCTGACGCGCCACCGCGAGGCCGTAGTGGCACAAAGCAACGGTCAGGATCTGGCACACGGCATTGGTTAGGGACACTTCATTACTTACCATGCCCGTAAGCGTCAGTCCGCCAAGGTAGAAGATCAATACAAACTCAAATGGTGTCAGCTGTTTGCCGGGGCGGCGACCCACACTGCGCACCACAAAGATAAGAAAGCAATAACCAAAGAGTGCTCGCAAAATCGTTGATAGTGCCATGCCTCTCCCGCTACATACGTACAGAGTAGGATGCAGCGTCGTTCCCGGCGTCCGGTATCTGGCCCGGCTTGGCGCGACTGCGCACTCAGGCCGCAGGCACCGTGGTCCCGATTACCCTCGCAAGCGTTACCGTGAGCGAAAGGCGTCTATCGCTTTTTTCGCGAACCCTGGTCCGGTTGGTACCGGCTTCTTTGTTTTCCCGCTCTCCTGCTTTTTCTCCAGGTCGGCCATGCGCAACAGCAGTTTGGTGGCTTCCATGTCGCCACTCAACGCGCTGCGCAGCACTGCCTCGCACAGCTCAGGCAGCCGCGGCTGCAGCCAGCGCCGCACGTAGCGCGCCTCACTGCCTGCGCGCTTCGCGGGCCGGGCAGCGGTGTCAGGGCTGCGCGCTGCCGGTGGTGCCGGTGCGGGGTAAACGACTCGGGCAGGCGGTGCAGTAAGCGCAGACTCTACCCGGTGTTTGGCCCCTGCCTGTTGCCGCTCTATGCTTACAGCCTGCAGCCACGCCACAGGCCCCGGTTGCGACACGTCAAGGTTTGCTGTTTGCATATGCTTTCGCTGGTGTGTCACGTCTCCAGCCCCTCTCGCAAAAGTCAGAGCCAAACGGCAACACGGGGAACCATGTGGCTCCCCGTGTCGTTGCTGCTTGGGTTGAGGTGCGGTGCATAACACTGCCCTGTTTTGTTTGCCTATTCAGAATACCAAGCCGGCCGTAAATACCATGCCAACCCGATATTTGCGTGTAAGTCTATGCGGGAAAGCGACTTACAACTTCCATTGAACCGCCGCCCTCTTGACACGGATCGCCGGCCAACCGTTCCAGCAGCCGCCGCTGCAGGAAGACCGCCGTCAACTCGTCGATCGCCTCGTGGTAACGCCGCTGCACCGTACGCAGGCTGCAGCCCACCATGCCAGCGGCCTCGCCAAAGGTATACTCCTGCACGCCAATGCGGTAGATCAGGCGTTGCTGCTCCTCCTGCAACGTGCGGATGCAGTTCTCCACGTCGTGGCAAAAGATCACCACATCGTCAAAGGCGTGCACGCGGTAGCTGGTTACCTTGCCACGAAACATCTCACGGCCCAGCATGGACGGGACACGCCCGCTCTCCATGCTGAGCGTGGCGTAGCGGCGCAGCATGGCTTCGGTGTAGCTGCGGTAAAAGGCCGTTTGCGGTGCCAGCACCGCAGCCGGCAGCGCTGCCGTACGAGCCCTCTCCGCAGGTTGCAGC
>CALMOM010000041.1:13464-15185 GCA_937873305.1 uncultured Terriglobus sp.
CACCAGGTGCAGCGCGGCGGGTGCGGGCACCGGCTCCTGCTGGATGGCATGGGCCAGGTTACCCTCGGTGGCCCAGATCTGCGATACCACACCTTCGGCCTGGCTGGCTGCTGTGTCCTGAACGGCCTTGCAAGGCATTGTCAATAACTTCATTCCGCACCTCCTGCGTGTTGCACTGTTGATTGGGTCTGGCTGGCTGTCCGGCACGGCTTGCCCGGGCGTAGTTGCCGCCGTGGCGGCAGATCGGCCATGCGTGGTTCGCAGTGCCGGCAATACACACCGTCTGCCCGGCCTGTGCGAACCCACAGGCCACCACACCCTTCACAGACTTTTAAGTCCCTGCGCGAATAGTTCATGTGCTTCTTCACCCCTACTGCACCCGGCACGGGCGTTGTGCCTGCACCGGGCTGGTTGTTTCCTCTGCGCGGCTGGCTCTCTGGCCAATAGCTGCCGGGGAAATCTGTTGCGGTATGCCGCAGTCACGCATTACCAGGCAAGGTGGGGCTATGCCCGCGCAATTACTGCAGGTGGTCTCCGCACCATGTGCGGGTCGTTTCTCGTCTCTGTCAGTTGCCCGAATCTAGAAGTCGGCAGACGGGTGCGTCAACGCTTAAGTAAGGTGGGGAACGTACCGGAGGTCGTAGGACCTTAAGGCAAAAGGTAACCAGGGCTTAACACTCATGGTAACTCGCTTTCTTCGCCTTATATTCGCCTTAAGCGCGAACGGAATGCAAGCGAAATGTATCGAAGCGGACATGGGTTCCCATTTCGGCATGTTGCCGCGAAGCCGCCCTGTAGAAATCCTTGCGCTCTCATCGCAACTGTGGCCTTGAGGCGTGCGGTCTCAGCCCCACTTGCTGCGGTGGCGCTGAGTGAGACACTGGGTCCATGAAGCGCACTGTGGCGGTCTCAGCTGCTCGAAGGCGAACGCCGCGGAGGTCCGGAGGCGCAGGGCGCATCGTGCTGCTCTTGGTGGTCCTGGCCTGCTTTTTGGTTGCATTCGTCCTATTTGCGCCGATCAGGCCTCGCGGGGAGACCTTTGTGGACCTGCCATCCGGCACAGGAGCGGCCACCATGGCGCGCAGGCTGGCCGCGGCCGGCGTGTTGCGCAGCCGTTACGCATTCATCCTGCTGCGGGTCTGGAAGGGCGGCAGCCTGAAGGCAGGCGAGTACCGCTTTCTGGAGCCGGAGAACGCCGTCGAGGTGTACCGCCGCATTCAGCACGGCGATGTGTACACCCGCACCGTAACCGTGCCGGAAGGCTTCAACTTGTATGACATTGCCGCGGCGGTTGAGGCGGCCGGGCTCGCCTCCCGGGCCGACTTCATAGCGGGCGCGCGGCAAAATACCGGCCTGATCGCACAGTGGTCGCCCAAGGCGGCCTCGCTGGAGGGCTATCTATATCCGGACACCTACCGCTTCAGCAGGCACAGCACTGTGCGCGCCATGCAGGCTGCCATGGTCGGTCGCTTCCGCCTGGCTGCGGCGCAGCTACAGCTGCCCACCGACGCCGCCCGTGTGGTGACTCTGGCCTCGCTGGTGGAGAAGGAGGTCCACTTCGACGACGAACGCGGCCTGGCGGCGGGTGTGTTTCGCAACCGGCTGCAGACCGGTATGCCCTTGCAGACCGATCCCACGGTTGTGTATGCCGCCCTGCTGGCGGACAGCTGGACTGGGGTGATTCACCGTAGCGATCTGCTCCGCGACTCGCCTTACAACAC
>CALMOM010000041.1:15195-24891 GCA_937873305.1 uncultured Terriglobus sp.
ACAACACCTACCGGCAACCCGGCCTGCCACCTGGGCCGATCTGTTCGCCGGGGGCGAACGCCTTGCGGGCAGCGCTCCATCCTACGAGCACGGATAACCTGTACTTTGTCGCGGACGGCACCGGGCACACGCGATTTTCGGCAGGGTTGAAGGAGCACGCAGAGCAGGTTTCCAGTTATCGGCACGCATCACACGACTAGGTCGACAAACAGCCAGATTTCCGCCCCAAGTGTGTCGCGGAGCGTGCAAATCTGCGTCAAGCGACATGGTGGAGCGACGCAATCGTGTCGCCCATGTGGCTCCTGGTGCGCTGGGGAGACGTTTTCCGAACCAACTCAGGACGCTCAGCCCTGCTGGCGGTTCGTCCATTCCCTACGCGAAACGGAGCACGGGTCAGTAGCCGCATGTGCACTATAACTTGTGCAGTATGTGCCTTTCCGCGCACGATGTGATGGTGGTTGGCTAAAAATGAACCCCATCCATCAGCGGCGTGCAAACATCCAACTCTTCATCGTGGGTAGCCTTTCTCAAATGCAGTGCCCTGGCATAGGACGCGGTAGACAGAACGCTTTGAAATGTACGATTCACGCTCGAATGGCAGCCGCAGCACTGCTGTGCCTGCTCCCCGCCCTGGCAGGCTGCCTCAGCACCACGCGATCTGTCATGCAGACGCATCCGCCGGAGCATGTGCTGTCGTCGTCCCTGCAGACGCTGGTGGCCGAGACAACCAGCCGCTACGACGCGATCGACACCTTGAACGCCAAGGTAGAGGTGGCTGCCTCCACGGGTGGCGGCAAGCAGGGCAAAGTGGTGGAATACACCACCTTCACGGGCTATGTCATCCTGCGCAAAGGGGGTAGCCTTCGCTTTGTGGGGCTCGCACCCGTCGTAGGCAGCAAGCTGATGGACATGGTGACGGACGGCAAGGTCTTTACCATGGTCATACCGCCCAAAAGCCGCGCCATCACAGGGTCGAACGAGGTCGGCACGCCGTCGAGCAATCCATTGGAGAACCTGCGGCCCACCATCTTTTCCGATGCCTTTCTGATTCGCAGCGCGGCGCACGACGAGCTGGTCTCACTGGTCTCCGACGACCGCATTTACCAGCCCGACCCCACCCGCAAATACGTCGTAACAGAGCCGGAGTACGACATTGGCATCTACCGCACCGTGGCCAACGGCAGTGAGCTAAAGACACAGCGCGTCATCCACATAGGCCGCGCGACCCTCCTGCCCTACCAGCAGGACATCTACGATGCCGCCGGTCAGCTGGTGACGGTGGTGGACTATGACGACTACAAACCCTTCGGCAAACAGACCTTTCCGTCGCGCATCACTATCCATCGTCCGCTGGACCAGTTGAATCTGGTGCTTACCCTGACCCAGCTCACGGTCAACCAGGCGCTTGAAGACGACGCGTTCCAGCCTCCCCGGATCCCCGCCAGCTACCAGGTGCAGCGGCTGCCGTAAGGCCGTGCCGCAACACGCGAGCAGGCCTAAGCCGTTGTCACCGCAACCGGGAGTGGAGCGTGTACGCCTCGCACCTGCACCAGGCAGCGAAGTACGGTGCTGATTGCGCTCACGAACAGGACAACGCCCGTGCCCAGGGAACAAATGCCGGACAGGCGCTCCCCCTGCACCACGGCCATGCAGGTCAGCGCCCACAGCACCAGCAGGGCACCGGTCACGTAGTGCTGCCGGTAGTGGAAGCTTTGTGCCAATGGCAAGAGATGGAGTCCCACAATCACGGCGACCGCAGGCGCGATGTAGTCCGGCCGGTGGAGCACGTTGAGGATGGCGACCGCTGTAACGACAGACACCCATTGGATGATGTTGACGGCGGTAAACATTCGCTTCATCCGCTCTTCGGCTTCAGGCGGGGTGAAGCCAGACGGCAGGCTGCGTGCGCGACGCTGGAGCCACGCGCAGACCGTCAGGATGGCGACCGCTGCCAGCGCCAATATCTCCAACGACGGCGGTGTTGCCAGGCGCAAGCCCTTCAGGCCAAAGAACACCCATGCCGAACCGAAGCCTACAAAGAACAGCGCACCGGTCACACGTCCAATCACGGCCTCCGCAGTGGGACTGTGGTGCGCGGAGTCATGGGAGGTGTCGGAGAGCATGGCGTAATACCAGCAGATTACACCCGCCGGGGTCGACCGAAACAGGGGCGGGACGTGGATTGCCGCGCCAGACCAGCGCAAACCGCGCCCCCGTACTGCGCACCGTTGCTGTCTGTCCCCGCGCTTCGGATGGCTGCGGTGCGAGTCATGTCCGTTCAAAGAAACCTTTGCGAAGTGGATGGAACGCTTTGGATCAGTTCCAGCGCGGATCGCGTGTGATCTCGACAAAGTCCAGCGAAGCCGCCGCACGGGGTTCCACATGCATGCTGACGGCAACCGTGTCACCGGGCTGCAGATGCACGCCATTCACCACAAAGCGCTCCATGGCGGCTGGAGCATGCTCTGTTCGTTCCTCTTCGGATGAGACGTTCCAGGCCGCCCGGCGTTCGCCGTTGACCAGCAGTGAAAACGCGGTCCTGCCGTCACCCTGGCGATAGGCCACCGTCACGCGGTAGACGTTTGCTTCTCGCGAGAACGGCAACGTCGCGGTGCACGTCTCCCGGCAAGGTGCGGTGCTGTCATCCGTGGTGGCCACGCTGGTCTGTGCTGCCCCCCTGCTTCCGAGCGGCGCAAAACCGGAGCGCCGCAGGGCCGATGCGTTTGCGCGGCCAGGATGGCTGCCTACAAATCCGAGCGTGTCGCGCACGCCGCCTGTGCTTTGTAACCACTCTGTGGTCACATCACGGGTGATGTCGGTATGCGTGGCGGCTGACAGCAAGAACGTATGCACTGTGGCGTAGCGCGGCTCATCGACAAGGCTGTGCGTTGTTTCCCAGGCGTCCACGGCATTGCCGGCGGCAGCGGCACCGGCAAAGACCGTGTCGTACAGGTGCTGCGCCAGCGCCTTGCCGTCGGGTAGGGCATACCGCCACGGCAGGCGATGGAAGAGCAGCAATACGGATGGCGGGCAGCGCGCCGGATCCTGCAGCACCGTTGCGAACGCAGCCGGGTACAACTCTGCCTCGCGGGTGCCTGTGTCCGTGCGGTCCGTGCCGATAGCCGAAGCGTCCGCCAGCGGAGTGGCGGCAGTGCGCAGGCGCGCTGCCACTGCCGGTGCGGGATTACCCGCCGTGTCGGTCAGCCACGGCATGCCGAGTGGGGCGGCGACGTCCTGGGCCGCGCTGGCGCTCTGCAGCAGCAGGTGCGTGGCGGTGGCGTAGACACGGGCGTCGTCACCCCAGGTCTGGCGTGCCCATTCTTCCGTGATTGCCTCCGGCGACAGGCCGGGAGACCACGCCAGACGGCCAAAGGCGTACAGGTTCGCGTGCAGCAGCGGCTGCTGCAGCAGGTGTACGGCATCTGTCGCAGACAGGGTGCCGATGACGCCACCATGAACGACATTAGGGCGTGACCCCGCAAGGAGATCGGCCAGCGTGGTGTCGCCATGCGGTCCATGCTCAGGCGTTTGCAGCAGGGCAGCCCATGCGGGCGCAGGGTAGGCCAGCATGTCTGCCCTGACTGGTAGCACTTGCAGCACCGCCGCCTGGGGTACGGCAGGCAGCAGGCCAAAGCTGGGCGATGCCAGCGGCAGCAGCGGGTACTCCGGAAGGAGAGCGTCCGTGGCAAGGACGACGTTCGGTTCCAGGCCGCCCCGCAGCTCTGCGACGCGCTGATCCTGTGTTGCGCCGGGAGTGGCGCTGGCGAGGCTCGGGCCAAGCAGTGGTGAGCCCAAAGCACCTTCCAGCAGCACTGTGCCACCGGCTATGCGCAGCCTGCGCGCCAGGGTATTGCTCCGGTCGATCGCGGCACGCAACTCGCCCGGGGTGACGCGGTCCGGCAAGCGCAAGGCAAGGTCGCTGCTGATTGTGGGAAGTTGGTCTGCGGTCGCCGGGAGCCGCGGCTGCAGCCGTACGCCGTAGGGGCGCAGTAACTGTGTGAGCCGCGCTGCCTCCTCCGCATCGGCGTCGGCGATCACGGTGTTCAGGCCTACAGAGGCCAGCAGCCGGGCGATGCTGCTGCGGACAGAGAGTCCCTCGGGTGTACTGCCAGGCGGAGGGGTTTCCAGCAGCGGCAAGAGGGCGGCTCCGGGACCCATGTCCAGCGCTCGCAGGGCGAGGTGAGGCGTTTCGATCAACTCCTGCGGCAGCTGTTGGTCCTCCGCCACCAGCGCGGCAAAGCGAAATGCCGCCCACAGCTCCGCGCGCGGCGATCCGCCCTGCAGCACGTACCACTCGCGAATGCCGCGCCGCAGATGCACGATGCGGAAGCCCTCTTCGGGCAGTGGCTTCTCTGTCCAGCCGCGCAGGTGGCGGGAGAGGTGAGCGCGGTGCAGCGCGTCCGTGGTGCCCAGAATGATGGCGTCCTGCCGCAGGTCGAAGCGGTGCGACACCACGTCGGTTCCCGCGACCATGTGGCCCAGGCCGCGATCCAGCTCGTCGGCAGCGGTCTGCTCTTCCGGTGCGATGACGCCCGCAGCATTGCCCAGCAGCACCACGGCGTGTGGCAGGCCGTGGTAGCGTGGCGGGTCTGGTGGAACGGCGTAGCGCAGCCAGCCAGCGGTGCTTTGCGCAGCCGCTGGAGCAATAGAAGCAATCAGCAGGCCAAGGGCAGTAAGAGCCTTCAAACGTGGCGAACCGAAGACACAAGCGCGCAGAGAATCAAAGAGAAGCACCGCTGCTTAGACGCGCCTTGCACCGCAACCGGCGCTGGCGGGATTCCGATGCTGCAGAGACGCTGGGACTACTTCGGCGCGGGCTTGTCCGCCGGCGGCGCGGGTGTTCCCGCAGGCGGGGTAGCAGGCGTGTCGAGACCATAGTTCTTGGTCACATACGTCAAGATGGCTTCGAAATCTTCATCAGACCCGGTGGCACCGTAGCCTACCATCTTGGTGATGGTGGAAGTCCAGCCGTCCTTGTCCTTGTGCTGGCCGGTGATGTTGGTGATGGAGTGGCACTTGGTGCAGGTGGCAATGGTGATGTCCTTGCCGGGACCGTCCGGCATCTCCGGGTGATTCGCGGGTGCCTGCGGCGCGGCTGCCACGGGGCTGCCTGTCGAGACTCCCCATACCAGCAGGGGCATGCCAAGTGCGAGTACGGCCAGAACATGGGTTGCGCGCGTCATACGATTCTTGTCCCCCTGGTACAGATGAACTGGCGGTATAGACCCGAACTGTGTTCGGCAGTTCTGCCATGCGGCACCAGCTTCGCTGTCATGCCTGAGTGCGAGGCGGCCATTGCGTGACCCTCTAATCATAGTCCTGGTGCACGGGCTGGTCCTGTTTGCGCGCGCAAAAATACGAGGTAGTTTTGCAGCCTTACCGCATGTCGCTCACCCGTCTTTGAATAGTGCGTCGCCGCGTAGGCCGCTTACAGCAGCGTTGCGGCGTCCTTGGCGAAGTAGGTCACGATAAAGTCCGCACCGGCGCGGCGAATGGCCAGGAGGCTTTCCAGCATGGCGCGGTCGCGGTCTAGCCAGCCGCGCTCGAAGGCGGCGTGCAGCATGCTGTACTCGCCCGACACCTGGTAGGCACCCAGCGGCAGGTCGAAGCGCTCGCGGGTGGCGCGGATCACGTCCAGGTACGGCCCGGCAGGCTTGGCCAGCAGCATGTCCGCGCCCTCCTCCACGTCCAGTTCAATTTCGCGCATGGCTTCGCGCAGGTTCAGTCCGCTCATCTGATAGCCGCGCCGGTCGCCCATCTGCGGCGCACTGTCAGCGGCCTCGCGGAAGGGGCCGTAGAAGGCGCTGGCGAACTTGGCGGCGTAGCTCAGGATGGGCACGTCCTCCTCCCCGGCGGCGTCCATGGCGGCGCGCATGGCGGCCACGCGGCCATCCATCATGTCGCTGGGCGCTACGATGTCAGCACCCGCGTGCGCGAGTGATGCCGCGGTCTTGGCCAGCAGCGGCAGGGACGCGTCGTTGTCCACTGTGCAGTCGTGCCCCTCGCCGTACAAGACACCGCAGTGGCCGTGGCTGGTGTACTCGCACAGGCAGGCGTCTGCGATAAGCACCAGCGACTTGAGCCGGGCATCCGCCTTCAGCGCGCGCAGCGCCTGCTGCACGATGCCGTCGTCGGCCCATGCGCCGGAGCCCTGCTCATCCTTGCTCTCAGGCAGGCCGAATAGCAGGAGGCCGCCGATGCCCAGCACGGCGCACTCCGTCGCTTCCTTCAGCGCTTCGTCAATCGACAGGTTGAACACGCCGGGCATCGACCCGATGGGCTTGCGCACGCCCTCGCCGGGGCAGATGAACAGCGGGTAGATCAGCTGCGAGGGTTGCAAATACGTTTCGCGGACCAGCGACCGCATCGCTTCGGTGCGGCGTAAACGGCGCATGCGTGTAACAGGAAACGGCATGAGCCCTATTGTAGTGAGCCACGAAGGCCGCGCGCAGCCCACAGCAACACCAGCGCGGCCCGGATGGTCCAGGCCGCGGTGCGCACCCAGTTGGTGGCAACCAGCCGCCGCGCATCTTCCACGGAGTGCCGCCGCTGGAGGCGATTGTGCAGCGGCACCTGCAGCAGCGCGGTGGAGAGCCAGATGACACCCACCAGCACCACTCCAGTCCATGCCTCGTGCGTACTCACAACCACCGGTCGCCACGCATCACGCAGGAACGCCGCGCTGCTTCCAAGCTCCAGCAGCATCAGCGGCGCGACGACAAATGTTGTGCGCGTGGCATGTTCCGCCGCAAACGTGGGCTCGTTCGCCTGCTCAAACAAAGGGTAGTGCACCACCTGGACAAACCAGATCAGGCCAAACATCGCGGAAGTCGAACACAGCTGAATCAAAAGCAGGTACATCTTCCGTGGGATGCAACCCGGCAGCTCTCGGAAGGGCCCGCACAACGGCGTGCGAAAGCTGAACGGCGGCTCTGAGCCAAGAGCTCTATGTCGCTCGCTGCATCCGCGTCAACGCGCGGGCACGGTCGTGTTGCCCGCTTCGGCCATCGTGTCTCGATCCGCGAATGCGTGTTTAGGCAGTGTGCTACACCGCTATACTTGAGGCGATGCAGAATCTTCTCGGCAGCCGCCACTCGCTGCGTGCGCGCGCCACACCTCCCCTAATGCGGCACAGCGCCCAACGCCTCTCCGCCGACCCGTATGACACGGCGGAGGGCCGCCGCATCCGCTCTACCACCGTTCTGTGCGTGCGGCGCAATGGCGTGGTTGTGATGGCCGCGGACGGCCAGGTGACGCTGGGCAGCGCCGTAATGAAGAGCGGTGCCAAAAAGTTGCGACGCCTGTACAACGACAAGGTATTGGCCGGGTTCGCCGGGTCGACCGCCGACGCCTTCTCGCTGTTCGCCCGTTTTGAGGGCAAGCTGGAGCAGTACGCCGGCAACCTGCCGCGCGCCGCGGTCGAGCTCGCCAAGGACTGGCGGACCGACAAGCTGTTGCGCCAGCTCGAAGCCCTGCTGCTGGTCGCCGACAAGGAGCACATGTACCTGCTCGGCGGCAACGGCGACGTGATCGAGCCGGACGTCATTGAGGGTGGTGCCATCATGACCATTGGCAGTGGCGGCAGCTTTGCGCAAAGTGCCGCTCAGGCTCTGCTCGAGAACACGGACCTTTCCGCCCGCGCCATCGTCGAAAAGAGCATGAAGATTGCAGCGGAGATTTGTATCTATACCAATGCGAACTTTGTCGTGGAAGAGCTTTAATGAGAGGCAAGGGATGGACGACCCGGTACAACGTTGTTAATTGTTTCTTGGTTGCACTCTGCTCATTTCCCTTAGCTGGCACGATGTGGCTTGTTCCGGATGAACAGACTCTTGCGGGGAATGGAATGAGTGTGGATAGATTCGCGGTATCGTCCTATTCTTTTCTGTAGCGCTTCTGATCACCACTTTATGTTCCGCAGTCATGCTTTGGAAGGAGCAAGTTAAATCAAAGCCGCTGATCAACGTTTGGAAGCTGCCCTGCACTAAGCTTTTCCTCTTTCTTGACGTGCCAATACTTGCATTGGCAGCACTAAATGTAAGGACTCAGTAAGTATGGCGATTTACCTACCCGGAGTAGCGGAAGACCAGGCGGTGGGCCTGGAAGAGATGACCCCGCGCGAGATTGTCGCGGAGCTGGACAAGTACGTCATCGGCCAGCAGGCGGCCAAGCGCGCCGTGGCCATCGCCCTGCGCAACCGCCAGCGCCGCCAAAAGCTGCCGCCTGAGCTGGCCGACGAAATCATGCCCAAGAACATCATCATGATCGGTGCCACGGGCGTGGGCAAAACCGAGATTGCGCGGCGGCTGGCCAAGCTGACCAACTCGCCCTTCCTCAAGGTGGAAGCCAGCAAGTTCACCGAGGTCGGCTATGTGGGCCGCGACGTCGAGTCCATCATCCGCGACCTGGTGGAGACCGCCATCGAGATGGTGCGCGAAGAAAAACTCGAGGAGATCGAAGACAAGGCCGAGCGCAACGCAGAAGAGCGCATTCTTGACTTGCTGCTACCGCCCGCGCCGCTCGAGACCATGAAGGCTGCGCAGTCAAAACCCGAGGGTGCCCCAGGTCTCGCTTCTGAGATCTGGGAAGAGAAGCCCACATCTCTTCGAGATATGGGGCACCCGCCAACGACTGGAGACACAGGTCAGCCGCCTGTCGTGATCGACTTCGACGCGACCGCCGCCGAATCTAAGCTGGAAGACGCGCAGCAGACCAACAGCACGCGCGAAGCGCTGCGCCAGCAGTTCCGCGAGGGCAAGCTGGACGACCGCATGGTCGAAGTCGACGCGCGTGACCGCAACCAGCCGCAGTTCGAGATCGTCGGCGTGCAGGGCGGGGAAGAGACCGACATCAACCTGAAGGACGTGCTGCCCGGCCTGTTCGGCAACCGCACCCGCAAGAAGAAGATGAAGGTCTCCGAGGCTTTCGAGTACCTGAGCAGCGAAGAAGAAGGCCGCCTGATCGACATGGACCAGGTGCACCGCACCGCCATCGAGCGCGTAGAGGACACGGGCATCGTCTTTCTCGACGAGATCGACAAGATCGCCGGGCGCGAAGGCGGCCATGGCCCGGACATCAGCCGCGAGGGCGTCCAGCGCGATATCCTGCCCATCGTGGAAGGCACCACGGTCAACACGAAGTACGGCTTTGTGTCGACGGACCACATCCTCTTCATTGCGGCGGGCGCGTTCCACGTCTCCAAGCCCAGCGACCTCATCCCCGAGTTGCAGGGCCGCTTTCCCATCCGCGTCGAGCTCAAGTCGCTCACCGTGGAAGACTTCATCCGCATCCTGACCGAACCGAAGTCGTCGCTGGTCAAGCAGAGCATCGCGCTGCTGGAGACCGAGGGCCTCAAGCTCGAGTTTCAGCCGGAGGCGCTGGAAGAGATGGCCAGCTTCGCCTTTAACGTGAACGAGACGACGGAAAACATCGGCGCGCGCCGCCTGCACACCATCATGGAGCGCGTGCTGGACGAGATCAGCTTCCAGGCACCGGACCTGATCAAGAACGCCAAGCCCGCGGAGAACGGGGTCGTCGCGCAGGTGGAGCCGAGCACCGTGGAGGCACCCAAAGGCGCCGCACCAGCCGAGGCTCCCGCGCACCCGCTGCCCGTCCTGGAGCGGCACCTGGAGGGCGGCGCGGTGGAGCGCGTCGTCGTCATCGCCCCGGAGTACGTGCGCCAGCAGGTGGCCAGCA
>CALMOM010000041.1:24901-37921 GCA_937873305.1 uncultured Terriglobus sp.
GCATCGTCAAGAACCAGGACCTCAGCCGCTACATTTTGTAGCGGCCCGTCATCCTGAGCGCAGCTAAGGATCCCTGGGGAGCTAGTACAGACATCACGGCTTCCGGCTTTCGTACCAGAAACCGGAAGCTAACGCGGATGCCGGACAGTGCAGGGATGCTTCGCTACGCTCAGGATGACGATGTTGCTGGGTGTTCGTGAAGAAGATGGGCCAGTGTGTCACAGGCACTCGCAGCACCGTTCTCCTGCCGGACCTGCTCGCCAACCTCAAATGCACGTTGCGCATAGCAGGGCTCACGAAGCAGCAAATCTAACGCCTGCGTAGCGACAGATACCGAGTAAGCCTTGCGCGTCGTAACCTGCGCGATGCCCAGCCGCCGTACACGCTCCGCATTGTCCGGCTGGTCTACGCCCCAGGGCACCACCAGCATGGGCTTGCCACTGCGCATGGCCTGCGCGGTCGTGCCAACACCGCCCTGGTGCACCACGGCAGCGGCGCGCGGCAACAGCAACGAAAACGGCGCATACTCTGCAACCAGCAGCGAGTCGGGCAAATGACCTGGTGCATGCGCCTTTCCGCCGCGACCTACCAGCAGCACTGCACGCTGTCCTAGCCGTTGCGCAGCGGCCGCACTTTCGCGGTAGAAGCTGCCAGGGTTGTGCACCGCCGCCGTGCCCAGCGTAAAGACGATCGGCGGATCGCCGGCTTGCAGAAACCTCTCCAGTTCTGGCGGCAGCGCAGCCTCCTCGCCGTCGTAAAAGACAAAGCCGGTCTGCGTCGTGTCCGCAGGCCAGTCCGGTTGCGGCTTGCCCAGCAGCGGTGAGAACAGGGCCAGCGTGCCCCACGGAGACGCCCCGCCCTCAAACAGGGGATTGCCCGTGTCCGGCAGCCGTAATTCGCGCCGCAGGTTCTCGACGGCCCGCACCCAGCGGCGTGAACCGCTCTTGGCCAGCGACAGAAACGGCCGCCATAGGCGCGGTCCCATCCTGTGCAACTGCGTGAGCAGCGGTGCAAAAGGAATGACAGGAGGATCAAACGCGCTGATCATGCCGAACGGTGCCAGCTGCGTGGACACCCACGGCAACCCGCGCGCCTGTGCCGCCAGCTGCGCACCGTAGGACAGCGGATGCGACACCAGCAACGATGCACCCTCCAGCGCGGCTACTGCGTCGGCATATGCGGTGCGCAGGTGCGGCATCACCAGCGTGCGAATGATGTACTCCGGCCCCGTGCGCAGGTGCAGGATGCGCTCCATCATGGCCGCGTCCGGCTGCTCCGTTATGTCCGCAAAGCGCACCGGTGCAAATTCGAAGCCTGCCGCTGCCACCTTCTCGCGGTAGTGCGGCACCGTCGCGATCACCGGTGTGTGCCCGCGCCGCTGCAATTCGCGTGCAATGCCCAGGTAAGGGTGCAGATCGCCAAACGAACCGAAGTTGGCCAGTACGATGCGGTGCGATGCCATGCTTAGTCATTATGGCCGCACAGGAAGCGCTCGCATCCAAGCAGCCATGGATTTCACGCGCCGCACTCTCATGTTGACTGCCCTCGCCCTGTTCTACAGCGCTTCCGTTATGCTTCACGCACAGAGCAGTAGCGGCGTGCTGGGTTACTGGCAGGAGCCAGGCGGATCAGTGCTGCACATTGCGAGCTGTGGTGACGCGGTGTGCGCCACACTCGCAAAGATCAGCAAGTCTGCCCCGGTAAGCACCGACCGCAACAATCCTGACAGCACACTGCGCGACAAGCCACTCTGCGGCCTCGTCATTGGCACCGGCTTCCATCTGGAGGGCATGGACAAAGCGGAGAACGGCAAGCTCTACGATCCAAAGTCGGGCAAGACGTACCAGGGCACCATGCGCAGCGAGGGTGACGTGTTGCACCTGCGCGGATACATCGGCATGAAGGCCTTTGGGCGCAGCGAGGATTGGACGCGCACCACCGCGCCCGACATCTGCGCGGGGCAGCCGTAGGCGCGTCTACTGGGCTGGCGTCGGCGCACCTTGAGTTGATGTTACCGGCTGGTTCATCGGCGCGTCTGCTGTGCCGATGCGCCCTGTCGCGCTCACCCGCACCACAAACCGTGCCCGCACCGCTTTCGGGTTGTGGTCTAGATTGAACCTCAGGTTCAGATCGCGCTTCAATGGTCCGGTGGGCGGCACGTCGCCGGTTGCCGGCGCGCGGATGAGCTTGGAAATCTGCTTCAGTTCCTTGTTTTTCTTGTCGAATGTGGAGGCCACTACCACCACATCCGCATGACGCGATTCCGTGTCGGTGGCCGGTGTCCACACCAGGCCACGCCCGTCCACGTGGATGGTGAAGGTATCCGGGTTTGAAGGGTCGGCGGTCAGTGTCAGCGGCACACCGTCGTAGGCCATGTTGCTGTTGTTGGCGGCAGTCAACTCAAAGGCCAGACGTCGCGACGGGTTCTGCGGGTCCACGCGCGCCGGTCCGCGCTGCACATAGTAGCCCTCGCGCGTAGTCGCCGTCAGGTCGGGGCGCGTCAGCGTGATCTTGATCCTCCGGAACTTCTTCGGGTCCACGCTGGCGCTGTCCGGCCGGTAGCTTAGCGAGTAGAAGCTGGCACCATCGCGGATGCCGGTGGCGATCTCCGCATCCACATCGTTGCGGCCGTAGAAGGCCCTGCCACCGGTAGCTTTGGCAAGCTTGTTGAACTGGTAGTCGCCGCCGAACGGATCGTTGAACGCCGCCGCCGAGCCGTAGATGCCAGGGTCCACCATCACGCCTGCGGGATCCACGGTGTACAGGGTCACGCGCGCATCGCGCAGCTCGTTTACGCACTGCTGCACGTAGCTTTCCACGCGGGTGCTTGCGTCCACCGGCGCGTTCGCAAAGTTGAACGGTGGAAATCCGCGCCCAATCCAGATCATGTTCTTGTGGCCCTGATGGCCCACCACGGCCTCGGCCACGCGCGTCAGCGTTGCAAAGGCAATCCCATAGCGCTCCGCAATCCAGCCGCCGTTGTGCACCTGCCACGGGTACGCGGTAAAGTGGTGGTCCAGCGCGGTCAGCAGGGCAGATTTGCTCTCGGTATAGTCCTGCAGCACGCTGAACTTGGTGAGATCTACTGCAATCAGCATGGTCGGCGTGGACAGCCGCTCTGGCTGCCGCTCCAGCATCTTCTTCAGGCTGTAGCGGGCAAACGCCTCGTCCTCAAAGCGCGTGTTGAACTCGTCCAGCAAGAGGATGTTGACCGGCGCGCGCGGCGCAACGCGGTCCAGGTCAGCAGTCGAGTTGATAGGCGGCGTTTCGTCGTTTACGGCATGTGCGCCCGCCTCCTCGAAGTTCAGGATCGTCTCCGGCTGGTCCAGCTCGGTCACGTGGAAGTCGTCGCGGCTCAGGCCGGTCACAACATTGCCCTTCTTGTCCGTCACTACCACGTCCAGAATGACGAGGCGCGAAGTGCGACGGATGGTGTACGTGCCGTCCGGGTTGCGCGTGGGCTGCTGACCGTTAGCAGGCGCACCCGGTGCGCCGGGCTGCACAGCCTGAAGACTCTGGTTTGCCGCAGGCGTCTGCGGCGGTGGAGCACCAGCGTCGGCAGGGGGCGTCTGCGCTCCAGCGCAGCACACGGTGAGGAGCAATAGGGCAAGAACACGCTCGCACATGCGTGCAGTTTACGCCTCTCCTGTCACGATTCGGCGTCTCGCTTTTTGCTGGCGCGCCAGCGTGGGGGACGGTATGCTCCTTGCGACTTGCAGCGGCACGGACCCAAGGAGGGCACGCATGCTCACGCTCGACATGATGCAACGCAGGTGGCCGCACGGCGACCAGCACTACCCTGGCCTGTTGGAGGGCATGGTGGCTTCGGCACCCGCCATCTTTGCGAAGTACGGTCTGGACAGCCCTACCCTTGTGGCGCACGCCATGGCACAGTTCAGCACAGAGTGCGGTCAAGGGCTGGAGATGGTGGAGAGCCTGCGTTACTCCGCACAGGGGCTGATGCGTACTTTTCCCACGCACTTCACGCCAGACATGGCCAAACGCTGGCAGTACAACGAAAAGATGATCGGCATGATCGCCTACGGCGGGCGCATGGGCAATGCGCCACCGCCCTCCACCGACGGCTATGACTTTCGTGGTGCGGGCTTTGCCCAAACCACGGGACGCGCTGGCTACAACACGTTGCAGGTCATGCTGGACAAGTTCCAGGCAGGTCTCGACATCCTGAAAGAGCCCACCCTTGTCGTCAGCCCGGAGCACGCGCTGGAGTGTGGCGTGGCCGACTTTGTGGCCTGTGGCTGCCTGCCGTGCGCCGTCAAGGACGACGTAAAAACCGTGACTCACGCGCTGAACGGCGGCTATAACGGCCTGGACGAACGCACCCGCCAGCTTGCGCTGTGGCGTGCGGAGTTCGGTCTCACCCCATCGGGCGACGCAGCCGTCGTCGCATCGCTTGCAGCCGCCGCAACACCGCTGGCACCGTCTGGCGACCCGCCATTGCCGGAGCACGTGGACGGCACAGCGATCGCACCTGTGCATTAACGAGGGATTACCAGTCCGACCAGAGCCAAGTTGGGGGAGAAACCTTCTTATTACTGGTTCGTGTGGCGTCAAGTACGGCTGCGCAGGTATACCGAAGTGCCGGGTACACTGCCGTCATGCACAGGCAACAGGCACATGCCGGGGACAAGCGGCTGAATCAGATGGATCGGCTGGCAGATATGGGCCACTTTCCGGCTTTGGTCAACGCAGGCGCGACGGTTAACATTTTGACGACCCTCTTTGTTACGTGGCTGCTGGTGCCGCGCTTTCCGCAGCCGTGGGCACCCGTGGTTTGGATCGCGCTGGTGCTTACGCTGAACCTGCTGCCGGTGCTGCTGCTGCGCCTCTCGCTGCGGCCCGACACGCCGTACCCCACGCTGCGCACCATGAACTTTGTGCACGACCAGCACAAGTTTTCTGACTGGGTGTACGTCGCCGCCTCGGCCAACATGGCGTTCTGGGTGCTCACGTCATGGGCTGTGTTCGCTTGGCGTTACCAGGTCTCCACACTCGTGCCCATGCTGATAATTGTCGCATTGGCCACGTTCTCGCCCGTGCTGCTGCGCTCTGTTCGGCGAAGCTCTACGAAAGCCATTTCAGCAGCCGAATGACACCCATGCCCGCAGGCTTGCGGTGGGCCGACGCTTGACTACGACCATGGATTTCACGGCGATTCTCGCGGTAGTGCCGATAGGCGCGCAGCAGCATCTGCTCGTTGGTCAGCGTGGGTTGCCAGCCGAGTTCCTGCTTGGCCCGTGCCGTGTCGAACAGGAAGCTCTCCGCGATCATCTTGTAGTGGTACGGCCCCAGCGGCGAGATGCGTAGCCGATGAGCGGCCATCATGGCGGCAATGGTCGGCCCCTTCGGCAACGAGCGCACGCAGCTCTTGCTGCCGCTCTCGCGCACCACGCTTTCGTACACCGCGCGCATGCTCTTCACGTCGTCAGAGCCGAGATGGAATAGCCCGCTCTGCCCGTATTGCGCGGCCTGAATGCACCCTGTGGCCAGATCGTCCGCGTAGATGAACTGGTACTGGTTGCCGCCGTCGCCCACCACCCACACGGTCTTGTTGTCGTCAATGAATTCGTACAGGATGGCCAGCAAGCCGAGCCGTCCCTCATCCATAATGGTGGGCACGCGCAACGTCACCACGTGCAGGTCGCCCGCGAACGCCTGCAGCCGCTGCTCCGCCTCCAGCTTGCTTCTGCCGTAGATTTCGACGGGTGCGGGCACATCGTCCTCGCGCACAGGGTGGCCCAGGTCCGCAGCCCACAGGCAGTTCGTTGAGATAAACACAAACGGCTTTACGCCGTGTGCGCGCGCAACGTTTGCCAGCAGCACCGTTGCGTCCACGTTGCTGGTCCACAGCAGGTGCTCGTCCAGCCGGGAGCCGTGCGCCAGTTGCGCGGCGCAGTGGAAGACTGCGTCAAACCGGTGCTTCCCAAACGCCCGCTCCACCAGCGTGCGGTCGCGTAAGTCACCCTGGATGCTGGTCAGCCACGGCAGGCCCGCGTCTTCATCGCGCTCCAGGTCGATGTTGACCACCGTGTGCCCCTCGCGCAGCAGTCGCCGCTTAAGAATGCCGCCGAAGAAGCCGGATGCACCGGTGACGAGATATGTGGCCATTTGTCTATCGTAGTGCTGCGAAAGCAGAACGCGAAGAGCGCCAAGGTTTGCGCGAAGTCCGCGAAGTGGTTCGCCTTCGCGTCCTTCGCGTGCACTTCTTCGCGGACTTTGCGTTCTGCTCTTAGCCCCGGAGAACACGGCAGATTACACTTAGCAGGTTGGCCTTCTGCTGCATGCCGGGCCGTCCCCACGATGCCCGAGCCCACCGACGAACCCAAACGCGCCATCATTATCGGAGCCGGTCCCGCCGGACTTACCGCCGGGCTTGAGTTGCTGCGCCGGTCGGACATACACCCGGTCCTGCTGGAAAGCAGCGGCGACATCGGCGGCATCTCGCGCACGGTGAAATACAAGGGCTACCGCATGGACATCGGCGGCCATCGCTTCTTCTCGAAAAGCGACCGCGTCATGCAATGGTGGCTTGACCTGATGCCGCCTGAGGCCGCTGCTGATCCGGCGATAGAACTCACCTACCAGGGCAAAACCCGCACCGTCGCCGTGCCCGCCGCGCAGCCACAGGAGCCGCCGCTGCGCGGCATGGGGCCACTGCAGCCCGGCATCGAAACCGACACCGACGAGACTGGCCCGGCAGACGAGCCGCACCCGGCAGAGCACGGCCACACCGCCACCGTGGTCACGCATGCGCCGAGCGACCCCGACCTGGTCATGCTCATCCGCCCGCGCAAAAGCCGTATTTACTTCCTGCGCCGGTTCTTCGATTACCCCATCGCGCTCAACGCGGGTACGCTGGCCAACCTTGGCCCGGTTCGCGTCATGCGCATTGGATGGAGCTACTTCGCCTCACGCCTGCGGCAGATTGCACCGGAGCGTTCGCTGCAGGATTTCCTCATCAATCGCTTTGGCCGCGAGCTTTATCTGACCTTCTTCAAGAGCTACACGGAAAAGGTATGGGGCACACCCTGCGACACCATCAGCGCGGAGTGGGGCGCGCAACGCATCAAGGGCCTGTCGCTGACGACGGCGGTAAAACACTTCGTTCGCAAGACGTTTCGCAGCACCTCAACGCGCGGCCCGTCCGACGTGTCACAAAAGCAGACCGACACCTCTCTCATTGAGCGCTTTCTCTATCCCAAGCTAGGCCCCGGCCAGTTGTGGGAGCATGTGGCAACGCTCATCTGCGACGGCGGCGGCGAAGTGCGCCTACGTCGCTCGGTAGACCGCATCCGCTGCGAGGGAAATCGCGTGTTGTGGGTGGAAAGCGTGAACGCAGCAGGCGAGCGCCAGCGCCACACCGGCGACATCTTTTTCTCCACCATGCCCATGCGCGAACTCATTGCGTGCATGGATGCACCCACCCCGCCGGCCGTGCGTGAGATTGCCGAGGGGCTGCAGTATCGCGACTTCATCACCGTGGGCTTGCTGGTCGATCGCCTGACAGTTAAGGAAGCGAACGGTGCGCTGCTACGCGATACGTGGATCTACATCCAGGAACCGGACGTCCTGCTGGGCCGTCTGCAGATCTTCAACAATTGGAGTCCGCTCCTGCTTGAAGATCCCACCAAGGTTTGGATAGGCCTGGAATACTTTTGCTATGACACAGACCCACTGTGGCGAATGCCCGATGACGAATTGAAGCGCTTCGCGATGGCAGAGGTGGAGAAGATTGGCATCCTGAATGCGGCGGACGTGCTGGATGCGCACGTGGAACGCGTGCCGAAAACGTATCCTGCGTACTTCGGCACTTACAACCGGTTCGACGAACTGCGCGCGTTTACCGACAGCTTCGAAAACTTGTTCCTCATCGGTCGCAACGGCATGCACAAATACAACAACCAGGACCACAGCATGCTGACCGCCATGACCGCCGTGGACAACATCCTTGCAGGCGACATGCGCAAGGCCGCGCTCTGGGATGTGAATACTGAGCAGGACTACCACGAGGAAAAGAATCACACGTAGCCAGCAGCAGTGATCCAGGGATGAAGGGAGCGGTCTTGGTCGCAAGCACACGTCAGGTTGCATCCTGGCAGGTCGTGGTCAGCCTCCTGTTGGTGCTGGTGGCCGTGTACGCCGCTGTACACACAACGATGCCGCGTGATGTGTCGCGCGACTTTGCCACGCTGGACGCTGGCGCAGCCTGCCTGCGCGAAGGGTGCTCACCGTATGACATCCACGCGCTCGACCGCATGGTGGTGGAGCGGGGCCATGGGCCGTTAAACAGGTGGCCGCAGCAGTTGCCCATCTACCCGCCTACAACATTGGCATTGTTTCTGCCGCTGACATACCTCGGTGTCCATGCCGCCTCTATCTGCGTGTGGCTGCTGGCTGTTGGTGCAATGCTCTGGGCGGGTTACGTGTGCTTTGTTCGTGAGCCGCTACTGACAAAAATCCCGCTGCTCCTGCGTACGCTTCTAGTCATTCTTCCGCTCAGTCTTGGAGAGGCACGGCAGCCGCTGCTGCTGGGTAATCCGGTTGCGCTTGCCGTGCCGCTGCTGCTGTTTTGCTGCTTTGACACGCAGCATTCTCGCAGAACCCTGCGTGCCATGCTGTTTGCGCTCGCCTGCCTGTTAAAGCCGCAGATAGGCCTACCCTTCGTCTTACCTCTGCTGCTGAAGAAGTCCGATGGTTGGCACACGGTCCTGCGGTCGGCTGTCACTGCAGCCGTCATTAGCGCGGCTGTGTTGGCGTGGTGCGCAGCGCATCCAGCACTAGTGCACTGGCCCAGCGACCTGCACCGGGAACTGCTTCTTGGAGCCTCAGCCGGCAAGTCCATGGACCCTGGTGATCGCACACCCGGTGCCGACCATCTTTTGAATCTGCAGTACCTGATCGGGTATTGGCCGAGTCCGCCGTCACTGCGGGATGGGCTTACCTGGGCTGGCGCGGCGATACTGGCCCTCGGCCTGTGTGCAGGCACTCTCCGTTTGCGCGCCGTCTCCGAAGCCCGAGCACTGCCATTGGTCGTCGCAGCTACGGCGGCCGTAACGCTGCTGCCCGTCTACCATCGCTCGTACGACAGCATTTTGCTGCTGTTGACGCTGCCCTGGGCGCTGGTGGCATGGCAACGGCAACGGCATAGGCTGCTAGCGGCTCTAATGATTGCTGTCTACGGTGTGGAAATGCTGCAGCAGCGGCTGCATCGCGTCACGCTGCACCGTGGTACAGATGAAGTTTTGGCACCGCGATCGCTTCTCAACTTCGTGGAGCTCCGTTCCGACGCCATCCTGGTTGCCGGTCTTGCAGTGCTTCTCGTGACCGTACTGTGGAGGGAGGCTCGGCAACACGCAATCCAGCCTTCTGCAGCACCGTAAGTCAGCGAAGATGCTGCATGACGATGCATGCGTAATTTCTTACGGAGAGTGTGCGGCCACAATCCGTTCAACACCCTGCAGGTCGCGCACGAATCGCACGTTCTGCCAGTGTTCGAGGATGGCATCCAGAGCAGCAGACCGTCCAGCGGTTTCCATTAACACCCATCCACCAGGCCGCAGGTGCGTAGCGGCCTGCGGCAAGAGCCTTCGGATGACCTCGAAACCATCTTCTCCGCCGAAGAGTGCAAGATGCGGCTCATGGTCGCGCACCTGTCGGTGCAGGTCCGCCGCCTCGGTCAGCGGGATGTAAGGCGGGTTGGACACGATCAGATCAAACCGGCTGTCGCCTGCGGCAGCCAGCAGATCGCTCTCCGCAAAGCGCACGTTGTGTGCGCGCAGTGCAGCCGCATTCTCATACGCCACGGCCAGCGCTGCCGATGAGATGTCTAGCGCCAGCACATCGCTCGCCGGGTATTCCAGCGCCAGCGTCACCGCCAGAATGCCGCTGCCCGTGCCCACGTCGGCGATGCGAAGCGGTGCGGAGCGATCCGTATAGAGCCGCAGCACCTCTTCGATGATGCCCTCCGTCTCCGGCCGCGGGATGAGCGCATCTGGCGAGACGAGGAACTCGCGTCCAAAGAACTCCTGTGAGCCACGCAGGTGCTGGATGGGCACACCCCCGCGCCGCTGCGCGATCATGCCCTGAAAGCTGCCCGCTTCTTCCTCGCGCAATGGGCGGTCTGGCTGCGCTCGGGTCTGCACACGCGTCAGCCCGGTAGCAATCTCCAGGATCTGCTGCGCATCGCGCGTGGCGTGCTCGCGCAGGTCGTCGCGCATCTGCAGCCGCGCCGTGCCAAACCGCAGCGCGTCCGCCACCGTGCAGCCTGCGATCTTCAGCGGCTCATGCGGCTTAATAGATGCAGACATCAGGCGGCGACGGCCTCGGCCTTCAGCCGTTCGCTGGTATCGTGCGCAATTAGGGCATCGACCACCGGCTGCAGCTTGCCCTCCATCACGTACTCCAGCTGGTGCAGCGTCAGGCCGATGCGGTGATCGGTTAGCCGATTCTGCGGAAAGTTGTAGGTGCGAATCTTTTCACTGCGGTCACCGCTGCCTACCTGCGACTTCCGCGCGGTGGCCTGCAACTGGTGCTGCTTCTCCATCTCCACCTCGTACAGGCGCGATCGCAGGACGCGCATCGCCTTTTCGCGGTTCTTGATCTGCGACTTCTCGTCCTGGCAGCTCACCACGGTATTGGTCGGCAGATGCGTAATACGGATCGCGGAGTACGTCGTGTTTACCGACTGACCACCCGGCCCTGACGAGCAGAAGGTGTCGATGCGCAAATCTTTCTGCTCCACCTTCACGTCCACTTCTTCAGCCTCTGGCAGCACGGCCACGGTGATGGCAGAGGTGTGGACGCGGCCCTGCGTCTCCGTAGCAGGCACGCGCTGCACGCGGTGCACGCCGCTCTCATACTTCAGCAACGAAAAGACGCGGTCGCCTTCAATCAGCGCCGTCACGTCCTTCATGCCGCCCACGCTCGACTCCGTCTCCGACAGGATTTCCACCTTCCAGCGGTGCAGTTCCGCATAGCGCAGGTACATGCGAAATACCTCTGCCGCGAAGAGCGAAGCTTCGTCACCGCCGGTGGCCGCCCGGATCTCTAGCACCACGTTCTTGTCGTCGTTCGGGTCCTTGGGCAACAGCATGACCTTTAGCGCTTCCTCGATTGCGGGAAGCTTGCCTTCCAACTCGAAAAGTTCTTCCTGGGCCATGGCCTTGATGTCCGCGTCGTCTTCCGTCAGCATCAGTTTGGCTTCGGCAATGCCCTCCCGCACGCGTTTGTACTCGCGAAAGCGCTCGATCACCGGCTCCATGTCGCGGTGCTGCTTACCCGTTTTTTGGAAGCGCTGCTGATCGGTGATGATGCTGGGGTCGGCAAGATCAGCTTCCAGTTCGCGGAAGCGGTCTTCAAGTTGCTGCAGGCGGTCGAACATTGGTGTGCTCCTCCGCGTCGAGCGGATGTCAGGAAGGGATGTCGATGAAGTAGGCAGGCCGTGCGCGGAGGCGCAGCTAGGCAAAGCCAAGGCATGACGCCGCGGCGCGGGCAGAACTCACCGGCATGTCCGTTCGGCTACGCATCACAACTGATTTGATGATAGCGCGACGGCGGCGTTGCAGCGCAGATGTCTTGGGCGCCCTCGGCGGTTTCTCTTTCATCCCAGCCGACAACTGTGGCACGGCTTCCAGACCGTTGCCCGGACGGCGGGAGATGAGCGTGTGGGTCGATCTACCTAGGTGAGCATCCACTTTGTCGAGCTATGCGCTTACAGAATCGAAGTCAAGATGCATGTCACGCCGCATACCTCCAACAGTCAATGAAGCGCGGTCGGCGTAGTGTCTGAAGCGTCATGTTCCACGAAGCGCTCGATTGCCAGAAATCGCTTGTCGTTGCGCAAGGACGTAAGGGCAGGATCGACTCGAATCATGCCCATCCAAAAGCAGTGCTGCTCGGCCGCCTGCCACAGAAGGTCGAGCGCACGGTCCCGATCCTCTACCCGCGCGTACGCCAGGCTTGCGATGTAAAGCCGGCAACCTTGCTTCGTTCCTGGCTGCATCTGCTGCAGCCGTGTTCGCCAGTAACCGCGCCATCCCGTCTGCTCGTAAGCCAAACGGAGACGCACAATCTCATCCGGCGACAAGGTTTGCTGTAGTGAGAGTAGGTCATGGGAAACGGCGTCGTCGTACAGTCCGCGCTGCTCATCAACTAGCGCGATCCAGTTGTCGACCACATTCGGGCGCTGTGGGGTAATCTCTAACGCGCGCTGCAACGAGCGTTGCGCTTCATCATACCAATGCGCAAAATAGAAGACCGATCCCTGCATGCGAACCATGAAGAATGACAGTGGTGCGGCGGCCACTGCAAGGCGGGCTTGCTCAACGGACTGATCCTCCCGTCCAGTCGACTGTAAAAGGACGGCGTACCAGATGCGTCCTAATGCGTTCTGCGGGTTGAGCTGCAAACCGCGGGTTAAGTTGTGCTCTGCTTCACGCCACTGCCAGGTGAACGCTGTTTGAATACTGCCGAGGGCGATGTACCCTGCGTCACTTTCCGGGTCAAGCGCGATCGAGCGGGTTGCTGCGCCAATTGCCTCCGGAATCAGTACGCCAGGCACACCATCGGAGAGTTTTGCCTGCGCATCCAGCGACTGGGCAAGCCCGGCGTAGGCCAAGGCATAGTGCGGTGCCAAGGCGATGGCGCTTCGGAATGCCGCTGTGCTGGCAACCGCGTTGCGACGGTCAAACAGGTACAGACCGCGTTGATATTGTTCGCGCGCCTCTTCGGGTATGTCAGCAGACAACGCGTCAGCGCTCCTTGAATGACCCCCGACCCTGACGGTGTATTGCCAACGCTGCGGGCCCGCGGAGGAGCGGACACGTTTGAAGAGGAAAACACCCGCACTCCCCAACAAACCAAGTACGACTGCCAACACCCACAGGTACCTATGCCGCGTTGCAGGAGAAATCTTGTCTGCTGACGGCGGTGACACAGGAGCAGGTGCAGCCATATCGGATGCCGGAGCGTCAGAGCTGTTCGCAGTCTGCTTCGTCACAC
>CALMOM010000042.1 GCA_937873305.1 uncultured Terriglobus sp.
AAGTACTCTTCGGCGATCAGCACGCATATTCCCACCTCGTTGAACGTCTCCATGACTAATGAAGTGACGCAGGGTCGTACGCCGTTTGCTGTGTGGCCGTACCAGCCGGTGCCGTTGCGATGGCAGCTGTCTGCGCCATGGAAAGCACACGACCCGGTGCCACACCCAGCCATAGCGTCGCAAGCGCGGCAGCTACAAGAGCGAAATACGCGGGCACATTCGCATTCCCAAAAGGTGGAATGGAGCCTTCGGCCACATCGTCGGCGCTGGCAAGCTTCAAACTAGTGGGAGCGTAGGCAGGTGCTGAGCCTGGCTCCGAATACATGCGTACGATGAGCCGCAGGTAGTAGAAACAGGCCACACCAGAGTTCAGCAGGCCGACGATCGCAAGCTTCGTGTGACCAGTCTGCATGACAGCGGTGAAAACGTAGAACTTACCGAAGAACCCTGCGGTGAAAGGGATGCCGATCATGGAAAGAAGAAAGAAGCTGAACGCAGCGGCTAGTGCAGGGTGACGTGTAGCTAAGCCGGTGTAGTCCTCGCCAGAGCGAAGACGCTCGTTCCTACCGCTGACAATAGAGATCACAATGAACGCCCCTACGTTTGTGGCTGCGTAGCTTGCCGAATAGAATGCAGCAGCTGCGATCCCGTCCACGGGAAGTGCTGTGAAGGCAGCAATCAGGTATCCCGCGTGCGCGATGGACGAATACGCTAGCATGCGCTTGACATCGCGCTGTGAGAGTGCGCCCAGGTTACCAATGCACATGGAGAGCACGGACACAACGGCTAGCAGGCTTTGCCAGCGCGGCTCGTATAGCGCATAGCCGGAGAACAAGATCCGTAAAAGAACGGCAAAGGCAGCTGCCTTTGGAGCTGTTGACATGAACCCGACTACCGGGGCAGGCGCACCCTGGTAGACATCCGGTGTCCAAACGTGGAAAGGTGCCGCAGAAACTTTGAATCCGATGCCAATGATGATCATGGCAATCGCAAGGACTGCAAGAACAGGCGTCTTTGTCGAGGCGAGCGCGCCTGCGACAACCGTAAGGTTGGTAGAGCCGGTGGCACCAAAGGTAAGAGCAATGCCGTACAGAAAGAATGCCGTCGCGAAGGAGCCGAGCAGGAAATACTTGAGAGAACTCTCCATGGAGGAGGCCTGGTTCTTGCGAAAACCCGCCATGATGTAAGTAGCGATCGAGGAGATCTCGAGCCCCACAAACACCATCAGCAACTCAGTGGAGCAGCTCATCAGCATCATGCCGACCGTTCCGAAGCAGATCAGGGCGTAGTACTCACCCGCGTTGCTCTTTGGACCACCAAAAAAGTCCAACGAACTCAGCAAGGTCGCCGCTGCTACGAGGCCGACAAGAACCTGGAAGAAGACTGAGTAGCTGTCAACACGCACACTGTGGCTGAAAGCCACCATAATGCCCAACTGTAGCTGCCAAAAGCTCACACCGATGCTCGCAGCTGTACCTGCGATTGCAATCCAGCCCAGTGGCCGACGGGAGCGATTCACCGGCAGCAGCGGCTCAAGCAGCATGATGATCACTCCCGTGACCGTCAGGATGTACTCGGGCAAGAGTGCGAGCACATTGTTGGAGACCGTTTCCAGCATCTAGCGGCGATCTCCTTTGTCATGGATTTGCGCTGCAGGTAACAGCAGCTGATTGGCTTGCAGAAGCTCGACCCCACTCCGCGCGATCGAAGGGTCGGCAGTCGATTGCACCGATACACCCGTGTAATGTCGGCTCAGTATGTCCAACGAGCGCGTGAAATAGGGTGAGCAGACTCCCATGATGACGAAGAGAACGGCGAGTGGCCAGAGCGCAACGTGCTCACGCGCACTCAGGTCCAAGGCGGTCCGCTGCAGCGAAGCAGGGCCGAGGTGGGCATAGAAGACCCGCTGAATCATGGTCAAGAGGTAGCCCGCCGAAAAGATCACGCCCGAGGTCGCCAGTACAGTCCACAGCATCGGGTGCGCTGAGAGAGCGGTCTGCGCGGTTCCCGACAGGACCAGGAACTCACCCACAAAGCTGTTGAGGATGGGTAAACCGACGTTAGACAGCGCGGTAATTACAAAGAGCGTCACCATCCACGGAAGCCGGCCTGCAAGACCGCCCAGATTGCGCATGTCGTAGGTGCCATATCGTTCATACAAAAATCCCATCAGCAAAAACAGTGCGCCGCCTGAAATCCCGTGATTCAGGATCTGGTACATTCCGCCATCGAGCCCGGCCAAGGTAAAGCTGAAGATGCCGAGGGTGCAAAACGAGAGATGGCCCAGGGTAGAGTATGCCGCCATGCGTTTTAGATCGTCCTGCACCAGCGCAGTACAGGCGCCGTACACAATCCCGATGGCCCCCAAAATGATGAAGAGTGGGGCGACGTGTCTGGATTCGGCTGGGAAGATGCCAAATGAGAACCGCAGGATGGAGTAGAGGCCCAGTTTGCCGGCAAGTACCATTACCGCTGCGGTCGGGGCTTCGCTAATGGCATCTGAGAGCCAACCATGCAGTGGGAAGATGGGTACCTTTACCGCAAACGCGATCAGAAACGCGAGCGAGGCCAGCCACATGGCGTGCGAAGAACCGCCGATGGCGTGGGCTGCTGCAAGCATCTGTAGCTGCGGTAGCTGGAATGTACTTGTGGCTGTGTAAAGCCACAGGATGCCGACCAGCAGGAGTGCAGATGGGATAAAGGCGTACAGGAAGTATTTGACCGCGGCGCGCCGCCTCTGCTCTGTTCGTCCAAACGTGGCGATCAGAATCGTCATGGGCACCAATGCCACTTCCCAGAAGGCGTAGTACAGGAACAGGTCGAGCGAAGCGAAGACGCCCAGCATGGCGACTTGCTGGAGCAGGAACAGGGTGTAAAACAGCTTGCGGCGAGAGCTGATCGCATTCCACGAGGCCAGCACACCCAACGGTGCCAGCAAGCCTGATAGCACAATCAGCCACATGGATAGAGCATCGACGCCCAGGTGGTAACGAATCAGTGGTGCCGGAATCCAGGGGCGGTCCTGCTCGAAGGCAAAGCCGCTGGTGCCCTGTGCACCATTGAAGTGAGCCGGCAGGTGAAGCGTAAGCAAGAATGTGACAAGCGTCACTGCCAATGCAACCCACTGCTGTATCCGTCCACGGTCCGGCAACAGTGCAAGCACAAGCGCGCCGCCGAGTGGCGTCAACACAATGAGAGTCAGTACGATGCCGTTCAAGTGATCCATCGTGTCCTATCGGTGGTCAAACAGGTTGACAGGCAGATGCTGAACCAGCGTGGAATGCCTTGCGAGGGAGGTGTAGGTCATCAGCAGAATGACAGCCGCCGCACCGCCGGCAAGCCATCCCGCATAGGAGCGAAGGTTGCCTGACTGAATCCGGCGAGTTCCTTCACCGGCAGAGCGCGTCAACCATGCAGCGGCGGCACCGCTGCCATCTACCACGCCAGAATCAATCGCCCAGACGAGCACCAGGCGCGACACGGAGTACAGAGGCGTAACGATGGCAGCTTGGTAGATTTCATCGACATAGTACTTTGCGGCAACAAGACGGTACACACTGCTGTCTGCAGCGCGTCTGCCCAGCGTGCCAGGCTTTTGGAAGTAAAAGGCATACGCCGCCGCAAATCCCAACAGGGCAGTCAGGGTGGAAGCTGCGGCGAGGCCAAGTTCCAGCCCGTGCGAGACCTGGTCGGCACTCACCACATTCTCCGGCACGGACGTGAGTGCAAAGACTGGGTCTAGAAAGTGCTCCAAATGGTTCGAGCCTTTCAACGCCTGCGGTACGCCGACCCAACCCCCGACCAGCGAGAGCAGCGCCAGCATAGCCAGCGGCAGCAGCATGACCCATGGCGACTCATGCACGCCATGCGCGTGCGCCTGGCCTTCATCGTGCTCGTCCTCGCCCGCGTGTACCTGGCCCAGGTCACGCTCGTCAAAGCGTACTGCTCCGAAGAAGGTCTTGAACCAGAGCCGAAACATGTAGAAGGAGGTGAGCCCCGCTGTAAGCAAGCCGACAGCCCAGAGAAGTATGCCCAGGTGATTCGGTGAAGCAAACGTACGGTACAGGATTTCGTCTTTCGAGAAGAAGCCTGCGAATGGGGGTATACCTGCGATCGCGATCACACCGGCGGTCATTGTCCAGAATGTTACGGGTGTCCTGCGCCACAAGCCGCCCATCTTGCGCATGTCCTGCTCACCGGACAGTGCATGGATGACCGAGCCTGCGGCCAAAAACAACAGCGCTTTGAAGAACGCATGGGTCATCAGGTGAAAGACGGCAGCGGAATACGCTGCAACGCCACAACCCAGAAACATGTACCCCAGCTGCGAAATGGTGGAGTATGCCAGTACGCGCTTGATGTCGTGCTGCACCATGCCGATGGTGGCTGCGAACAGCGCTGTCGCCGCACCGACGACTGCCACCACGCCCAGGGCGAACGGAGAGCGGTCGAAGAGCAGGTGGGTACGGCAAACTAGGTAAACGCCCGCGGTCACCATGGTAGCGGCGTGAATCAGTGCCGAGACAGGCGTTGGGCCTTCCATGGCATCCGGCAGCCATACGTACAGGGGGATTTGCGCAGACTTGCCGGCAGCTCCCACTACGAGCAGGAGGGCGATAGTGGTGAGGAAGCCGCCGTGCAACTCCGGCTGGCGGTTCAGCGCGGAGAATATCTGCACGAAACTCAGCGTGCCGAAATGGTTGATCAGCAGGAACATGGCCAAGAGAAAGCCGAAGTCGCCAATCCGGTTGACCACGAAGGCTTTGCGGCCGGCATTGTTTGCCGATGGCTTCGTCCAGTAAAAGCCGATCAGCAGATAGGACGCGAGTCCGACGCCCTCCCAGCCCACAAAGAGCAGCAGAAAGCTTTCTGCCAACACCAGGACCAACATGAAGAACATGAACAGATTGAGGTAGGCGAAAAATCGCCAGTACCCGTCCTCGTGAGCCATATAGCCGACAGAGTACAAATGAATAAGAAAGCCGACACCCGTGATGACCCCCAACATAATCAAGGTGAGGTGGTCTGCCGTGAAGGCAAATCGCACCGTAAAGTTGGAGGTCTGAATCCACGGCGCATATGCAGCCGTGATCTGCAACACGTCATGAGAGAGCATGAACTGCCAGAGGCGGACCACCCAGATCGCCGGTAAAGCAGTAAACAGGAGCGCAATCGCGGCAACACCACTGCGTGGCAGTCGGCGACCCAAGGTGCCATTCAGCACAAAGCCGAGCAGCGGGAAGAGCGGAATCAGCCAGAGTTGGTGTTCGACAGGCATAAGGTCTCTGCTTTCCGCTTAGTTCTTCATCAGGTTGATACTGTCGACATCCAGCGTTTGGCGGGCGCGAAAGATGGCAATGATGATCGCCAAACCAACCGCAGCCTCTGCCGCCGCGACAACCATTACGAAAAATACGAAAATTTGTCCCTGCACAGCGCGATGCACATGCGAGAAGGCCACAAAGGTAAGGTTCACAGCATTGAGCATCAACTCGATCGACATAAAAACAGTGACGATGTTGCGTTTGATTAGAAAGGCACCAGCGCCAATCGAGAACAGCAGAGCGGCTAGCACCAGGTAGTAAGGAATCGGCACCATGGATTAGTTGTCCTTCCGCGCCAGAACTACCGCACCCAGGATGGCCACCAGAATAAGGATGGACGTTACCTCGAATGGCAGCAGCAGATCGGTGAAAAGCACCTTGCTGATCTCCGTCATATTCGATACGCCATTATTCAGCCGGCCGCCCAGATCGGCATAGCCGAGCGTCGAACGCTCGTGCACGAATGTGTACGACAGCAGCGACGCCACGCACAGTACACCGGGTATACCGACGATGTACGCAACCTTCGATCCGCGCGTCTTCACCTCTTCGCCCGCGTTCAGCAGCATGATGACGAAGGTAAACAGCACCATGATCGCGCCAGAATAGACGATGACCTGGGCTGCCGCCAGGAACTCCGCGCCGAGCGTCCAGTAGATAACCGCAAGTGACAGCATTACCACCACCAGCGACAGGGCTGAATTGATGGGTGAACGCTGCAGCAGCAGGTTCAGAGCACCCAGCACACACAGCACGGCAAAGATGATGAAAAGCGCTAACTGCATAGGTCGTGCAAGTCCTTACGGTGGTGAAAGCTGCTGGCGGTACAACCGAGTATAAACGCTGCGCACCGCACCCTAGCCATGGAGGGCAAGCACAAGGCTGGTGATCAGGATGTTCACCATGGCCAATGGCAAGAGCCACTTCCATCCAAAGCTCATGAGTTGGTCATATCGGAAGCGTGGAAGCGTGGATCGCACCCAAATGTAGAGAAAGATAAACGCAAAAATCTTCACCACAAACCAGAGAATCGGAAATACGGGGGCCAGGAAGCGGCCACCGAAGGTATCAGGCAACAGGTGGCCGAGCGGGGAAGACGCACCGCCAAAGAACAGGAGTGTGGCCACGCACGCAACGGTGATCATATTGGCATACTCCGCCATAAAGAACATCGCAAACTTCATGGACGAGTACTCCGTGTGGTACCCGGCAACGAGTTCCGACTCTGCCTCCGGCAGATCGAACGGGGCGCGGTTGGTCTCAGCGTAGGCTGCCATCAAATAGATGAAGAACCCGAAGAACTGCGGCAGTATGTTCCAGCTGAGCGCTCCATGGTGAGCCTGAGAGGTGACGATGTCGCGCAGCCGCAGGGACCCGGCGCGCAGCACCACACCGACCAGCGACAGCCCTAGCGCCAGTTCGTAGCTGATAACCTGCGCCGATGCACGCAGCGATCCCAGCAACGAGTATTTGTTATTCGACGACCAGCCCGAGAGCGCAATGCCGTACACGCCAATGCTGGTGATGCCAAGAATGACGAGCAGGCCGATGTTGATGTCGGAGATCTCGAACAGGCTGACGCCGCGATAGGTAAATAACCCGCCGAACGGCACCACCGCAATCGACACCACCGCGCAC
>CALMOM010000043.1:0-19906 GCA_937873305.1 uncultured Terriglobus sp.
CTGCTAAGCATTATCCTGCTCGGCGCGGGCTTGACCCACCAAGCTTCATCTCTCGTTCGCCTGGAATTACAAGCCTCGAGGTGAGTAGCTCACTTGGCATGGCCGTATCTGATTCGAAGCGAGTGCCGTTGAAATCACAGCAAGAAATAACTAGTGAGAACGTAGGATTAGACAACTGTGTGCGCCGGTCACCACGTAACGCAAAGAAGGCTCTACCAAGAACTAATGCCCCCTTTTCGATGCGATTTTGTAGAGTTTTGGCTAAGATCGTCTCACTGGGCTCTATAGGTATTGGGAGCGAATGCGGACTTGCCAAAAGCCAGGTATCTAACAGACTCACTGATTCCATACTTTCATTTATAGGACCAGTCTGAAAGCTTCCCAACCATCCCTGAGCAATCGATGGTGCTCCCCTGTTTAGGATAGAAAGAGCAACTATGATAATAGTTTCCTCAGACGGAGCTTCATAGCTCCAGTCGATGTGTTCAAGAGTCAGAATAAACTTTGGCTGCTCAGCCACCAGCTTTAGATGCTCGCCTCTCCAAATTCTAAAGTTAGTCAGCACAAAGCAGATAGCGGCAACAATCCACCAGAACCGCCTATAGTTAATCACCGCGTTTGCTCCGTTGAAGGAAGTCGCAAACACCTGTAGTAATGTGAAGATTAAAGCGGCTAAGCCGCTCATGCGGGCCAACATGTCATTCCAAATCGCGCGGAAATAATCGATAACTAGTTCTGGTTCACCCATGAACACCCTCACAAGTTAAGGTGCCCCACATACAGAGATGTGGGGCGCCAATTGTGACCTTAGGCTTGCAGTGTGAGCTACGCCCCAGCCTTGTCATGCTGCGGGCTGGTGACGGAGTGCTTTGCCTCTAGCGCCGCCTTTACTTTGGCCACATGCTGACCGTGCACGCGGATGGCCTCGTGCAGCACCTCTCCGTCCACGCCGAACTGCTTGCTCCAGTAATGAATGTCTGACGACAGCGTAGGGTTGATCTCGGTCTCGCTGCTGGGTCCGTGCTCTACATTTGCGCTCATAGTCACTCCTCAGAGTGAGGGATGCGCGGCGGCGCAGACAAGTCGTCTTCAGCGCACATCAACTGCCGGTTGAGGCTCGTAACACCAGTGCTGGGGCAACGCGAAGTTGCCACTCCTGACCAGGCTCTTCACCGCGTAGCAGACCCACTGTCAAGGTTGCGGCCAGGTCTCCCTGCTCTTCAGTGGACTGGTCCACTGAGGTGAGGGGCACGCACAGGTAGTCCGCCTGCCGCAAATTCCCGCAGCCGATGATGGCGATGTCCTCCGGCACCCGCAGACCCGCTGCCAACGCGGCGTGAATGGCACCCATGGCGGCCAGGTCATTCACGCAGAAGACCGCGTCGGGCCGATCGGTCAGCGCCAACAACTCCACCATGGCCTCAACGCCGGCCGTATCACCCGCCTGCTCCAACCGCGGGCGGTTAACCACCCACGCTGCCTGCGGTTCAATGCCACTGGCGATCAGAGCCTCGCGGTAGCCTGTTAGGCGGTCGCCCGCGGTGCTGAAGCCCTCGCCGGTAATGTGCGCGATGCGCCTACGCCCCAGCCCCAGCAGATGCTCGGTGGCCAGGCGCCCGGCAGCCACGTCGTCCAATCCCACAAACGGCCTGCCCGTGTCCGGCAGCGCCCGATCCACCAGCACACAAGGCACCTGCACACCGGCCAGGCTGGCCGTCGCATCGTCCTCTGTTTGGCAGGTAGCCAGCAAAAGCGCGTCTACACCGCGCGCCAGCAGGTTATCAATCTCCTCTCGCTCAAGTTCCGGCTCTTCTTCTGCGCTGGCCAGGATGAGGAGGTAGCCGCGTTTTCGCAGGCCCGCTTTTAAGCTTTTTGCAAATTCCGCAAAGTAGGGGTGCATGAGGTTTGGCACAATGAGCCCCACCGTCTGGCTCTTTCCCGAAGCAAGGCCGCGAGCGAGCAGGTTGGGCTGATACTTGACTTCGCGCACCCGCTGCCACACGCGCTGTCGGGTCTGTTCACCTACGTCTGTTTTGCCACGCAGGACCTTCGACACAGTTACGGCAGAGACACCCAGGTCAGCGGCAATGTCCTTTAAGCGGATCGCCAAGGTAGATACCTCTACCAGCAGGGACGCCACGAACTGAGGTCGAGTTGCAGGTAATTGGCGCAAGATTACGTCCTGTTCTAGGCCGGAACCATGCACAGAGCTACGTTCGCGCTTACGTCATCGCTAACGCCACATACCCGACTTTCCCAGATTAAACCAACCCATCGGACGGCACAGGCACTTAGTGCCCGGTGGGTTCAGTGGCAGGGATTGTAGATGGCGGCAGCGGTGCGTCGGGCGCACCCGCGGGCTTGACCACGGGCACCGCCGTGGGTGCGGCGACGATGTTTTCTACAGGCAGTGGCACCGCGTGCGGCGCAAAATAGGCACGGCTGGCAAGAGCGCGGTAGAAAAGACCGGTGAGCTCGGCTGCTTTGGGGCCGAACGTGGGGCGTCCACCGGTCAGGAAGAACACCGTCACAATGCGTCCGCTGGGTCCGTCACCATACCCGGCGAACCAGCCGAAGCGTGTGCCCCTGTCGGAGCAGGTTCCCGTCTTACCCAGCACCGGGAACTCGTTAAAGCTGGCTCGCAGGCGGCGCGCCGTGCCGTAGCTGGCGGCGACCGCACCCTCCATGCCTGGCAGCATTTCTGGGATGTACTTCTGTATGTCCAGGGTCCGCTTCAGTCGCGGCTCAAAGCTGGCCGCCTCTTCCGGAGTGGTAGGGTGCTGCAGGTAGAACAACGATCCACCGTTTGCAATGGCGACCACCAGCGCGCCCAGCTGCATGGGCGTCATCTGGATGCTTTCGCCGAACGAGCACATCTTGCCCACGCCGCCCAGCCTTGCGGGAAGCTCCGTGTCGGGGTACACGCCCAGGGTTTCGCCGGGAATGTTGTACCCCGCCAGCTCTCCCAACCCGAACTGATTGGCGTAGTGTTTTACCGTTGCGAAGCCCATTTCGCGACCCAGCGTTTCAAAGTATGGGTTTATGCTGCGGGCCAGGGCATAGGTGAGGTTGAGCCGATAACCGCCGCCGACGTTCACTGGCGTGTCCTTCGTGATAAGCCCTTCCGACAACGCCGCCAGCGACACCATCAGCTTGATAGTGGAACACGGCTCCGCGCCCGGCCCCAGTGCTGCCTTCTGGTTGACCATGGCCAGGATGCGGCCATTTTTGGGGTCAATGGCCAGCGCCGTGCCGTTGTAACTCCCCAGCGCCTCCACCAGCGCAGCCCGCACCTGCGGGTCTTCTCCACCCGTCTGATCGCCCAGGGATGTGGTGCCCGCGGCCGGGGCGAATGAGGGTGCAGAGAAGTATTCCACATACCGCGCATGCCGCAGGCGGCCGTGCCGTCCACGGACAAGCACCGTTACGCTCTGGCGGCCGCCGCTGCGACGCGCCGCGCGTGCTGCAACCGTGCCATGCCCCACAGGCCGCGCCGGTGAATGCGCAACGCGATTACGCGGTGTTGCCGCGTGGTGTGATGGATGAGCCGCAACACGCGTAGCCGCGGCAGATAACGGCAGCAGCGCGGCCAGGGCAAATGTAAACAGCGAACCTGTACGCACAGGGGGTATGAGACGCATGGTGCTCCTGTCCGCGCCTGCGCTGCAGGGCGTGTGCTCTACCGTGTCAGACGGGCAGTGTGCCGATTCGTTCCACAGCGGTCCAAGCCCTAGTGATTGCCGCGACGCAGAAACGCCGGAATGTCCAAGTCGGAGTGCTGCTCTTCCTCCACAGCGGTGGGTGCGAATCCTGCGAAGGTTGGGACCCGCACATCTGTCCTCAGCACAGGTTCATCCACTTCGTCGATGACGGTGCGCCGCTCCCTGCGGAAAAAATCATCGTCAAAGGCCGATGCCGGCACCGGTGTCAGCTTGACGTCCGTGGCTTGGGTTCGCACAGCCCCATCCACAGCAGACGTAATGGGCAGCTCGACACGCGCCGCCTGCGACGGTCCGGCATAGGTCGGGAAATCCGCAATGGGTGCTTTGCCGGAGACGAGGACACCCGTCGGCTCGTCCGCAAAGTGCGGCTCGAACGCATCCACCGCTTCTTCCGGCTCCACCACGGCATCATCCCCGCCGTGTTCGGCGGCAGCGTGAACAACAGGTGGCAGAGCCGCCGATGAGACCGGCACGGGAGCAACGGGCGAAGCCTGCGAACGCACGATGGGCGGTAGCTCGCGAAACACGACGGCACGAGACAGGCCGCTCTGCTCCAGCATCCGTTCGCGCCGTTCGTCATTCTCCACCTGATGCTTGAAGCCGGTGGCAATGACTGTGATCTTTACCTCGTCGCCCATCGCCTCATTCAGCACGGCCCCAAAGATGATGTTGGCATCCTCGTGCGCTGCGTCTTGAATGAGCATGGACGCCTCGTTCACCTCGCTCAGCTTCAGCGAACTAGAGCCGGTAATGTTGATCAGGATGCCCCGCGCACCGTCAATGGCACCCGCCTCCAGCAGCGGCGACGCCATGGCCGCGTGCGCCGCCTCGCGTGCCCGGTTCTGGCCGCCGCGCTGCGCTGTGGCCATTACGGCATAGCCCATGCCCGCCATGGTTGTCTTCACGTCGGCAAAGTCGCGGTTGATGATGCCCGGGATCGTAATGATGTCCGAGATGCCCTGCACCCCCTGCCGCAGCACGTCGTCGGCAATGCGAAAGCTCTCGAAGAAACCCGCGTCCGCCGCCACGGCCAGCAGCTTTTCATTCGGGATCACGATGACGGTGTCCACCGCGTCCAGCAGCTCCTGCAGGCCGCGCTCCGCCTGCATCATACGGCGCTTACCCTCGAAACCAAAGGGCCGCGTGACCACGGCGACCGTCAGCGCGCCCATCTCGCTGGCCAGGCTGGCGATGACCGGCGCCGCACCTGTACCTGTGCCGCCGCCCAGGCCCGTAGTGACAAACACCATGTCCGCACCCTCGAGCGCCTCGATGATCTTGTCGGAATCTTCCAGCGCGGCGCGGCGTCCCACGTCTGGATTAGCGCCCGCACCCAACCCGCTGGTCAGCTTAATGCCCAGTTGCAGCTTGACCGGTGCCAGTGAGCTTTTGAGTGCTTGCACGTCTGTGTTGGCCGCGATGAATTCAACGCCTTCCAGCCCTGCCGCAATCATGCGATTGACCGCATTGTTGCCGCCGCCGCCCACGCCGATCACCTTGATGCGCGCACCGTGAGGCATGTCGTCGTGGTACTGGATACGCAGGTCGTCGTCGGGCATCATCACGGGGGCTTGGCTCCTCAGCGGCAAATAGGACAGCTGCAATGCCGTTCGGCAGTGCGCATTCCCTGCCTCGATTCTGTCACGCGTGCCGCGGCCCTGCCCAAGCCAATTGCAGAGGGGTTCCTGATGTGGTTCCGGTTCGGCTGCAATGTCATTTCGCGCTCCGCAGACCAGCGCTACAACGCCCTGTTGGTACCGGCCTTTTGCCGTTGCAACTCTTCCATCGCAGACGCAATCAGTTCTTTCGCATCGTTGATACCGCGTAGCACCGCCTGCAGGTCGAGTGCTGGAACGCCCGGGTTACGGCTGGAGACGCAGTACACCCCATGCTGGCCCACCAGCGCCAGCGAATCCGTCAGCACGTCCAGCGACACCGCAAGCCGTCCACGCGCCGTACCCATCATGAACTCGTATTTCTCGAGTTCGTCCTTGCGGTCCCAGAAAATGGACATCTTGCTCCTTCACAAAGCGAGAATTCCCCGCACAGTACGCTAAGTTCTCGCAATGGGCGCATCCTCTGCGTCCTTTGCGTTACCTCCGCGTACTCTGCGGGGAGCTCTCACAATCGGTTGACCTTACGATGAATCCCATCACGAAGACTAGGTACGTTGAAGTTAACGAGGAGGCCCAAACGACGACTTGATAGGCGCAGGTAACTCAACACTTGCGCATGGTGCACCGGCGCAAAACCTTCGACTGCCTTTACCTCGACCACCAACTCACCGGCAACCAGCAGGTCGAGCCGGTATTCGACGTCGGCAAGCGGCTTGTCCAAATACACCAGCGGTACGGGCACCTGACGCTGGAAAGGCACACTGCGCCCGAGTCAACTCTTCTGCCAGGCAGGCCTCGTACGCGCTTTCCAACAACCCCGGGCCACGCGCTGTATGCACCGCAAAAGCCGCGTCTAGCACCTGCTTAGCGAGTGCATTCAGTTCACCCTCAGTCGCTCACCACTCCTTGGCAGCAGAGTCCGGCGTCAGCGACTCCTTTGCAGGCGGAGCCTTCCACCGCAGCACCGGCTTGCGCGCGGCACCCACCTCGTCCAGGCGGCGAATGCGCGTGGTGTGCGGGGCTGTCTTGACCAGCTCCGGATTTTCAGCGGCCTCACGGGAAATCTGCTGCAAGGCGTCGATCAGCAGGTCTAGTTCCTCACGCGACTCGCTTTCGGTCGGCTCGATCATCATGGCACCGCTCACAATCAGCGGAAAACTTGTTGTGTACGCGTGAAAACCGTAGTCAATCAGCCGCTTGCCCATGTCACCGGTCTTGACGCCGTTCTTTGCCTGCAGCTTGTCGCTGAACACAACCTCGTGCATTGACGCCGTCTTGTACGGCAACTCGAAGTAGCCATCGAGCTTGGCGCGAATATAGTTCGCGTTCAGCACGGCATCTTCCGTGGTCTGTCGCAAGCCGTCGGGGCCGTTCGCCAGGATGTACGCGAGCGCGCGCACAAACATGCCGAAGTTACCGTAGAACATGCGCACGCGGCCTACTGTCTGCGGCCGGTCGAAGTTGAACCCAAGTTGCGCATTCGCCTTTTCAACGACGACAGGAGCAGGCAAAAACGGCTCCAAAATAGCCTTGCAAGCCACCGGACCAGAGCCTGGTCCACCCCCACCATGCGGCGTTGAAAAGGTCTTGTGCAGGTTTAGGTGCATCACGTCCACGCCAAAATCGCCTGGGCGCGTCTTGCCCACCAGCGCATTCATGTTCGCGCCGTCCATGTATAGCAGTGCGCCCTTGGCGTGCAGGATGTCAGCGATCTCCTGGATCTGCGACTCAAACACGCCAATGGTGGACGGGTTGGTCAGCATCAACGCTGCAGTGTCTTCGTCCACGGCGGCTCGCAGCGCTTCCAGGTCCACGCCACCTTCCGCGTTCGATTTCAGGTTCTCCACCTGATAGCCGACCACGGCTGCAGTCGCGGGGTTAGTGCCGTGGGCCGAGTCCGGCACCAGCACCTTGCGGCGGGCATTGCCCTTGCTCTCGTGGTAGGCGCGGATCATCAGCACGCCGGTAAATTCACCGTGCGCACCCGCCGCGGGCTGCAGCGTGATGGCATCCATGCCCGTGATTTCCAGCAGGCAAGCCTGCAGTTGGTGCATGATGCCGAGCGCACCCTGCGACAGCGACTCCGGCTGGTATGGATGTGCCTCCGCGATGCCCTCGATGCGCGACACTGCTTCGTTCACCCGGCCGTTGTACTTCATGGTGCAGCTGCCCAGCGGAAACATGCCCAGGTCGATGGCGTAGTTCCAGGTGGAAAGCCGCGTGAAGTGGCGAACGATTTCGATCTCGCTCAGTTCCGGCATTGCGCCCAGGTCCGTGCGCAGACTGTCGCCCAGTAGAGCAGCGGCGTCCACCGCGGGCACATCGAGTTCGTCCATGCGGTAGGCCTTCTTGCCGGGCGAACTCTTCTCAAAGATCAGGCCTTCATTCTGGCTGGTGTGCGTGGTCGCCTTGCGCGGCGTGCCGACAAACGGCTTTGCGGCAGGTGTGCGCTGCGTGGCTGTCTCAGCGACGGGTGCTTCGAGCATTGCGGTCGGGGTCATGGGCTTAAGCCTCCTGCAGTACGCGCGACCGGTGCAGGACCACTGCCTCGCAGGTCACGGGAAAATTGACTGAATTCGCGATGAAGCACTTCTCGTGCGCGGCGTGGTGCAGGTGTTCGGCGGTTTTCAGGTCCACGCCGTCGCTGACCATCACGCGCGGACGCAGCACAACGCCGGTAAAGCGGCCAGCACCGTCGGCGCTTAGTTCCATGGTGCCGCTCGCGTCATCGGTGTAGTCGAGCACCATGATGCCCGCGTCTGCGCACTGGTGCAGGTACGACAGCATGTGGCATGACGACAGAGCAGACAGCAGCATTTCTTCCGGGTTCCACTTCGCCTTTTCGCCACGGAAGGTCGGGTCAGATGAACCCTCCAGCTCCGGCTTGCCATTGGCTGAGAGCGTGTAGGAGCGGTCGTAGTCACGGTAGCCGCGGGTGCCCGTGCCGCGGTTGCCGGTCCAGCGCAGCGATGTTGCGTAGTGATGATCTTTGCCGATCATGCCGTGCCTCCCGTGTCTAAAACTCCGTCGTGTCGCCATCGGCAGAGGTAAAGGTGCCGACCTCGGGTGTGTCCAGGTCCTCATCCCGCAGACTCAGCGCGAGCACTGAACCATTCTCAAACTCAAGGGTCAGCGCATCGCCCTCGGCGAACTCTGCCGAACTGACCGCTTCATCAATGATCGAGCACAGCGCATCGCGGTAATTGGGCTGCCCGTAGCCAACCGAAATGCCCTCGGCATCCGCAATCTCCGGCCAAACGTACAGCGTCAGTAGCGCTTCTTCAAAACGCAGCTGCACATGCTCGTGAACAAACTCCACCGCGCTTAGCCGGTCACCGGAAAGGCCATCAATATTCACAGCCACACCTAAGCGTTCACGAGCTCTTGCTCGCGCACAGCAGCCATGGCTACCGTTGCAGCATCGATCTGCGCACGTGTCGTGAGTTCCGTCGCGCACCACAGGCTGGCGTTTTCACCCAGTTCCGGGTACCACTGCGCCAGCCGCAAGCCGCCGATGATCTTTTCGTCCAGCAGGGCTGCGCTCATCTCGGCAGCCGTTGACGGAGTTTTGAGCACAAACTCATTGAAGCGTGGCGCACCTTCGAACAGCAGCGAGGCGCCCTCGACACCAGCAAGCGATTCTGCCGTGAAGTGCGCCTTGGCGAGATTCTGTTCGGCCAGGTCGCGCAGCCCCTTGCCATAGACGGTCAGGAAAATAGTCACCATCAGCGCAACAAGCGACTGATTGGTGCAGATGTTGCTGGTCGCCTTTTCACGGCGAATGTGCTGCTCGCGGGTGGAAAGCGTCAGCACAAAGCCGCGGCGTCCTTCCTTGTCCACGGTCTGCCCGCACAGGCGTCCAGGCATTTGGCGTAGAAACTTTTCCTTGGCCGCAATCACGCCACAGTATGGCCCACCATACCCCACCGCGACGCCAAAACTCTGCGACTCCAGCGAAACGATGTCAGCTTCAACCGGCGGCTTGACGATACCAAGCGAAACCGCCTCGGCAATCGACACGATCAGCAGTGCCCCCTTGGCATGCACCACCTCGGCAATCGGCTTGACGTCCTCGATGGTGCCGAAGAAGTTGGGCGACTGAATGAGCACGCAGGCCGTGTCGCTGGTGATGGCAGCGTCAAGCTTGTCGAGGTCCACGCGACCGTTCTTGAGAAAATCGACCTCGGCGGTGGGAATGCCCTGGTGCTGCGCATACGTGCCCAGCACCTCGCGATACTCCGGGTGCACGGTGCGCGCGATGACGGCACCGTTGCGGCCAGTCACGCGAACGGCCATCATAACCGCCTCTGCCGCGCCAGTCGAGCCGTCGTACATGCTGGCGTTAGCAATGTCCATGCCCGTCAGCTCGCAGATCATCGACTGGAACTCGAACAGCGCCTGCAGCGTGCCCTGCGCAATTTCCGGCTGGTAGGGCGTGTAGCTGGTCAGGAACTCGCCACGCTGCGAGAGCACATCGATCAGCACCGGCCGGTAATGCCGATACGCACCCGCGCCCAGAAAGCTGCTGTAGCCGGTGGCGTTTTCCGCAGCGAAGGCCTTGAACGCTTCCACTACCTCGTGCTCACTATGCTGGCGCGGGATATCGAGGTCGCCGGTAACGCGGAACTCCGCGGGCACGGTCGAGAACAGGTCGTCAATGGAGTCAACGCCGATCTCTTGCAGCATGGCCGCGCGCTCCGCGGGCGATTTGGGTAGGTATCGCATGGTCTTCTCACTCCGATGCTCGCCCGCTGGGTTCGAAGCGGGCAAGCAGTTGCTGTGTGTGTCACGGCGGACTAGACCGCGCCGTACTTTCACCCTATCGAGTGCGGCTTACACGAAGGCTGGGCTACTTGGTGCTCTCTTCGTTCACGTATTGCTCGTACGCTGCCGCGTCCAGCAGGCTATCCAACTCCGTGGGGTCGCTCAGCGTCAGTTTGATCATCCATGTGGTGTTGGCCTCGGCATTGATGGTCTCCGGCGCGGAGGTCAGTGCGTCATTGATCTCCGTCACGCTGCCCGACGCCGGCGCGTATACATCACTCACGGCCTTGACGCTCTCCACCGAACCAAGCGCGGACTTTTGGCTCAGCTGCTGACCGATCTTTGGCAGGTCCACAAAGACAATATCGCCCAACAAGTGCTGTGCATACTCCGTGATGCCGACCGTGGCAGCCGTGCCGTTGGCCTCAATCCATTCATGCTCTTTGGTGTAGCGGTAGGTTGCCGGGTAGCTCATGCGTTCGATTCTAAGCGCAAGCGCCCTCTGCTTCTACGCCGCCGGCCCAGCTTGGGCGTATAGCGCGCGTAGCATAGAAGAACCGGCTGGCGTGTTTGAACTCGCATGTGCCGTGTTCCCCATGGCTGCGACAGCACAACCCGAACGCACCACGGCAGCCACAGGCGGCTCTGCCGCGAGCCTGTGGCTGGTCATGATGAAGGCGCACCGCTCCATCCAGGCGTATGTGGAGAGCACCTTTGCCTGCATGGGCATCGGACTCAGCGACTTCGCCATTCTGGAAGTGCTGCTCCATCGCGGACCCATGAGCATGTCTGCCATTGGCGACACTGTGATGCTGGCGAATCCATCCATGACCGCCGCTGTGGCACGCCTACTGCGACAGGGCTTTGTGGAGCGGAAATGCTGCGGAGGCGACCGGCGGGTCCGTACCATCGGCCTGTCAGACGCTGGACGAGCCCTGATCGAGCGACTGTTTGCGCAGCACGAACGTGATCTTGAAGCGTTGATGGCTGACGTTTCACCCGCGGATCGAGCGGCCGCCCGCAGTGTGGTGAAAACTGTCGGCCTGGCCGCCAAGGCAAAGACGCGCGGCGCGGTCGCGGCCTAGGACTTGACCACGGAAGGTCGCGCCCGCTTGTAAAACGGGGTCGGCACCACGCGCGCCTTGGCCAGTGTGCCGCGAATCTCCACGGCGACCACATTGTCCAGGGTGGCCTCATCGGGCGGCAGGTATGCCATGGCGATGTTCTTCTTGAGTGTGGGCGAAGGGGAGCCGCTGGTCACCACGCCCAGCGGCTCCCCTTCCAGCGAGCGGACAGGGTAGGCATCGCGCGCAATGCCTCGGTCCACCATCTCCAGCCCCACCAGCTTACGCATAGGTGCAGCTTGTGCAGAGGCCAGCAGTGCGGCCTTGCCCACAAAATCGGCGTCCTTGTCCAGCTTGCAATACCGGCCGAGCCCAGCCTCAAAGACGTTAACTTCGTCTGAGATTTCATGGCCGTACAGCGCCATGCTCGCCTCTAGCCGCAGCGTGTTGCGCGCGCCCAGCCCTGCTGGGACGATGCCGAACTCCTGGCCCGCCGCAGAGATCTGCTGCCACACACTGGCGCTAGTCACTTCGTCGCTGGGGATGTAGATTTCGAAGCCATCCTCGCCGGTGTAGCCCGTACGGGCAATCAGCACGTTGTAGTTGCCAGCAACCTTGCCCCACGTAAACCAGTAATTCCTGATGGCGGATAGGTCCGTGTCGGTCAGCTTCTGCAGCGTCTCCTGTGCGCGTGGGCCCTGGATTGCGATTTGCGTATACATGTCGCTGAAGTCGTTGATGTGGACGGATGGCATGCTGCCGATCGTCTTGCGCACCCACTGGATGTCCTTCTCACGGGTGCCCGCGTTGATGACAATCAGGTAGTCGTTGTCGCTGAGCTTGTGCAGCACCACGTCGTCCACAAAGGTGCCTTCAGGCGTCAGCATGGCGCTGTAGTGCGCCTGGCCCACCTGAAGCTTGCTGGCATCGTTCATCAGCAGGCGCTGTACCGCGGCAAGCGATCCGGGTCCGCGCAGCTGAATGCAGCCCATGTGCGATACGTCGAACACGCCGACGCCGGTGCGCACAGCATTGTGCTCGGCCAGTAGGCCGCTGTACTCCACGGGCATGTCCCATCCGCCAAAATCCACCATCTTCGCGCGCAGCAACCGATGCGTGGAGTTCAAGGCAGTACGGCGGAGAGCGGGAGCGACGAGTTGCGACATGAGGACCTGCCTATCGTGGAACGCAGCACTCCACACCTGCAGAAATACTGCTACCCGATGGTACCGCGCGCGCATCGTAGTCGGTGTGTCGTTGCAAGCGTCCAACCCGTTGACCGTGCGCCTGTTCGCTCTACTTCTGTTTGGTTCTATCCTCCACGCCCAAACGGCGGACCGTTCGGCGACGCCGCCAACGGCAGCCACCAACGCACCCACCGCGCACAGCGGGACCTACTCTGTCGTCAACGGCGAGCTTATTGTTGCGCCTGGACTGCGCATCCCGAACGGCAATGTGCCCTGGGCGCTGGACATAATTGACGGCAAGCAGGTGCTGGTGCCGGTGCACCACAGTGCTCTGACGCCATCAGGCACCACCGCGGCGCTGCAGGGTACCACATCCCTAACACCCCTCCACGCCACGGCTCCGGTCTTCTTTATCCACACCAGCGACCGTACCGAGAACAATGGCGACTCCGGACGCGGTACGCCCACCGGGTGGGCGCTGCTGCCCGTAAGGGTAGAGGGCGGCAGACGCACGGTAGACAGGGTGAAATTTACAGATGTAAATGCGGCTACAGTTTGCGCGGAACCGGTGATTTGTACACAGGCAGAGGCGCTGCCCGGCGGCTGGTTACGCATGACGCCACGTGAATCGCTACAGCCCGGCCAATATGCCCTACTGCCCGTTCCGAAGGCGGCGACGTCCCTTTCGCCCCTGGCGTATGACTTCGTCGTGAGTGCCGATGCCGCAACGGCAAAGGATGCGGTCGCTCCGGGCCAGAATCTGGACGCGGGTCCCGCAACCAAACATCATCACAAGCCGTGATGGCGCAGTCCGTCTGATACTGTGAGCGCACAGGAAATGCCGCATGACCAATCTGCAGTTCATCTCATTGCTGAGCACGCAATAGGCTCCTTTGTGCTGGTTATCATCGCCTGGTTGCACCAGAACCAGCGGTTGACCGATCTGCGCATCGATACGCAGCGGCAGTTTGACACAATGCGTTCCGACACGACCCGCCAATTTACTGAAGTGCAGCGGCAAATTGGCGAAGTGAAGTCAACCCTCACCACCCTTTCCGCCGACTACCAGAACTTCTATGGCCTAGAGCAAAGCTGGAGGGCCGAGTAGACGAGCTTCCAAAACGTATCAAGTAGCTGCGCCGTCACCCTGCCGCTGAGACCCGTCTCGCACGCAGAAAACTGCTGACCGAAAAATAAGCAAATACCAGGGTCAAGAGACAGAATGCCGCGAATCTGTGGCGTTCGATAGACAGCGGGCTGAACACCTCACTTCGTGTGTGCCAGACGCCCAGCCCGAACGAAAGCGCGAAGAGTGCGAAAAAGCATCCAGTGAGTTCCAGCCAAAGCGCGCGCGACGCACGGCGCAGCGGTGATGCAAACCCCTTGCCTGCAGCCTTTGCCGCGCGGACCAGCGGCGCAGCTTCCAGGGTCATACCAGAGGATGCGGAGGCCCCCCTTGCCTTTGCGGACCGTTGCACCGACCCTTGCGATGAGGCCGGCAGTACCGTCACAGTAGGACTGCGTCTGGCCGACCCCGCGGGAGCGTTTGAGGTGGCTGCGTCCACCGCCTCGAACGCTGTGCGCGCAGCCATGCGCGCTCCCCTGCCCAGCACCCGTCCCAGCCGCTCACGATCCATGCAGCCAGTCTACGTCGAGCCTGTCACTATGAGCTTTTCTCCACGGGCTGCGAACCCGCCGACGCTTGACCAGCGGGCTCTTGGCTAGGTGTAGAGCTTGACTTCGCCCGCGCCGAAGTCCTCGTGCTGAAGGCTGCAGCACGCATCTGTGCGGCCACAAAAGCAGCGGCTGTCGGCGGCAGCGGTTGCGCCGCGCTCCGCGTAAACCTTCTGCGCGGCGATCAGCGCTGTGCCAAACTCCACGCCGGGCAGCTTCAGGTCCTGCACGGCCACCTGTTCCAGCGCGCCAATCAGGGCGACCGTGTCCAGGTAGTCGAAGTAGCCCAGGTGCGCGATGCGGAAGATCTGCCCCTTCATCTCGCCCTGCCCATCCGTAATGATGGCCGCAAAACGCGCCCGGATGGCCTTGACGAACTGCGTCGAGGTGAACCCCTCCGGCGGCAGCACGGCTGTGGCAGCGGCAGACGGAGCATCCGGTGCAAATAGCCTCATGCCCATGGCAAGGCAGGCCGAGCGTGTCATGGCGGCGATGGTTTCGGCGTTCTCAATCAGCTTGTTACGGCCTTCGGCCAGGTTGCCGTCGGCCTGCGCGGCGATGTAGTCGAGCGCTGCGCCGAGAGCGGCGATGAGCGCGACAGCGGGCGTGTAGGCGCTTTCGCCGTTCTTCGCGTTCTTGCGTTCCTTGCGCAGATCGAAGTAGTAGCGCGGGTTGTAGGTGGCCTCCATGCGATCCCACGCGCGCTCGCTCACGGCCAGGTACGACAGACCCGGCGGAATCATGACAGCCTTCTGCGAGCCGCCAATCAGCACATCCACGCCCCAGCCGTCCATATCCAGGCGGCTGGTGCCCAAGCCGGTGATAGCGTCCACCACCAGCAGTGCCTCGCTGTGCGAATCCTTCAGCAGCTTGGCCACAGCAGGCACGCAGTGGCGAACACCCGTGCTGGTCTCTGTCGCCTGCATAAAGACCGCACGCGTCTCCAGCTTGAGCGCCGCCTTCACGGCGTCAATGGAAAAGGTCTGGCCGTAGGGTGCGGACACCACATCTACAGCGCAGCCGAAAGCCTTACCCAGCGCGGTCCAGCGCTCGCCGAACTTACCGGCAGTCAGTACCAGTACGCGGTCGCCGGGCGAGGTCAAGTTGCTGACGGCGGCTTCCATGGCACCGGTGCCGGACGACGACAGAATGATGACATCGTTCTTTGTGCCGACGAACTCCTTCAGCTGCGCCAACACGCGCGAATACAGGGCGCGGAACTCGGCGGTGCGATGGTGGATGTCCGCGGCTGCCATGGCGAACTGCGCAGCGGGGAGCAGGGGCGTCGGACCGGGCGTAAACAGGCGTGTCTTGCGGATCATAGGGTTAGTTTACCGGCTGTGCTTGTCGTAGATATGCGGTGTCACCCTGAGCATAGCGAAGGATCCCAGCACTGTTCGCCCGCCTTGCGAAAGTTCCTGGCTTTCTCGCGAGAAAGCTTCTGGACGTCGTGACTCGGCGAAGGTTCGTCGGGATCCTTCGCTGCGCTCAGGATGACGGCAGCGATAAACTGGCTGCTGACAAAGCGAGGGCAAACACATGGCAGCCATTGGCGAAAAGATTGGCAAGGACATTATCGAGGCGATGAAGGCGAAAGACACGCTGCGGCTGGATACATTGCGCATGGCGAAATCCGCTATGAAGAACAAGGAAATCGACAAGCGCGAGCCGCTCTCCGATGCCGAGGAAACTGCCGTGCTGAACACCATGGTCAAGCAGCGCAAGGATGCCGCCGAGCAGTTTGCCAAGGGCAACCGCCCCGAGCTGGCCAGCAAGGAACAGGACGAAATCAAGCTGCTGGAAACTTACCTGCCGCAGACCGCGGGCGAAGACGAAATCCGCACGGTCATCAGTGGGGCCATCGCGCACCTGGCAGCCGACGGCTCCAAACCGGGGCCGAAAGACATCGGGCCCGCCATGCGCGTGGTGCAGGCTCGCATCATGAGCAACGGACTCCATGCGGATATGAAGCGCGTCAGCGAACTGCTGAAAGAAGAGCTCGCAAAGTAGCGTTCTGAATTGCTTTTGCGTGCGTTTTGCTCGTTCTTTACGCTACAGAATGTGCGCCCAGAAGCGCAAAGTGTTTGCCAAGTACGTTGTTTTCTATCGCTATGTTGACGATTTTGCAGCGTTCACGGCACGGAACTGCAGACCTTTTACTCGCGAACAACTTTCACGAACGTGCCTTCCGGCAGTGACCTGCCACCCAGCAGCACGACCACACCATCCTTCACAAAACCGCGCAGCATTTCGCCCGGCTGAACGCTCGGCGGCCTGATCGATTCTGCCGAACGACTGCCCGCTGCCGGTCGTGGATCTATCTGCCTCGGGGTGGGGGGCTCGGTTGCCTTGACGGGGTATGGGTTCGACCGAAGCGGGGCAGGGCTGCTGGCACTGGGGGCGGGCTGACGGTTGGTGCCGCGGTCCATGGCCTCGTTGGCCAGGCGGTCTGCGGCCTTGTTTTTATCGCGTAGGGCATGGCTGATTTTGAAGCTGCCCAGCTTGCCGATGCGGCGCTTCGCCTCTTCGTGCAGCGGCTTCAGGTCGGGGCTGTTGACCTTGTAGCGACCCTGCACCTGGTTGACCATCAGCAAGGAGTCGCTGACCACCTCAAGCCTGGTATGGCCGTTGTTGAGGGCCCACTGCAGAACGCCCAGCAGTCCACTGTATTCCGCAAAGTTATTGGTTTTGAAGCCGAGAAACTCAGACAGTTCGGCCAGAACGGTGCCGTCCTTCGCGGTAACGACCGCGCCATACCCCGCAGGGCCGGGATTGCCGCGCGCGCCACCGTCGCAGTGTGCGAAGACCGTAGCACCCTCGCTATGGGCTTTGCTTGACGCTTCGGGGGCGAAGAGGTCTCCGGATGGCATCCCTTGAGTATGTCAGACGTGCACGGCGGCAGGGCCAACTTAGCTTTTGCAAAGAGCGTCCGCAAAGTACGCCACGTTTCCGCAGAGTTCGCGATGGTACAGGCGCGAACTTGGCGTGATGTTCGCGTACTTTGCGGACGCTCTTGCTTCACTTGACCTAAAGCAGCGTGGTGCCGCTCAGGAAGATCTGGTCCGGCTTGTTGCCCAGGAGGCGGTACAGCCCAAACTGCCGCGAGTGCTGCGCGCGCAACTCCATCAGCAGGCTGGCGCGATTGCTGCCGTCCGCATCCACAACATCGATCAGGCGATAGCGCGGCACGCGGTCCAGGTGCAGGGCGTCGCTCACCGAGCGCATGGCGGGCTGCAGCTTGCCCTCAGCGTCCGTCTGGGCGATCACGGTCACGAAGCGCTCCGGCTGGGTGGTCGTCGCCGGCACGCGTGCCGTGTAGGTGTAGGTGACAGGCGCGCTGAAATAAAGCTGAAACGCCTGCATGTCTTCGTCTGTGAGGCTCGGCGTTGGCGAGGTAACTGCCGCTTTCGGCCGGATGCTGGCGCTCCTCGGACGTGCTTCGGCCTGTGCCGCAGTGCCTGCACGGCGCACCGGCGTAGTCTTTGCGGCGGGCGCACTGGCGGAAAGAGGTTGCGTACCCTCCGGTGCGTCGGTTGCAAGCGCAGGATTTGCCAGCACCGCCTTGGCCATGCCCTCCAGCGCCTCCAGCGCCTGGGTGCGCTCCGTTGCGGAGGCCGATTGGTAATGGAAGTCATGCGCGGCGCGCTCTCTGGCATCGCTGACCGCAACCAGGGACTCCAGTGGCGGCGGCACGGCAAGAGCAGCTTGCAGTGGAGCAGGGGCGATCGCCGTCGGCGCGGAGCTGGACGGAGACTTGCTCACCCCAGCTATCGTGGGCGCTGCCGGTGCCGGCGCAGCGGGCGTGGTCATGCGTCCGCGACGCAGTACAGGTGCTCCCGTAGACGTATTGCCCGCCGTGATGGTGCCGCCCTCCGCCACGGTGTCGTTAGCGGTCGCCGGTGCGGCAGCAGCCGGATCGCGCTCCGCGACACCCTTTGCGGTTGCCGGTGAACTTGCCCGGCTTGCCAGGTCGATGGGATCCGGCGGTAGGGCGTTTGGATCGTTCTCGTCCGCCGCGCGATGGCGGATGGTGGGGCGATCCGGGTCGTCAGCCGGGCCGCCGTTCGCAGTGATGACGGCTGGTGGCGGCTTGGGCGCCTTCTTATGTGGCTTGCCGCTGGCCCCGGTGTTGTTGGCCGCCGGTTCCGGCGCGCGGTGCCGGGTGGGGCGTTCCGGGTCCGGCGCGTTCTTGTCGCGCGTGTCGTCCGCCAAGGTGACCTTTTCTGGCTTGTCGTCGTTGGAGGCGTACTCCGGCTCGTCACGGCAGGGGTCGGGCGCGGCGGCATGGCGGCCCCGCGCGCTCTTAGGCTGCGTGTCGTCGTCCGCGGGCTTGGAGCCGAAGTGCGGCTTGCCGTCGTCCTTTTTGGAAGTGTCAGCCTCCTGCACCACATGCGCGTTGCCGCAGTTTGGCCGCACCTTGGCCACCTTTGGCGCGGGTGGCGGCACCACCCTGCCATAGCCAAACCAGCTGTTATCGAAGGGTGATGCAGTCGCAGCCGAGCTGCTGGTGAAGTGCCGCGAGGCGACCACATCCAGGTAGTCCTGCCGCACACCCGCCCGCTGCAACTCGTACCGCAGACCGCCATCCAGAGCGAATGGGATGGGGCGCGCCAAGTACACATCCGCATCCTCAAAGTGACCGCCGATGAACAGCGACACCGGAATGAGCCGCGCCGCTTTCGGATGCTGCGGGTCGCCCACATACTCATACACACCCACCGCGCGCGTCACCTGATCCGGCGTGGCGACTTTGTGCATCTGCGCCATAAGCGGGGCCGCCAGCAGAGCGGCGGCAAGGGCGAGCGGGACGGTGCGGTTGGGCGTCATTACAGCGTTTGACGGCAGATGCGGGCGGAAAGCACACCTTCCTGCCTACTCCACGTGAACGGCGTCGCCCACATGCAGTTCGCCCGGACGAACCACAACGGCGTAGATGCCAACGCGACCAGCGTGCGCGCGGTCCAGGTGCTTCATCAGGGCGGGGTCAGGCTCTGCCGTGTCGGGGTGGAGCGTGACCACGCGGCACCGCGGCGTGCGCTCGGTGACCCGCAGCACAGCATCGCCACTGTAAAGCTCACGACCGACCAGGGCATCCTCGGCAAAGCCAGCCGACAGGTTCAGCAGCAGGTTGGCACGAAAGCGACGCGCATCCACAGGCCGGCCCAGTTCCCGCGCAAGCTGCGGAACCATGCCTGTGCCCAGCAGCGCCACAGGCCGCACATCTGTCTGCGGCGTGGCAGACCGTACTAGCGACAGCGCATGACCGCCCGGCAAATGGCGTCGCATGCTGTCCAGCAGGGCGGGATCGTCGATCCGGAAGTCCTCGCCCCCTGGTGTGGTGACGCGGGTGCAACCGTCCTGCAGCCGCGCCCCATACAGCAGCATGGCCGCCCGCTCCGCACCGGAGAGCAGCGGTTTGCCGCGGGGTGCGCCGGTACTTTCGATGGCGAAGCGGCGGTCACCTGCAACGCCGTGCGCGTCCAGTTGAAGCGACAGTATCTGCTCGCCACGCATGCCCTTGACCGGGTAGCGCCATAGCTCGACGACGGTGGCGAAAGCCCGCATGCCTCCTATCGTTGCACCAGTGAGCGTTGATACTCTATTTGCTATGACTCATGTCGCCGAGAGCGTCTCTGCCGAGCAAGAATCCGCGCACAACGTGGAGGCCCTCGACAGGTCCACGGCGAAGCCGAGCCGCGTACCGTTTAGTTCGTGGGGACGCTACCCGGCCTATGACGCCACGCTGGTGCCGCTGCAATGGCAGGGCGATTACCCTGCGGTACTGCAGAAGCACGGTGGTATGCCCGCCGGAGCGCTGCCGGTGGGCATGGGCCGCAGCTATGGAGACAGCTGCCTGTTAAAAGACGGCCACCTGCTGG
>CALMOM010000043.1:19916-26260 GCA_937873305.1 uncultured Terriglobus sp.
ACCTGCTGGTGCCCACGGGCATGGACCGGCTGATTGCGTTTGAAGCGGAGACCGGCCTGCTGACGGCAGAGGCTGGGCTGACACTGGCGCAGCTGTTGGACTTCTCCGTCCCGCGCGGCTGGTTTCTGCCGGTCACGCCCGGCACCAAATACGTGACGCTGGGCGGCGCCGTGGCGAACGACATCCATGGCAAAAACCACCACGTTGCCGGGACCCTTGGGTCGCATGTGACCCAATTTGAGCTGCTACGGAGCGACGGTTCGCGCCTACACTGCTCGCGAACGGACAACCCGGATTGGTTCGCCGCGACCATTGGCGGACTTGGGCTAACCGGCGTCATTCCCTGGGTCCAGTTGCGGCTCAAGCCCATCGTCTCCCGCCGCATTGACTATGAGGGCATCCAGTTCCACGGGGTAGACGAGTTTCTACAGCTGACGGAGCAGTACAAGGACGTGGAGTACACCGTCAGCTGGGTGGACTGCACCGGTACCGGCAAGAACTTTGCGCGCGGCGTGTTTATGCTGGGCGACCACTCCAAGATTCCCGACGACCTGAAACCATCGCCAGAGCCAAAGCTGGTGTTTCCCTTTGACGCGCCCGCGTTTGCCCTGAACAGCGCAACGGTAACCGCCTTCAACACCGTGTTCTTCCACAAACAGCTCAAACCGCGGGTTCGCGCGCTGCAGGATTACGAACCCTTCTTCTACCCGCTGGACAAGGTGCTGCACTGGAACCGCATGTACGGCAAGAGCGGCCTGCTGCAGTTCCAATACGCGCTGCCGTGGCAGAGCGCACGCGAAGGCACGGTGGCCATGCTGAATGAGGTTGCGCAGAGCGGCCTGGCCAGCTTTCTGGCAGTGCTTAAAGCATTTGGCGACAAGCCCTCACCGGGCATGATGAGTTTTCCACAACCGGGGATCACGCTGGCTCTGGACTTTCCGATCAAGCCGGATCGGAGCTTCCCGCTGTTCGACCGGCTGGCAAGCATGACACTTGACTTTGGCGGCAAGCTGTACCCCGCAAAGGATGCCCGCATGACCGCGGCGCAGTTCCAGCAGGCGTATCCGCAATGGGAGCGGTTTGCCCGCTACAAGGATCCCCTGCTGACCTCAGGGTTCTGGGAGCGGGTTACCGCGGCGTGAATTGCTGGCCACGCGCTGGCCGTCATGACCACCTAAAAGCCGTCGTCCGAGCCGCCGCTGTCGCCTGAACTGTAGTCGTCACTGCCAAAACTGTCGGCGCTGCCGTTGTCGGCGGAGTCACCATCCGAGCCCGCATCGAACGCACTGTCGTCGCTGGTATCACCGCTGCCACCCAGAAATCCACTCGATTCGCCGCGGCGATCCTCGATGTCTGGGCTCATGGAGCCGTCCAGACCGTCTGCCTGTTGCAGCCGGTCCGCAAAGCCGTCACCCGAGCCGCGATCGCCTGAGTCGTCGTAGTAGTTGTTGACAACCTCCGACCCAGCGCCAAAGCCGCGGTCTTCGCCGCCACCTCCGAAGCCGTGGAAGACATCCTCCAGCGCGCGGAAAGCGAACTCACCGGCAACGACACCCGCTGCGGTTTGCGCTGCGCCCTGCAGAAATCCTCCGCCGCCGCCGAACATGCCGCCACCCGCTGCGGGAACACCGTACCCATACTGCGGGCCCGGTTGACCGTATGGGACGCCGTAGCCCTGAGGCATCGGCTGGCCGTACCCCTGCTGCGGCACGGGCTGGCCGTACCCTGGCTGCGGTGGCACCCCAGGGTTATGCACCGGTGCGTACCCACCCTGCGCAGGCGCGGGGGGTGGTGGAGTGTCGTCACCCTTGCCGAGACCGAACAGATTTCCAAGAAAGCTGCCGTGCTCCTGTGGCTTTGCTGCCTGGCGGAGCCGGTCCAGCTCCGCACGTACTTCTGTCAGCTGCCGCTGGGTATTGTCCATGGCAAACTGCTGCACCAGCACGGTCTGGCACAGGATGTAGAGCGCATCGGGATTGTTGCCCAGCGCACTGCGCAGCATGGTCTCGGCCTCGGTGTCCTTGTTTGTCAGCGCGGTCCCGTTGATCCGGTCCGTCAGGCCCTTGAGCAGTTCCTGTTCCTGTTGCGTCATCGTTCTGTCTCCATGTACGGCAAGCGCGGCACGCGTCAGCAGTGTGACGTTCGCGGTCCGCTTTGGTTGTCCCGTTGTGGCAGCGTGCGACGCTCCGCGGGCCGGAGACTTACCGCGCCGCAGCAACGCCCGCGTACACTGCATCGAATGGATATGCATTCCACACTGTCAGGCCGAGGCAGGGCGCAACTGCTGTGCACAGGCATGCTATGCGCCATCACGGCGACGGGCACCGCACAGGAACGTCCGCTGCCAAACGTGGAGGCTCTGCGCCAGCGTGCCCTGCAGCAGACGGCAGCCACGGAAAAGCAGCGTGAGCGTTACCTGTGCCGCGTGCGCACCGAGACGACACAGCTGGATGGCAAGGGCGGTACCAAGAAAATCGACGGCGACGAGCGCGAAATCTTCTTCGTCAAAGCCCGGCAAATTACCCAGACAGTAGCGCACGACGGCAAGCCCCTGACCGGCGGCGATGCAAAAAAAGAGATCGAGCGCGTCAAGAAGCAGATCAAGGAGGCAGAAGAGGGCAAGCCCAGCCCTTTTGCCGTCACACCGACAGAGATTCTCCGCATCGTCAAGCTCACGAATGAACGCCGCGTAGTGGTCGCAGGGCGTCCAACCATTCTCTTCGATGCTGCTGGCGACCCTTCCGCAAAGGCAAACGGCATGATGGAGCGTGCCGTGGAAGCCATGCAAGGCACCCTTGCCGTGGATGAAGAGACAGGTCGCGTGCAGGACACCAACGTGCAGGGCGTGCGCGACGTAAAACTTGGCGGCGGCCTCCTTGCGAACATCCACAAGGGCTTCTTGTTGCACGTCGTTTCTGCGCCCCGCAACGACGGTGTATGGCTGGTACAGGAGGTGTGGGGTTCCGGTGACGCACGAGTCGGGCTATTTATGCATCCGTCGTACCGCTTTCACCAAGTCACCGAAGGCTGCCGCCTCTTTGACGTCAACAGCGAATCGGTGGAGTCGCTCGAGGAACGGCACTGACTTTGGAATCGTCACCGGATGTTCCAGCTCCGTTGAATGCGCTAGGAACGTCTGCGCCGCCTCGGCTGCGTGCAAGCGCATCACATTGTTTGGATCGTTACACTGGATGCTGTGGGGGAACGCTGTGAAGAAAGTGCTTTGGGCGGTTGCAGGCGTATGCGCGGCTGGCGCAGGTTGGATTGTTTGGGGGCCGAAGCGCGTCAGACCGGTGCAGGACCTGGCGCATCAACTTGAGTCGGCCTGGTCCGACCACCACACGCAAGTGTAAGGACTGCAGCACGCAGTTACCGGGCAAGTCAGACTGGACGCAGTCGAACAGCGGCGCTCTGTTGTCAGAGTTATGCAGGAGGGCGAGAGCATGAACAAGCCAATGAATTCACGCATCAAGGAACTGATTCAGCAGTTGGGTGAGGCGATCCACGATTCGGTTTCCGAGTCGGACCAGATCTCGGGAGTGGTGCGCGACATCCGTGCAGAAGGTTTCGATGTGCTGCTCATGCTGGAGGCGACCATCGGCCTGAACGAGGTCGGTGCGGAGGAGTCAGAGGAAGCCTCTGCGGAAGAAGGCGATACCTTTACAAAAAGCGATGTCAGCTTTCTAAAATCACTGCGTATCTCTCTGCCCGAAGACCCGTCCGAAGAGCCGGAGACCGACGCAAAGGGCGAGTAGAACAGGGTTCGCAAACTTAGTTGTCCTCGAGTCATCCACCCGCATCCTATCGACGTCATGCTCAGCAATGAGCTACAACGTCAACTTGTTTTGCGGGAGGGCCTCTGATGAAAGACACATTGGGCGTACTGCTGGCGGGCGGTGCCGGTGAGCGTCTGTTTCCGCTCACAAAAGAACGCGCTAAACCGGCAGTTCCCTTTGCTGGACAGTACCGCATCATCGACATCACGCTGTCCAACTGCATCAACAGCGACCTGCGCAAGGTCTACATCATGACGCAGTACAAGGCACTCAGCCTGAACCGCCACATTCGTGAGGGCTGGGGTTCGGTGGTCGCCAGTGAGTTGGGCGAGTTTATCGAAATCCTGCCGCCCATGCAGCGGGTCAATCGCAACTGGTACCAGGGCACGGCTGACGCGGTGTACCAGAACATCTACTCCATCGGGTCAGAGCAGCCGAAGTACGTCATCATCCTGTCAGGCGACCACATCTACAAAATGAACTATCGCCTAATGATGGACCAGCACTGCCGCAGCGGTGCAGCCTGCACCATCGCGACGCTGCCCGTGAATCCGGACGAGGTCGCCGGGTTCGGCGTGGTTGAGGTAAGCCACCAGGGCGAGGTGACCGGCTTTCAAGAGAAGCCGAAGACCACCACGGTGCGTTCGCCCTTCAACGCGGACAAGGTGGATGCCAGCATGGGCATCTACATCTTCAACACGGATGTGCTGCTGCCGGAACTGATGGCGGATGCGGACGACCCGGAGTCAAAGCACGACTTTGGTCACAACATCCTGCCCAGGCTGCTGGGCCGCTACAAGGTCTCTGCGTTCAACTTTGTGGATGAGAACCGTAAAGACCAGGCGCTGTACTGGCGCGACGTGGGTACCTTGGACGCCTACTATGATGCAAACCTGGATATCGCGTCCGTCTCGCCCACGTTCAACCTGTATGACAAGGAATGGCCGATGCGGACGCGGCCCACGCAGTACCCACCGGCCAAGTTCGTCTTTGGCGAGCAGGGGCGTACGGGTACTGCCATCAACTCAGTGGTCTCGCCCGGGTGCGTCATCTCCGGTTCGGCAGTGCGGCAAAGCGTGCTGTCGCAGGATGTGCGCGTGAACTCCTACTCGGACGTGGACGCGTCGGTAATCTTTACGCATGTCACGATCGGCCGCCACTGCCGCATTCGTCGGGCCATCATCGACCGTGACGTCAAGATCGAAGACGGAACCGTGATTGGCTACAACATCGAGGAGGACCGCAAGCGCTACCACGTAACGCCGAGCGGCATCACTGTGGTGACGCGAAACGGCTCCCCATATGAGAACCCAGTGTCTGATGAGTTCATGCAGACCATGTAGTTATCCGTAGGAAGACAAAAGGGTCCGCTCACGCGGACCCTTTTTACTGCGATTCTGTTGCCCTGGCTAGCGGTCACCGAAGCGATATAGCACGCCGCCAGAGACGTACACAAACTCTCGCAACTCTGTGCCGAAATGCTCGAACACGATCTCTGGCGACACGCGAACCGCCCAGCGCGCGGAGCGGTTGAAATCCAGACTGCCACCTGCGGTACCCATAAAGGACGTCCGGTTCGAATAAAGGCCGGTAGTGCCGAAGAACACCGCCGACGCAAGACCGGGATTGCTATGGTCGAAGTCACCATTTGCCGCACCGGCCAGGGCGTGCAGGTTGACGCCCACATGCTGGTTACCACCCCAGTGGTACTGCAGGCCACCCATGTAGGCCAGTTCCGATACCAGCGGGCGTGTTTGTACCGGCGGGCTGGTGGCCTGGCCACCCGGCAAAACAGGGGTGGTTCCAGCGGTATAACGAACATCGGCGGCAACGCCGTACTTCGGCGTCAGCCAGTCGGTCGCCATCACCTCACCGCCCGCCATGTCGAAGCGCTTGGGCAGGTTCTGGCCGGCCTGGCCGTTCATGAAGTTGATGCCGCCGTACACCTCGTACTTCTGCGTGTACGTGACGGGTTGGGGCGGGCGAAACGTGTCCTGCGCGTGAGTAGCAGCGGTCATAAGGGCTGCAAGCGAGAGAGCTATGCCGGTCCAGCGGATGAGGCGGGCGGTGTGCCCAGGGATCGCGGCTGGTCGCGACAGCCCGGCATGGATGCGCCGGGGACGGGTCTTATGCATGTTCCTCCACTGCTGGCAGCGCCGGTGTTGCTGGCGTACCCCGCAGGATCGCTGGCTCCGTGCTGTGCACTCAGGATATACCGGTCGCGGGCTGCTGGGGAACGCAGGGCATCTGCGGGATGTGCGACAATGATCTGGCCATGAGTGCGCCGCTGCGTGCGCTTTGGCGGAGGGACTCCATGCTCAACGACCTGTTCCAGCCCATGCACCTGCTCATCATCGGCCTTATCGTTGTGGTGTTCTTCGGCGGCAAGAAGCTGCCAGAGCTCGGCAAGGGCCTCGGTGAGGGCTTAAAAGGCTTCAAGGAAGGGTTAAAGGGTGTCGGTGAGGACGTCAAGAACGACGCACACATCGTGACCCCCGCGCCTGATAACAAGGACACCGTCACCAAGTAAGCAGGTGTCGTCAGTGTCGAAAGCCTTGGCCTATGGCT
>CALMOM010000043.1:26270-30085 GCA_937873305.1 uncultured Terriglobus sp.
GGCTTTTCTGCGTAGGAACCATGTCGTCAGGTGCGAGCAGAGCCCGGTGCACATCTGATCCATCATCCGCTGAAAGTGAGCAGCCGCACATGAAGATCGATTCGCCATACCTGATTGCGCCAGACCAGAAGGTGCGCCTGAAGAATTACGACGCCAGCGATGCCGGCGACTTGAAGGATGCGGACGAGGCCAAGCCTCTGCTAGAGAAGCACCAAAAGCGGTTGGATGACCTGCAGGAGGTGCTCTACGCCGGCGCGGAGCGTGGTCTGCTCATCGTGCTGCAGGGCATGGATACGGCGGGTAAGGATGGCACCATTCGGCACATCTTTAGCGGCATCAATCCGCAGGGCTGTACGGTGGCCGCCTTCAAAGTACCAACCCCGCTAGAGGCGAAGCATGATTTTCTGTGGCGCTGCCACGCGCAGGTGCCGCCGCGTGGCATGATCGGCATCTTCAATCGTTCGCACTATGAAGATGTTCTGGCACCACGTGTGCACCGGTCGCTGAGCAGCAAACACGCCAAGCAGCATATGGAGCAGATCAACAATTTCGAATCCATGCTGGTGGACAATGGCGTTGCCGTGCTCAAGTTCTTTTTGCACATCTCCCAAGAGGAGCAGAAGCGACGGCTGCAGGCGCGCATCGACTCTCCGGACAAGCACTGGAAGCTGTCTGCCGGTGACTTTGCCGAGCGCAAGTTCTGGGGGCAGTATCAGGAGTGTTACGAGAGCATCTTTGAGCACACCAGCAAAAAACATGCGCCTTGGTTTGTGATCCCCGCAGAGCACAAGTGGTTTCGCAACATAGCCATCTCATCCATCCTGGTGGACGCACTCGACGGCATGAAGCTTCGCTATCCCAAGCCCACTGTGGATGCCTCCACGCTGAAGCTGTAGGCCGTTACGCTACAGCGTGATGAGCACCACTGCGGGTAGGGCCAGCACCATACCCCAGCGCTGCCGCGTGGTGGTCCGCTCCTTGAGCACGGCTGCCGCCAGCAGGATGGTACCTGCGGGATAGATACTGGCCAGCACCGCCGCCACATCCAGCCGCCCCAGGCGCGTGGCCTGCATGAAGGACATATTGCCGAGCAGGTCGAGTGTGGCACCGCCCAAAATCCATAGCAGCGTGGTGCGATCCAGGTGTACGAACTTGCCAGACCGCGGCTGCGCGAAGCGGTGACGCAGGGCCATGATCAGCAGAAGCACAGTGCAGATGCCGCCGCTGCCTACGCGGGCGCATGCCATGGGCCACAGTACGCCACTAAGGCCCGCCTGCCGCAATGCCACGAAGTAGACGCCAAAGCCGGCACCTGAGAGCGCGGCAAGGCCCGCCGCGCGCCGTGATGCACCCTCAGCGCCCGACGCGCTGGCGATGAACCAGATAGCGGCGGCCGCGAGTGCAAAGCCGAGGAACTGGGGCCAGCGCGCCAGTCCTTCGGTTACCTGTGCCACGACGGCGGGTACTGCCGCGCAGAGCAGGCCGCTGACCGCCGCGGCGGAGCCCATGTGGCCCTCTGCCAGGGCGAGGTAAAACGCAAGCAAGGAAACACCGGAGACGATGCCGCCGCTGATGCCCCACAGCGCAGCTGTTGCGGAGGGCAGTTGGCTGGCCAGCGATATGCCGACCAGCGCCAGCACGGCAAGGCTGGTAAAGTGGCCCACCACGACTACCACGAGTGAACTCTGCATGGTGGTTCCGGCGCGCTTGACGGCCATGGAGCCGCCGAAATCGCCACCGCCCCAGGCTGCGGCAGCCAAAAGTCCAAAGAGCGTTGTGCCGCCGGTTTGATGGCCCATGGTGCGACGGCTACTGCGCCGCAGCCCCGGAGTTGTTGCGGGTGCCGGTCCGCATCAGGTTCTCCGCCGAGGGATAGTAGCCCTTCTTTGCGACGACATCCAGCCCTGGCCGCAGAACCTTTACTTCGACTGGGCGAAACTTGCCATCCGTAATCGGCTCGTTGGAGTAATAGCCGACGGTGTACTGCAGGCGAACATCGCCACCGATTTTGGCAAAGCTCTGCTCGATGCCCTTCTGCCGCCACTCTGCAATGGCTTCGCCACCGGTTGCCGCAGCATATTGGGGCAGGATGTTTTCCCTCATGGTGAGTGGAATGTGAAAGCGGTCCAGAAAGCCGGTGTACGGCGTGGCAGAGTCACCCACCACCGTGGCGTACACCGCAATCTTATTAGTCTGCAAGTAGCGAATTACTTCCTTGCTCTTGATCTTGGAACCGTACTCTTTGCCGTCGCTGACGACGTAAATTACACGACGGCGCACCTCAGGGCGCTTGGCCAGGCTCTGCGCCGCCATGAAGATGGCGTCATTGAGGGCATGCATTTCTTTAGGCGGCGCCTGGAAGATGGCTGCCGGCGCACTGCGATTAGCCGCAACATTTGGATCGAAGGCACCCTTGCCGTTGATCTCCGCGGTTTGCGAGAGCGGGCCTCCTGGATCGCCCAGATATACGTCGCGGCCACTGCTTTTACTTTGCGCCAGCACAGCGTTCACACGGGCACTTTGCGCGCCGGTGTAGTCGGTGCGCAAAACCGGGCCGTTGTTGTAGGTGTAGATCGCCATTTCGTCGTACGGCGTAAAGCCGCCCTGCACCGCACCCAGCGAGTTGTTCACGGTATTCATTACGTTGACGGACAGCGTCTGATCGATGACAAAGGCCACGGACAACGGGAATGGGTCGCTGGTCCAGAAACGAATCTGCTTGCGCAGGCCGTTCTCATACACACGGACTTCGCGCCAGTCCAGAGCCGGGACGAGTGCTCCGCTCTTATCTTTCACCGTGAACGGGATCTGCACGAAGTTGACGTTGACTGGCAGGGTAGCCACGCGCCCACCCGGGCCGAGCTCCGCCTTGATGTCCGGCGCAGGATCGTTTGCGCCGTCATCGACTGGGGTCTTGTTCGTAGGCAGAGCCCCGGTAGGAGCCGAGCCGTTGAAGCCGTCATCCGCGATAGCGCTGGTGGATGCGGGCGCACCTTTGCCGGGGGTGATGGCTGCAGCGTTTGGCACCACCTGCGGCCGTGGGCTGTCTGGAATGGCCTGCTGTGCCTGCGGAGAGTCTGGCAAGGCCGCCTGCTGCGCACTGCGCGCCTGTGCCGCCAGCAGCGTTCCCGTTACAACCACCATGCATGCCGCTATGCCCAACTTCACCGAGACTGTCCTCCTGCGCTGCCAATGCCTAGACTACCAGTGCCTGGGTCTGGTCCCTGCGTAATGCTCGTTGGACGCGCAGGCTGCACGGTTCGTTGTCACTGCCTGCGCGTCCGGGGTGGCTGCCGTGCCGAACCGCATTTCTGCTCGCTGTAGACTCGCAGGCAGGCTGATTCGTCCAACTCCTGTATGCGTGTCTTACGCCCCCTGCTTCTGTTTGCCGCTCTGCTGCCTCTGCCTACGTCGCTGGTCGCACAGGAGGCCCCTTCGCCTGGCGGTCCACCCCCTGCCAGCAAGGCACCACCGCCCGCTCCAGAGACCATCGAAGAAGGCCAGACACTCAAGGTGCGCGTCAACCTGGTGAATACCTACTTCAGCGCGCGGGACAAAGGTGGCTTTCTAACCGGTCTGCACAAGGATGACTGCCAGATCTTCGAGAACAAGGAAGAGCAGACCATCAAGAACTTCACGCAGGAGAAAAAGCTGCCGTTGACCATCGGCATCCTGCTTGACACCAGCGGATCGCAGCAGAACGTGCTGCCGCTGGAGCAGGAGAGCGGAGCGCAATTCCTGAAGGACATGCTCACGCCCAAGGACGAGGCGTTCCTGATCTCGTTCGACATCAACGTGGACCTGCTCGCCGACTA
>CALMOM010000044.1:0-12706 GCA_937873305.1 uncultured Terriglobus sp.
GGAAACGCTGCGTCAACGCTGCAGATACGGACCTTGGCGAGATGTTGGGCAAAGCGTATGTCGACAAGACGTTCGGAGCGGAAGGCAAACAACGCACGCTGGACATGGTTCGCAAGCTGGAAGACGCGCTGGGCACGGGCCACAGCAACAGCCGGCAGCAGGCGGGCTTGGGCCAGATGTTCGAGGACGCGCACATCAAGACCGCTGAGGCGCTCACCGAACCTCCGGGCATCCATCTGTCGCGCAAGCAGAAGAAGGCGTCCGCGCCGATCACCGAGTTTGCCTTTGGCATTCTGTGCGCGGGTGCGTATGGTGCGCTGGCCGAGTACGTTCCCGAGATCACGGCGGGCTACGGTTCGCTCTTCGGTGCCGTCCTGTTCACCGGTGCCAGCGAAGTGGTGCTACCCGCGCTGGGCTGGGTGCCGAAGCCGGGGAAGCGCACCGCTGTGCAGCACCTTGGCGGCGTGTCCGGCAACGTCGTGTACGGGTTGGTGACAGAGGCGCTGCGCCGCCGTCTACGCTGATACATCCAATGCAGTATGGACACCGCCGCTCCTTCCATTGCAATCCCGTTTGACAACTCGTATGCGCGGCTGCCGCAGGGCTTTTCAGCCCGCATCAGCCCGGCGCAGGTGCGTGCGCCACGGCTGATCCACGTCAATGACGAGTTGGCACGCTTTCTGTACATCGACCCAGAAGCGCTGCACTCGCAGGAGGGTGCGGAGGTGTTTGCGGGCAACCGCATCGCAGACGGGTCGGAGCCGCTGGCGATGGCCTATGCCGGGCACCAGTTCGGCAACTTTGTGCCGCAGTTGGGCGATGGGCGCGCGTGCCTGTTGGGCGAGGTGGTAGCGGAGGACGGCAAGCGGTACGACGTGCAGTTGAAGGGCTCGGGCCCGACGCCCTTTTCACGCCGGGGCGACGGCCGAGCCGCGCTGGGGCCGGTGTTGCGCGAATACCTGGTGAGCGAAGCCATGCACCGGCTCGGTGTTCCCACCACGCGCGCGCTGGCTGCCGTGTTGACGGGCGAGGCCGTCATGCGCGAGGAGATGATTCCGGGCGCAATCCTCACCCGCGTTGCCAGCAGCCACCTACGCGTGGGCACCTTTGAATACTTCGCAGCGCGCGAGGACACGGCGTCGGTGCGGACGCTGACGGAGTACGCCATCAGCCGCCACTACCCTGCAGCTGCTGAAATATCCAAGCGCTATCGCGCTCTGCTGGAGGGTGTCGTGCAGCGGCAGGCCGCGCTGGTGGCTCAGTGGATGGGACTGGGCTTTATCCATGGCGTGATGAACACGGACAACACAAGCATCAGCGGCGAAACCATCGACTACGGTCCGTGCGCGTTTATGGAGGCCTACCACTCAGCCACTGTCTTCTCTGCCAGCGACCGGCAGGGCCGCTACGCCTACGCAAACCAGCCCGGCATCGCCGTGTGGAACCTGTCGCGCCTAGGCGAGACCCTGCTGCCGCTGATGGCTGAGGAAGAGGGTTCGCCAGAGGCTGCGCTGGCCGCTGCGTACGAAGTGCTGAACGGCTTCGGCCCGCTATACGAAGCAGCGTACCTGCGCGTGTTCCGTGCGAAGCTCGGCCTTGCGCAGGAGCAAGATGAGGATGCGGCGCTGGTCAAAGACCTGCTGGAGGCGATGGCCGCGGGTCGGGCGGATTTCACATTGACTTTTCGGCACCTGTCGGAGGATGACGGCTCCGGGGCGGGAGAGCAGTTCAGCAATCGCGCAACCTTCGACGCGTGGCACTGCCGCTGGCTAGCTCGGCTTGCTGAGGAAGGCTCCTTGCAGGGAGAGCGGAACGCGGCCATGCAGCGGACCAACCCGGTGTACATCCCGCGCAACCACCTGGTGCAGGAGGTTATCGACGCAGCGATTCTTCGGCAGGACTTTGCTCCGTTTGAGCGGTTGCTGGGTGTTTTGGCGAGCCCGTTCGACGAAAAACCTGGTCAACACCGATTTGCGGCTCGGGCGCGTGCAGAGCAGCGCGTTTTTCAGACATTTTGCGGCACATAGTATGCAAAGACAGCGCAGCTACGGATCACAGGGCTGCCTTTCTGCGTGTTTCTGAAGTTACTTTGCGCGCTTATAAGCGCGTTTCTGCACGCAAATACGGCCAGTTTTCGCATCAGAGTGGAACGGCACCACGAATCGACACTTTCTCGCAGTAGGAGTCACATCCATGGCCTTCCCCGATGTGTATACCGCCAGTCCAGACCGCTACGCCGATGCGAGCTTTCGACGCTGCGGCGAGAGCGGAGTTCAGCTGCCACCCGTCGCTCTGGGGCTGTGGCAAAACTTCGGTGGGGCGGATGTGTTCGAGACGGGCCGGGCCGTGCTCCGCCGAGCCTTCGACCGCGGCATGAACCACTTCGACCTGGCCAACAACTACGGGCCACCGTACGGCAGTGCGGAAGAAAACTTTGGCAAGGTCCTGCATACGGATTTCCGCACGCACCGCGACGAACTCATCATTAGCAGCAAGGCGGGATGGGACATGTGGCCGGGACCGTACGGTATCGGCGGGTCGAAGAAGTATCTGGTGGCCTCGCTGGACCAGTCGCTGAAGCGCATGGGACTGGACTACGTGGACATCTTCTACACTCACCGGCCCGACTTCGATACGCCCATGGAAGAGACGGCGAGCGCGCTGGCGGGCATTGTGCGCGCGGGCAAGGCGCTGTATGTCGGGGTCTCATCGTACTCGCCAGAGCGCACGCGCATCATGCACAAGTTGCTGGCAAATGAGAGCGTACGGCTGCTGATCCACCAGCCGTCATACAGCATGGTCAACCGATACTTAGAGCAGGGCCTGTTACAGACGCTTGGTGAACTTGGCGTGGGCTGCATCGCCTTTTCGCCGCTGGCCCAGGGCTTACTCACGAACAAATACATCAGCGGCAATGCAGTTACAACCCGCACGGATGCGGAGGATACAAGCTTCAGCAAGGCACTGCTGAGCGACGCGAACCTGGACCGGGTGCGCGCCTTGAACGAGATTGCCAAAGGCCGCGGGCAGACGCTCGCGCAGATGGCGATCGCGTGGACCCTGCGCGATCCGCGGGTCACGACGTCCCTGATCGGCGCTCGGAACGTGGCGCAGCTGGATGACTCTCTGGATGCGGTTAATAGCCTGAACTTTTCAACGGATGAGCTTCTTGCCATCGAAAAGTACGCCGTGGATACGCCCAACATCGACCTATGGCGGCCGGTCAACAGCCGCGACGCTTAGCTTGCAAAGCCAAGCGGTATGCGGGACAGTACCCTGCAGCAGAGCCAGGCGAAGCTCGCGTGGGATCTCCTTCGCTCTGCTCAGGATGACACTGCTAAGAGGCACCGGAGCGCTGACGCACCACAACTTTGACCTGTTCGCGCCAGCCTTCGCCGAGTCCCAATACCGTCCAGTCAACTTCCGGCTTGAAGTATCGCAGCACCGTCTGAGTGGCCGGGTGGATGCGAAGCGAGGGCGCAACCAGGTAGAGCCGTGGCGACTCCGGCGATAGACGCACGCCGGGAAAATAGCCATGCTGCTGAAACGCGCCCAGGCCGGTGGAGGTGTCCACCGTTTGCGTGTGGTGCCAGCGCACGCGCAGCCAGTAATCCAGCCCCTGCAGGGCGAAGTGCAGATCCTCATCAGCTTTCAGTTCCAGCACGGCGAGGCGCCCATCGTGAGTGACAGTGAGCAGGTCCAGCATGCCGCGATCGCTGGCCTGAAAGGCGGGCACCTGCGCATACACCTGCGCCCGGTCGAACTGGGCCAGGCTGCCCTGCCCTTGTGTCAGCGGGCCAATGTTGGCGCGCAACGTCGATTCAAGCCATGCCTCGGGTGCCATGCGAAATAGCGGGTCTTTCACTGAGCCGCTTGCGTGGCGGCGCTCGAACAGACGCTGCACAAACTCGCGCAACATGGGTGCGTTCGCCTCATCCAGCGGTGTCTCCTGCGCGCCCGCGCCAAAGGTAACTTCCGTCGTGCGGGCAAACGAGTTTGCCGCGGCACCCATGCGGATGCGAGCAAACTCCAGCCCATGCAATAGCAGGGCGAGCTCTGTGGAGGAACGCAGTCGCTGCTCCACATGGGCCTGCATGGCAGCGGGAACCAGCTGCATGGCCTGGGCAACCGAATCACTGAATCGCTCCCTGGCCGACGCGGGGTCCGGTGCGTGCAACAGCCTGGTGACCAGGTTTCCGGTGTCGGCAGCATCACGCTCCACCAGTTCTTCCGTGTGCTCGTCCAGTTCGAACAGCTCCCACTGCGCGGCATCCGTGCGCATCCATTGCAGCCGTGCCATCGTGGTTGCAGCCATGCCCTTTGGCAGCACCAGGCGCAGGCCACGGAACAGCCGCTTGCCGCCCGCGCGCTCGCGTTGCAGTTGCAGCCACAGGATGCCGACGGTAAGCACGCCGTCAACAATCGCCTGCGACTCCTCCGCACTCACTCCGGTCACGACCCACGCATCCTGGCCACGGTGCAGCACGCCGCGTGCGTAGGCCGGGCCGAACGACTGCTCAAGGTCCATGCTCACGCGAAACCTGTCCGCCTTCCACCCGGGGCAGTGGCGCTCCATGGCACGCTCCAGCAGCGCGGCATAGCGCCTGCGCGTAGTGTCGCGCGCAGTGGGCGTACGACGGTCGCCCTGTACGGCCAGCTCCAACATCTGGGGTTCGCGTTGGCCGAACCGGGTGGTGGCCAGCCGCAAGGTATTTTTGCGCAAGGTCGTGGAAACAACACGGCGCAGCAGGTTGCGCTCGTCGCTCCACAGGTGGAGCGTGCAGCGGCCATGCTCCTGCGATAGTGAATAGCGCGCCTCGCGCATATTGAAGAGCACCCGGCCCTCCTCCAAGACGGCGCATGCGGCGTGCTCGTCAAGGAACGACTCGATCTCCCGTGCAATTTCCGCGGGCACCTGCTCCGGTGCTGCCGCCACGTTTACCAGCCCCGGCGGGTGCGCAGCGAGGTAATGTGCGCCACGTGATGGCGGCTGTGCCAGGCATACATGCTGGCAACCTCGTCCAGGCGCAACACGCCGTTTTCCGGGTGCACATAGGTGCGTGCCCACTGCGCTGGCATCAGCGAACGCAGCAGCATCAGCAACCGCGCGTGCAGCGCCTCTACCAGTTCCAGCGACCACTCCACGGGAGCGGTCTCGGCATCGTGCAGGGCGGCCCAGGCCTTCTCGTCATACGGACGAATGGTTGGCGCATCTTCCGTCAGGGCCAGGCGAATGCGGAGGTACATGTTGCTGTGCGAATCGGCCACGTGGTGCACCACCTGGCGCACGGTCCACCCACCCTCGCGGTAGGGCGTGTCCAGCAGATCGTCATCCAGGTCCCCGACGGCGGTGCGCAGGGTTTGCGGCAACTCACCCAGGGTTTCGAGCGCGTGGGAGAGTGTGGCGCTATCCACCGGGGCGGGCCGCTGCCAGCGGCCAATGGGATAGCGTGCATCGGAAAGGCTAAGTGACGGTGCAGTGCCTGGCATGTGTCTGACGCTAGCACAGGCGCACCGCGTATCCTGTAGGTAATGAGTAGTTCGGCCACCCTGCACACCGCGAACGATCCCTCTCACGTCCAGTCTCACTTCGGCATCGACACCGCGTTGGCGCACCGCTGCCTGGCGGCAGCGCTGTCCGCTGGTGGCGAGTTTGCGGAGTTGTACTTTGAGTCGGTCACGTCATCGTCCATCGGTGTCGATGAGGGCATCGTCAAATCGGCCAGCCAGAGCCACAGCCGCGGCTGCGGCATCCGGGTGCTGAGTGCCGAGCGTACCGGTTACAGCTATACGGATTCGTTGGAAGAAGACCGCCTGCTGCATGCCGCAAAGACGGCCGCGCTGATTGCCAGCGGCCCGGCGACCGTGCAGGTGCAGGGATTTGTCACAGCGACCGTGCACGACTTGTACCCGGTCGTCGGCCTCGACGCAGAGATCACCGCGAAGCTCGCGCTGGTGCAGCGCGCAGACCACGCCGCGCGTGCCTATGACGGCCGCGTCACGCAGGTACGCGCCGGGTTCAGTGACGAGGTGAAGCACATCCTCATCGTCGCCAGCGACGGCACCTGGGCAAGCGACACGCAGCCGCTCAGCCGCTTCAGTGTGTCGGTCATCGCGAACGACTCGCAGGCGGACGGCGGCAAGGGTGCAACGGCGCGCGGCTCTGGCGGCGGTGGTGGTCGGGTGACGCTGGACTACTACACCACAACGCGCACGCCCGAGTATTTTGCTGAGGAGGCGGCGCGGCAGGCCATTGTGCAGCTGACTGCGAAGGCAGCACCCGCGGGTGAGATGGAGGTCGTCCTGGGGCCGGGTTGGCCAGGCGTCCTTATCCACGAGGCGGTAGGGCACGGTTTGGAGGCGGACTTCAACCGCAAGAAGCAGTCGGCCTTCGCGGGCTTAATGGACCAGCGCGTGGCTACGGACAAGGTTTCCGTGGCGGACAACGGCACCATGCCCAACCGCCGGGGCAGCCTGAACATGGACGACGAGGGTACACCGACGCAGAACAACCTGCTGATCGAAAACGGCATGCTGCGCCGCTACATGAGCGACAAGCTCTCGGCAAAGCTGATGGGCCTGCCCGGCACCGGCAGCGGCCGCCGTGAAAGCTACAGCAGCATCCCCATGCCTCGCATGACCAACACGTACATGCTGCCCGGCCAGGACGATCCGGCGGACATTCTGCGGAGTGTGAAACGTGGTCTGTTTGCGGCGAATTTTTCGGGCGGTTCGGTCGACATCACCAACGGTAAGTTTGTCTTCGCCGCGAGTGAGGCGTACCTGATCGAGGACGGCAAGGTGACCGCGCCGGTGAAGGGCGCCATGCTGATCGGCAATGGGCCGGAGGCGCTGCAATACGTCAGCATGGTGGGCCATGATCTGGCACTGGATGAAGGCATCGGCACCTGCGGCAAGCGCGGCCAGGGCGTGCCGGTTTGCGTGGGCGCGCCGACGATAAAGCTCGACAAGATGACGGTAGGCGGAACGGGGCACTAACCATGGCAGCAAAAGCAGTGAAAGCGGAAACGGAAAAGCTGTACGAGTGCGATGTAAAACGCCGTCGCGTTTCGTCGCGGGGCGGTTATGAGTCGTTCTGGAAGGTAAAGAACGTAACCGAGGCGCTGGTGGACGGCGATACGGAATTCCGCTGCAAAGAGTGCCATGGTGGAGTGAAGCTGCACCGCAAACGGCTGCCGAATGCACCGGCAGCACATGCTGAACACCTGTCCCGACAGGACTCAGAATACTGCTCCATGGGCATGTACTTTCAGCAGGCCGTGGACGGGCGCGAAGCACGGCTTTCAGAATCACCCGTACTGTAAAGGACCGACATACCGTGACACCGACTGACTCCAAAGCAGAGCTGCTGACGCACGCCCAGCAGATTGTGGACCGCGCCATGCGCGCCGGTGCAACCGACGCTGAGGCCGTCGTGTACGAAGGGGACGAGTTCTCCACCAAGGTGCGGCTGGGCCAGGTGGAAACGCTGACGGAGTCCACCTCGCGCGCGGTGGGTCTGCGCGTGTTCAACGGGCACCGCACGGCAAGCACCAGCACCAACGACTTCAGCAACGCGTCTATCGAGCGTATGATCCGTGGCGCGGTGGAACTGGCTAAGATCACCGAGGAAGATCCGTTTGCGGGCCTGCCGGACGCCAGTGCGTACTCCACGCTGCGCAGCGGTGAGGGTCTCGGCATCTACTTCGACGACGTGTATCAACTCCCCGCAAAGGACCGCATCGAGATGGCGCGCGCGACCGAGGCAGCGGCCATGGCGGCGGACACACGCATTCAGAACAGCGATGGCGGCACTTTTACCGCGTCCACCATGCATAAATGGATTGCTAATTCCCGTGGCTTTGAGGGCGAGTTTCGCAAGAGCTACTGCGGCATCGGCTGCGCGCCCATTGCTCAGGACGAGCGCGGCATGCAGCGTGACGGCTGGGGCTCGAGTGCCCGCACCTTGCGCAAGCTCGACACGCCGGAAGAAGTGGGCCGCGAGGCCGCCAAGCGCGCCCTTCGCCGCCTGGGTGCTCGCCGGGTGCCGACGCAGCGGGCCAGCATCGTCTTCTCGCGGGAGATTGCGCGCGGCATCATCGGCGACATTTTCGACGCGGTGAACGGCGACGCTGTCTACCGAAATGCGACCATGTTCGCGGGCAAGCTGGGCGAAGAGGTTGCCAGCCCGCTAGTGACCGTGATCGATGACGGCACCATGATGCTGGAGCCCGGCCTGGGCGGCTTTGGCACCCTGCCCTTCGATGGCGACGGCCTGCCGATGCAGCGCAAGGTCATCGTCGACAAGGGTGTTCTGCAGACCTACGTGACCAACACCTACACCGCGCGCAAGCTGGGCACGCGCAGTACCGGCAACGCCTCGCGCGGGCTGGCAGGCGCACCCGGCATCGGCAGCGGCAACTTCTACCTGCAGCCGGGCACGCTCTCACCCCGCGAGATCATCGCCGAGGTACAGAATGGCCTGTACGTCACGGAGGTGCTGGGCAGCGGCGTCAACCTGGTCACGGGCGACTACTCGCAGGGTGCCACCGGCATGTGGATTGAGAACGGCGTCTTCACCGGTGCGGTGGAGGAGATTACCATCGCGGGCAATCTAAAGGAGATGTACAAAAACATCGTTGCGGTGGGTAACGATCTGGTCTTCCGTGGCTCGTCTGCTTCGCCATGCATCCGTGTGGAAGGCATGACGATCGCCGGCTCATAAGTCGGTGGTGTTTACCTCAGCTTCATCTTCGTCGCGCCTGCGTGTAGCATGGGCAAATTTCAATTAGCGGCCTGTGGCTTTAGCATGGGCAGCACTCTCGCAGCACAAAGCGCACCAACGGCATCGTCCAATCCGTGGCTTTCGTTCATGCAAGAGACGAAGGCGCATGCCCAGGCACACGGTGCGCTCGTGCCGCTGCTCTCGCCGAGCGACCACACTGTTGCACCCGCTGCGTTCGGCCTCCCTGCCGACACAGCAGCAGTGCCGGTGGCGGCGCTGCAGGCGCAGGGCATTCGCGTGGTGCCGTGGACGACCAATAACCCGGAGCAGATGCGCGCGGTGATCCGCACGGGCGTGGACGGCCTCATCAGCGATCGGCCAGACCTCCTGCAGCAGGTGCTACGAGAGGAGCGTGCCGCGCGGCCAAACGATCCCAGGCTGGCTCACTTCGTTGTCTCGGCGCACCGCGGCGGACGTGGCTTGCGCCCAGAAAATACCTTGCCCTCGTTCGAGAGTGGACTCGATCAGCTCGCCACAGAGTTGGAGACCGACACCGGCGTCTCCACCGACCACGTGTCGCTCATCTGGCACGACCAGTTCTACAACCCGCAAAGCTGCCGCCACGCCGACGGTTCGCCTTACACCACGGACAATCGCATCTACCTACGCGACATTTCGTCCACGGACGCGCAACGCACGTTCATCTGCGACAAGCTGCACTTCGGCCCTGACCAGAAGAATGACCTGTCCCTGTCGCCTGTCTCTGTGGCGTTCGCTGCGCAGGAACACCTCGCCAGCCCATACGCTCCCACCTATATTGCGCAGCTCTTCCGATTTGTCCAGTTCTATGCCGACTACTACAGCACGGGAGCGGGCAGGCAGCACCCGCAGGCACCGCAGCGTGCCGCAAACGCACACACAGTGCGCTTCAACATCGAGACGAAAATCCTGCCGCCGGTTACCGCGCAGTCTAGCGAGGCCATGCGCAAGCTGCCGCCAAACCACACCGTCGACCCGCAAACCTTTGTCACCACGCTGGCCGGCATCATCACAAAGGCGGGCATGACAGACAGGTGCGCCATCCAGAGTTTCGATTTCCGCACGCTGGTTCTAGTGGAGGAGCAGTTCCCCGCCATTCCGACGTTTTACCTCACAGAAGCTCTCCCGCTCCCGGTCCTTTAGCGGAAATCCTGCGACTTCGCAAGCGTGCCATAGTAGCCCGACTGGCATGGCAGCACGACTGCAAGCGGGCTGTAAATTTCACAACGATGCAACTTCTGAGGTGCGCTGGGATGCTTTGCCGGTGCCCTCGCCATGTGATAATGCATGCTGGGCCTACGCGCAAGCGGCTGACCCGAACCACCCGGAGGGCACTACAACATTGGGCATGAACATGGTTCCGAAACGCCTTTTTTTCACCAAGGGCGTTGGTCGGCATAAGGAACGGCTTACCTCGTTCGAGATGGCATTGCGCGACGCCGGCATTGCGGCACAGAACCTGGTTCGTGTCTCGTCCATCTTTCCGCCAAAGTGCAAGATGATTACCCGTAAAGAGGGTCTCACCTACCTGAATCCTGGCGAGGTTGTCTTCGCAGTGGTTGCGGAGAACAGCACGCGCGAAGCGCACCGGCTGGTGGTTTCATCCATCGGCGTGGCCATCCCGACCGACCGCAATACCTACGGCTACCTGTCAGAGCACCACAGCTTCGGCGAAACCGAGGAGCAGGCGGGCGACTATGCTGAGGAGCTTGCAGCAGAGATGCTGGCCACCACGCTTGACGTGGACTTCGACCCCGAAAAGAGCTGGGACGAAAAGAAGGAGATTTACCGCATCTCCAATAAAATTGTCCGCACGGCCAACGTGACGCAGAGCGCCGTGGGCGACAAGAAGGGCCTGTGGACGACCACCATCGCCGCGGCCATCCTCATTTTTGATGATGAACCAAACGTCGCTTAGCAGGTTAAGACAGGACAGGAGGGGCGCTGGCTTTGTGGCAGCGCCCGTCGCGTTTCAGCGCATGCTGATGGCTGCGTATCATCGGGGACCCTATGACCCACATTTCACGCGACAACTCACAGCAGTTCGCCAGCGATAACTACTCTGGCATTTGCCCGGAGGTGTGGGCGGCCATGGCTGAGGCCAACCACGGCCATGCCACCGCCTACGGTGACGACCCTTGGACGCAGCGTGCTTCCGACCTGTTCCGCGAGGTCTTCGAGGCAGACTGCGAAGTCTTCTTTGCATTCAATGGCACTGCCGCCAACTCGCTGGCGTTGGCCTCGCTGTGCCAGAGCTACCACTCCGTCATCTGCTCCAACACCGCACACGTGGAGACGGATGAGTGCGGCGCACCCGAGTTCTTTTCCAACGGCAGCAAGCTGCTGACTGCGCCCACGCAGGACGGCAAATTAACCTCGGACGCCATTCGCGCCCTGGCCACCTCGCGCAAGGACATCCACTTCCCGAAGCCGCGCGCTGTCACCATCACGCAATCGACCGAGACAGGTCGCGTGTATCGCGTGGATGAAATCGCAGCGCTCAGCGAGACCTGCCGGGAACTTGGCCTGCACCTGCACATGGACGGTGCCCGCTTCAGCAATGCGCTGCTTGGCGCGGGCTGCACCGCCGCTGAGATGACGTGGAAAGCGGGCGTCGAGGTGCTGTGCTTTGGCGGCACCAAGAACGGCATGGCCATCGGCGAAGCCATCGTCTTTTTCGACCACGCATTGGCGCGTGACTTCGACTACCGCTGCAAGCAGGCCGGGCAGCTTGCGTCGAAGATGCGCTTCCTGTCGTCCCCGTGGATCGGCATGCTGGAGACCGGTGCGTGGCGGCGCAATGCGGAGCACGCCAACACCTGCGCACGGCACCTGTGCACCGCGATTCAAGGCCTGCAGCACGCGCAGATCATGTTTCCGGTGGAGGCAAACGCGGTCTTTCTGCTGACCGACGAGGGTCGCCTGCAGCAATTGCGCGAACGTGGCTGGCGCTTCTACACCTTCATTGGAGGCGGTGCGCGCTTCATGTTCGCTTGGGATACCGACCTAGCGCGTGTCGATCAACTGTCACGCGACATCCGCGACATTATGGCTTAGGGCATACGTCTCCATACAAGCGACGGTAAGTCCTTGGCTAAGTCTCTTGGCTCAAGTTAGGCGTGTTCTCGGAGGAGCATGGCTTCAGCCATGCTGTTAAGCAGTTTTGAACAAGGGGCTTTAGCCCCTGAGGTAACGCTGTGAAGAAGACCAAAGTCGCGCTCATTCAGATGAGTTGCGAGCCGGATACCGGCAAGAACCTCGACAAGGCTGCAGACCGCATCGCCGAAGCGGCGAAGCACGGTGCGGAGCTGATCTGCCTGCCGGAACTATTCCGCGCGCAGTACTTCTGCCAGCGCGAAGACCACGCCCTGTTTGCCACGGCGGAGTCGATCCCTGGACCAAGCACGGAGCGCCTGGGCGCTGTGGCGCGCGAGCACAAGGTCGTCATCATTGCGTCGCTATTCGAGCGGCGCGCGCCCGGACTGTACCACAACACCGCGGTCACGCTGGAGCGCGATGGCAGCATCGCCGACACGTACCGCAAGATGCACATTCCGGACGACCCGCTCTACTACGAGAAGTTTTACTTCACACCGGGCGACCTGGGCTTTCGCGCGCTGCAGTCCACAGCGGGCAACATCGGCACGCTGGTGTGCTGGGACCAGTGGTATCCGGAAGGCGCCCGCATCACCGCGCTAAAGGGTGCAGAGGTGCTCTTCTTCCCTACCGCCATCGGCTGGCATCCGAGCGAAAAGACCGAGTTCGGCGAGGCGCAGTACGATGCCTGGCAAACCACGCAGCGCGCCCACGCCATCAGCAACGGCATCTACGTCATGTCCATCAACCGGATCGGCCACGAAGGCCCGCCCGACGGCGGCATCGAGTTCTGGGGCGGGACCTTCGCCGCCGCCCCCTACGGCAGGGTCATCGCCCGCGCCTCAC
>CALMOM010000044.1:12716-16512 GCA_937873305.1 uncultured Terriglobus sp.
TTCCGACTGCCATCGGCTGGCACCCGAGCGAGAAGGAGGAGTTTGGCGAAGCGCAGTACGACGCATGGCAAACAACGCAGCGTGCGCACGCCATCAGCAACGGCGTATGGGTGTGCGCGGTGAACCGCGTCGGCTTTGAGCATGGCGATGTGGTGCACGAGGATGTGAACATGCCTGGGCCGGAGGGCGCAGGGCTGGAGTTCTGGGGCGGCTCGTTCATTGCCGACCCGTTCGGCCGCATCGTCGCGAAGGCCTCGCACGACAGGGAAGAGACGCTCTACGCCGAGCTCGACCCGGCACAGGTGGAGATCACCCGCCAACACTGGCCCTTCCTGCGCGACCGGCGCATCGACGCGTACGAGGGCGTGACGAAGAGGTTCCTTTTGTAGAGACATGGCGATACACTCTGCCCATGCAGCGGTGGCTGACACTCGCGTTACTTGTAGTACCTTCGGCAGCAGCGCAGCAAAAGCGCATCGTGGACACACCGTCCGTCACCTACGTCTTCGCTCAACCTTGCAACACGGTACGCCCTGCTGCACTTGCCTACTTCCAGCAGGAAGATTTTGCCTTGATCGCAAGTGATTTGTGCAAGGACTGCGTTGCAGGCAGCACAAAACACCTTCATGATGCGGCGGGTCACCGGCTACTGAATAACGGCAAGATAATCGACACCTACACCACGTATAGCAGGCAGTATGAGAAGCCTAGCCCGGTCTCCTGGATCGCGCACACTCATCTGCACACCGACGCCGCACTGAGCTTTATGCCTGAGGGCAGTGGCTGCGAGATGAGTCTGCACTTCAAATTTGGCTGGTATGGTGCCGAACTCTGGCTTGGTATTCCAATCGAGGGCGACTATGCCGGTGCCTACAGCAACGGCAAACTCGAAGCTGCGTACCTCCTTACACTGCAGCAACAGATCAAAGCAAGAGAGGCCCCGCAGTCCCTCTCGATACACTGAAGAGGATGACACAGATCTCAAATGGTACCAGCTACCGCATGCCCGCCGAGTGGGACACCCATGCCTCCACCTGGATTGCGTGGCCGCACAACGCCGAGGACTGGCCCGGCAAGTTCCAACCTATCCCGTGGGTGTACTCGGAGATTGTGCGGCACCTGTCGCAGGTGGAAGAGGTCAACATCCTCGTGAACGATGCCAAGGCCGAGAAGGTGGCGCGGCGCATCCTGCTGCGTGTCGGTGCCAACCTGGCGCGACTTCACTTCCATCACTGGCGAACCGACCGCATCTGGCTGCGCGACAGCGGTCCCATCTTCGTAAAGCAGGCTGATGAACTCGCCATTACGAACTGGAAGTTCAACGCATGGGCCAAGTACCCCAACTGGCAGCACGACGACCAGATTCCCGAGCACGTCAGCAAGCTGCGCGACATGCGACGCTTTGATCCGATGGTGACCGTGGACGGGCAGGACAGGCGCGTGGTGCTGGAGGGCGGCTCCATTGACGTGAACGGCACGGGCGCGATGCTGACTACGGAAGAGTGCCTGCTGAGCGAGGTGCAGCATCGCAACCCGGACGTGAGCCGCGAGCAACTGGAGCAGGTCTTCCACGACTATCTCGGCGTGGAGCAGGTGCTGTGGCTCAATCGCGGCTGCGCGGGCGACGACACGCACGGCCACGTGGACGACATCGCGCGCTTCGTCTCCGTGGACACGATTGTCGCCGCCACGGAGCACAACACCGCCGACGAGAACCACCTGCCGCTCGCAGAGAACCTAGACCGCCTGCGCGCAGCAAGGCAGCCTAACGGTGAGCCGTACAACATCATCGAACTGCCTATGCCCGCGCCGGTCATCTTTGACAATGAGCGCCTGCCCGCCAGCTACGCGAACTTCTACATCGCCAACGGCCTTGTCCTTGTGCCCACCTTCAACGACGCAAACGACCGCATCGCGCTGAACACACTCGCGGGCTGCTTCCCCGACCGCAAGGTAATCGGCATCCACTGCGGCGACTTCATCTGGGGACTGGGCGCGCTGCACTGCATGACACAGCAGGAGCCCGCCTGACCCATGCTGACCGATGCCGAGGCGATGCAGGCTGCGTTGACTGAGGCTTGCGCCGCCGCCAACGAGGGCGAGGTGCCAGTGGGCGCAGTGGTGGTGCTCGCGGGCTCTATCATCGGGCGCGGCAATAACCGCGTGATCCGCGATAGTGACCCCACGGCTCATGCGGAGATTGTTGCTCTGCGCGATGCTGCTCGACACTTGCAGAATTACCGCCTAACCGGCTGCACGCTGTACACCACGCTGGAGCCCTGTGCCATGTGCGCCGGAGCCATTCTGCATGCACGCGTGGCACGCCTGGTGTATGCCGCAGCCGATCCAAAAGCAGGCGCTTGCGGGTCAGTGCTGGAAGTGATGAACCATCCGCAACTGAATCACAGGGTGGAGGTAAGCCACGGCGTGTTGGACGTGGAGGCTGCGGTCATGCTTCGAAGCTTTTTCAAGGAGCGACGGCAGCGCCCGCTGCATCCAAGCACGCATGAGTGATGGCAAGCTGGCGGGTAAGGTAGCACTGGTTACAGGATCTTCGTCGGGCATTGGTCAGGGCATCGCGGTGCGCATGGCAAAGGATGGCGCGGACATCGTCATCAATTACAGCGGGCGCATAGAGGGTGCACAGGAGACACAGCGCCAGGTGGAGGCGCTTGGCCGTAAGAGCACCATTGTGCAAGCGGACATTTCCAAAGTGGCAGATTGCCAATCGCTGGTGAACGCAGGTTGGGACGCCCTGGGCAAGGTCGACATCCTGGTCAACAACGCCGGTGTTGAAAAGGGTGCGGACTTTTGGGATGTGACCGAGGCCGATTACGATCTGGTGCTGGGTGTCAACCTGAAGGGCCCGTACTTCACCACACAGGCGTTTGTGCAGCGACTGCTCAAGGCCAACCTGCCGGGCCGCGTCATCAACATCAGCTCTGTGCATGAAGATATGGTCTTCCCACACTTCAGTACCTACTGCGCCTCCAAGGGCGGCATACGCATGCTGATGCGCGACCTAGCGGTGGAGCTTGGCCCAAAAAACATTACGGTCAACAACATCGCTCCCGGTGCCATCATCACCCCCATTAATAAAGGCTTGATGCAGGACCATGCAAAGCTTGACCCGCTGCTGCGCAACATTCCGCTGGGACGGATGGGCACAGTTGATGACGTGGCTGCTATGGCATCCTTCCTGGCCAGTGACGACGCGGGCTACGTTACCGGCTCCACCTATGTGGTGGATGGCGGCCTTATGCGCAACTACCACGAGCAGTGAAAACAGCGGCGGCAGGTAGAATGCTGCTATGGATTTGAAGGTGTACACCGCAGGCTGGTGCCGCGATTGCCGAGAGGCGAAGCGGTTTTTAGACAAGCATGGCATCCCCTACTCCGAGGTGGATATCGAGCGTACCCCTGGTGCAGCAGACCTTGTACTGCAGAACGTGGGCAAGCGTGCTATTCCGCAATTTGTCATTGACGGCAAATGGGTGCAGCCGTACCGGCCTGGTGAGGGCTTTCTGCACGATGAGATGGCGGCACTGCTCGGCATCAATCAGGCCGGCTAGCGCTCTCCTGAGCAAAGGAGAGAGTGGATGATCGACCGCTATACCCGCCCCGCATTTCGCACGCTATGGTCGGATGAGTCGAAGTTTCGTTGCTGGCTCGAAGTTGAGACCGTCGCCAGCGAGGTGCTTGCAGAGGCTGGAATTGTGCCTGCGGACGCTGCGCGTGCCATTCGCGAGCGCGGCGATTTCGACAGGGAACGCATCCGTGCAATCGAAGCAGACAC
>CALMOM010000045.1:0-14634 GCA_937873305.1 uncultured Terriglobus sp.
TGTCCCTGCGCTCGAGCAAGTACCAGTGGCAAAGGATGTTGAGCAGAGCGACGTGCCCGCATTACATGCGGCATCAGATGAGGCGGAAGTTGTTGTGGAACTGACCACGGTTACGGCTGGCCCGGCCTCGTTGGCGCAGACAGTTTCCTGGTTGCCGGTGCGGGAGGAAGTGCCGCAGACACCCACGCCGTCTGGCGGGTCCGGTCGACGCACGACCAGCCCCCCACGGCAGCAGGGCCGAACGCGTACCCAGAGCGGTCAACTCGAACCCACACGGCGGCCAGTAGGGTTTCTAGGCTGGCTGGTGGCCATTGTGCGCTTTCTTAATCAGCGCTTGCGGCACCCAAAGACGAGATAGGCTCAGCTTGCAATCAATCAGCGACTAATACTCAAACACGTGTGGCGACGGATAGGCAAACGTGCCGTCGCTCCGCTGCACGGCCAGAAACAGCCGCTTGGCCTTGTCGCCGTTGATGGTAGATGCAACGATCAGCGTGGTGCCGAACGGCCCTGAGCCGTCGGACACGGACTTATCTACGTGGTGCGAGTGGATCGGTCCCACGGGGCTAAACTTCGTCCAATCTTCGGTAAAACGCTGCAGCGGATAACCGCTGTACTTGTCGGGGTGCTGCTGCCAGTGCACGTCGTTCTGGTAGATACCGTACGCAGCGTCGAAGTTATTCTGCTCGATGTCGGTCAGGAAGTCGTTCACGCGGTGTTCGGTATACAGATTTGAAAACAGCCACCCATGGCCGCTGATGAATCCGGCCAGTGTGAGCGCCAGCAACAGCGCAAAGACAGCACCCACGCTCACCAGCAGGGTGCGGATCAGACGTTCGCGGCGTTCGTTGTAGGCAGGTGCATTCAGCAGCGTCATGGGCAGTCGTTCCTTGTAGGTGCTGGCACAGCACGTTCTGCCCCATTAAACACCGCAGGGTGCAAACGCGTCACCAGACCGGTGCCAAACCTCACAGGTAGCCGCGCTGCAGGCGTATGTCCGGCGGTCTAGCGTCCGAGAGATACACCGAGACCGCGTCGAAACGCAGATCGACACGTCCCGGGCTCCGGCCTCGCCAGGGCAGTTGCCGCACATAGGCATCGGCCATGCGCCGCAAGGCAACGCGCTTGGGTTCGTCGATGCGGAACTCCGCGGCCACGCCAGTGCTTGCCCGGCGCGCTTTGACTTCAACAAAGGCGAGCGTTTCGCCCTCCCAGGCAATCAGGTCCACTTCGCCGCGCAGGGAAGCGTGCCGCCACCGCCGGGCTACCACGGTAAAACCCTGCCGCCGCAGAAAGAAGTACGCGGCGCGTTCGCCAGCGATGCCGAGCCGCTGCGCGTCGGTCTGCGCGGGGCTGCGGCGCAGCCGCACGTTGGCGTGCTCCAGCAGTTGCAAACTGCGTTCCAGCAAAGCCAGCAGGGGACGGGGCCGGTTCACACCTGAGCATAGCGCGACACTCACGCGCCGTCGATGTGCCACGAGCACGGCAGCCTGCAGAACATGCCGCGCCGGTATGCATGGCTGCCGGGATTCGTACAGCGCCAGCTCTGTCTTCACTGCATCGAATCACGAGGATGAATGGTGTCAGTGTGTCACGTCGTGTTCCCCGCACGCGCTTTGTTTTATTTGCCCTAGCGACGGCGGCAGCCTTGGGTGCCTCCGCGCAGGTGCTGCCGGGTGCGATGCAGGTTCCGCAGGCAGGTACCGGTGCCCAGGCCGCGCCCTCTAGCAGGCCGCAGGGCAACCAGCCTGCCGCACCTACCAACGGCGTCCTTCCGCAGCCAGTGGAGACTGCAACCGGGCGCAAGCGCATTGGCCTGGCCCTGGGCGGCGGCGGCGCGCTTGCACTCAGCGAAGTTGGCGTCCTGCGCTGGATGGACGAGAACCATATTCCAATCGATGTTGTGGCCGGCACGAGCATGGGTTCGCTGATTGGCGCACTGTACGCCACCGGCCATTCCACGCAGCAAATGGCAGAGTCGACGTCAAACCAGGTCTTTTCACAGGTATTTCGCCTCACCGCCGACTTTCGCAAGCAAAGCTTTCGCCGCCGCGAGGACAGCCGCTTTCTGCCCGGCGGCTTCAACGTGGGCCTGCGGCATGGGGTGTCATTTCGCAATGGCGTGCTGCTGGACAGTGGCTTGAATGAGTTTCTGAACGCTCAATTTCTGCCCTATGGCGCAGCGTATGACTTCGACCGGCTGCCGCTGCCGTTCCGCTGTGTTGCGACGGACATTCTGGTCGGCCAGGAGGCCGTCTGCAACCACGGTCCCCTGGCAGAGGCGGTGCGCGCCTCGCTGTCCATCCCCGGCGTCTTCCAGCCGGTCGAGGATGGCGGCCACATCTATGTGGATGGCGCGCTGACTGAGAATCTACCCACCGATCTGGTCAAGCACGAGTTGCACGCGGATGTGGTGCTGGCTGTGTCCTTGCCGTTGACCCCGCCCAACCAGGGTGATACGTCGTCGGTACTGGGCGTTCTGCAGCGCAGCTTTTCTGTCGCGTCCTGGAGCAACGAGGTCCGTTCGCGCGCCCTGGCCGACGTACTGATCGAGCCTGAGGCTCCGGCAAACGTGGGTGCGGCGGACTACACCGATGCCAACCGCTTGGCGCAGGCCGGGTACGAAGCCGCCCAGAGGGTTGCCGCCAAGTTGCTGCCTTATCGCGTGTCAGACGGGGAGTGGCAGGCGTACCAGGCTCGGCGGCAGGGCAGGGAGCCGGCACCCTTACGCAGCTTCGCGCGTGTCAACGTGGTGGCCCCTTCCGGTAGCGCCGCAGTGGGCATACGTGACACGGTCATTGACCTGCCTGGGAAGCCAATAACTGCCGACGCGGTCGTGGCCAAGCTGGATGAGATCCGCAGTGATGGCCGGTTCAACGTCTACTATTTTCTATCTGTGCCAGGTCAGCCACTCGACCTCCGCGTAACCGGACCCGCCACCTTGGGTAACCCTGACGACGGCAGAGAACTGTTGCATCCGGAGGAAAAGCGCGGTGCGGGCGATGCAGGCCAGGTCCAGTCGGCGTCTTCGCCCCAGGGCGAAGATGCGCAGGGCAGGGCTGCTGGTCCGGTCAACAACACTGTGCCCGCGGGTACGGCGGCAGACAAAGCAGCCAGCAAGTTGGAGACAGTTGCCCCGGCCAGCCAGACCCGGATGGAGGAGGCCCATGCAGGGCCGCCGGCCGGTGCGGCGGCGCAGCCGGGTGATGCCGATCTGAACCTGCTGGCTCGCGATCGGCCCGGCGGACCGCCTTTCTTGCTCATCGGCGGCAATGTCATTGCGCAGACAGGCGGCACGGCTCGCGCGACAATCGACGGCGTGGTGACCCAGCAGGACTTTGGCGGCTACGGATCAGAGCTCCGTGCGCGCTTTCGCTTCGGCTTCCTCACGGAGTTCGACCCGGAGTACTACCGTCGCTTCAGCGACAGCAGCAAGTGGTTTGCCTCGCCTCGCCTGCAGTTTTACCGTGCGCCGGTCTACATCTACACGAACCAGGTCAAGGCGGCGGAGCGCCTGCTGCTGACAGCGGGCGGCGGTATCGACGTGGGCTATGCACAGTCGCGTTACACAGAGTGGCGTACGGGCTGGCAACGGACCTACCAGCAATGGCACACCATTACCGGTACAGATGGCTTGCCCGACCTGGATGGCAGCGCACAGCTTGCCCGCGTGCTATACCGCTACAACGGCCAGGACCGCGCCATGGTGCCGCGCCATGGCCTGCGCGCCGAACTGTCGGCGGGTTACCAGTTCAGCGCACTCAACAGCAGGGATGCGCCGCGCCTGGAGGCAAGCGGGACCTACTTCCGCGACATCGGCCACGGCAATACGGTTTCGCTCAGCGGCGAGGGAGGCACGTACTTCCGGCGTAGCATCGCCGACCCATTTCGCTTTACGCTGGGCGGCCCGCTACGTTTAGCGGCTTCCTCGTATGACGAGTATCGCGGCACCGACTACGGCCTTGTACGTCCCGCATATTTCCGCCGGATTGCCAACCTGCCGACGCCGCTGGGGCAGAGCATCTACGTGATTGGCACCTATGAGTACGGCCACATCGAGACGCTACGCGGACCGGTGAATCGGCAGGATGTCTTTTTCGGCCTGGTTGCGGAAACGCCGCTGGGTGCCCTTACCGTTGGTCCTGCCTTGGGCGATCAGGACCATCGCAAGTTCGTGTTTACGCTGGGACGATTCTTCTAGGTGGGAGTCTGCGAGCCCGCGATCTCCACTGCGCAGCGAGTTTGCGTCAAGGAAAGCAGCTGCGTGGCATGGTAAGTGCTGGCCGTACCATGGTTCATGCGCCCGTTCGCTGGAATGCTCGTCACCTGCTTTGCCCTCGCGTTGAGGGCTCAAGTTCCACAGGCTGCTGTCACGCCTTTTGGCCCGTGGACGCGCCCTGTGGCCGCCCCGGTGCTGGCACCAGAATTGTCGTCTGTCTTCCACGATCCCATCAGCGGCATGGTTGTGCACTGGGAGGCGCTGCACACCTTCAACCCCGCGGCGGTAGTGCGCGCGGGCAGGGTGTACGTGCTGTACCGCGCAGAGGATGACTCCGGCTCGGCGATGATCGGTGGCCACACCTCGCGGCTGGGCCTGGCCAGCAGCAGCGACGGCATCCACTTCACACGCGAGCCGCAGCCCGTGCTCTTTCCTGCGAAGGATGCGCAGGAAAGCCGCGAGAGCCCGGGCGGCGTGGAAGATCCGCGCATCGTGGAGGCACCGGACGGCGGCTATGTGCTGACGTACACGCAGTGGTCACGCACGCGCGGCGTCTACTCGGTTGGCATCGCCACCTCGCCTAATCTGCACACCTGGACCAAGCAGGGGCCTGCGTTCCTTGGCGCTTACAACGGGCGCTACGACGAGTACAAATACAAGTCTGCCGCCATCGTTACAGAGCGGCAGGGAGACCGGCTGGTGGCAGTAAAGATCAACGGCCAGTACTGGATGTACTGGGGCGACCTCGGCATCCGGCTGGCGTCATCGCCGGATCTAATCCACTGGACACCCCTGGAAGACGCGCCGGGCAGGCCGCGCATTTTGCTTGCACCCCGGTCCGGTATGCCGGACAGCGATTTTCCCGAGGCTGGGCCGCCGCCGCTGCTGACAAAGCAGGGCATCGTCATGCTCTACAACGCAAAGAATAAGGATGGTGCCGGTGGCGATCCCAAGCTCAAACCTAGTACGTACGCGGTGGAAGTTGCTAACTTTGCGGCAGACGATCCTTCCCGTGTGACCGCGCGGACGGTCTTACCGGTGTTCAAGCCGGAACTGCCCTTCGAGCAAACGGGGCAGTACGCCGCCGGAACCACGTTCTCAGAGGGGCTGGTGCTGTTCCAGGGCAAGTGGTGGATGTACTACGGCTGTGCCGATTCGTTTGTGGGCGTGGCTACCGCACCGGTTCGCTAGCAGCAACAAACAGCCCGCATCACCGGATGCGGGCTGGTGCGGTCGCCGGGCCGACTTAGCGTTTGCTCGCGCCCTTGGCTGCGGTGCGCATCTTTTGCTTGTTGCTGCCGCGCGGGGTGGTGCGGGGCTTTTTGGGTGCTGCGTTTTTGCGTGCGGTGCGCTTTGCGGTCTTGCGCTCGTCGTGGGATAGTGCCTTGGTGTTTGCCATGGGTCTTCCTTGCTGAAATCAAAAGTCTCCACGGTGAACGAGTCGTCCAGGAGTCCTCCGCAGTTGCGGTACATTTGATTATACGGGAGTCTATATGCCCAGCTATACGCTCAAAGCCAGCGAACAATTCGTACAAACCTTGTCCAACCTGGAAAAGAACTCAAGTGCAACGTCTGGCGCAATTTTGGATGACGCTTTGAAGGTTTATAACCTTCTAAAAACCATTGTTCCAGTCGCAAGCGATGGCAAGCAGAAGATGATGGTTCGGACTGCAGATGGTGAAGAATACTCCATAATCCTGCCGTGAGTACCGAAGATAAGAAACCAAAAACATTTGACCTCTCTACGAGCGACGCGTACGACCTCACCGCAACTGGTCAGCAGCTGTCTCAGAGTACTCTCACAGTATCGCAGCAGAAAGAGTCAGCCGCCCGCGCCATTGGCCTTCTGATCACAAGAACCTTTGTCGGTGCTGTGTCGATTATTCTTGTAGGCGCGTTCTGCGTTCTGCTCTCCCGGCCAAGCGATGCCAAGTTGTTGTTGCTAGACGTTGCGGCACCATTTCTGGAGAAGATTGGGACCTTTCTTTCGGCCACCTTCAGCCCGCTACTGGCCTTTGTGCTGGGTTACTATTTCGGAAAATCAAAGGATGGTGGCGGCAACGAGTAATCCGCTACAGCCGCTGCAGCTGGGCAAATTTCTCTACCAGTTTCTTTACGCCATGCCCCGCGAACTGCACGGTAATCTTGGCGTCAGGGCCGTCACCTTCGCGGGCCACAATGCTGCCGTCGCCGTACTTGGGGTGCCGCACGCGGCTGCCGCGTTTCAGTTCCGTGGCCCCGCTCGCATCAGGAATGTCCATCTTTGGGCGACCCGGACCGCCGCCAAACTTGGTTTTGCCGCCAAAGAAGCTGGCAATGTTGTCGATGGAATCCGGCTTGTTGCCTCCAGCGCTCATGCCCTGTTTGGATGCGCCGAACTGGAGACCGTAGTTGCTGCGCTGTGTTTGTGCAGTGGCAGCGCCGCTCTGGTCCTCGTCCTCGTAGCTGTAGTGGCGCTCGCCGTCGCCCTCCTCGCCCTTCTTGCCCCAGCGATTGCCGCCAAACTTCGAGGAGCCGCCATAGCCGTACTCACTGCGAAACGCTGGGCGCTCCGCGGGTGAGCCAAGGTCTTCCACCAGCCGTGAGGGAATCTCCTCCAGGAAGCGTGACGCGACGCTGGCATCCGGCATGTCGCTGCCATAGCGGCGACGGTAGCGGGCACGCGTCATCACCAGTGTGTCCATGGCACGCGTCATGCCCACGTAGCACAGGCGGCGTTCCTCTTCCAGGCCGGTGGGGTCCTGCATGGTGCGCGAACTGGGGAAGAGCCCCTCCTCCATGCCGCACAGGAAGACCAGCGGGAACTCCAGCCCCTTAGCCGCATGCAGCGTCATCAGCGTGACGCGCGCATCCATGTTGATGCCGTCTGCGTCGCTGACCAGCGCCGCGTGGTCGAGAAAGTCGGCCAGTGTCTCGCCGCGCCCCTGCGCGTCTTGTGCGGCATTGGCTAATTCTTTCAGGTTCTCAATGCGGCTGAAGGCTTCGGGCGTGCCCTCGGCTTCCAGCACCTTAATGTAGCCGCTGCGATCGTTCAGGAACTTGATTAATTCGGGCAGCGTTGCAGGATCACCCGGAGCGCGAAAGCCGTCAATGCGGGTGCTGGTCTCGGGTGCTGCGCCGCTCGTGTGAGCGGGTAACTCCGCCGCCGGTATGCCGGACTCGAGGACGGGAGCAGCCTCGGCACGCAGCTTCGCAAAGCGGTCGCCCACCGCTGATTTCATTGCGATCTTTTGCTGATTTGCTTGGAACGGGTTGAACGATGCTGATTGGGCTTCAGCCTTATCCCACGTCTCAGAAGCGAGACGTGGGGCACCCTCGGTATTGCTTGCACTGGGAAACGGTATAACTTCTGCACTGGCGGCAAGCGACAGCGGCTGATCGTTGAAACTGAAGTCAAACCCTGTGCCATCGTCTTCGGACGTTTCCGACTGCTCACCAGAAGCGCTGAAGTCGAAGCTCTCGTCCGCCTCGTCTACGTCTGCGTCAACGATGTGCGCATTCTCAGGGGCGAGAGTGCTGCGCTCTTCACTGGGTCCGAAGTCGAAGCCGAAATTGAAGCTGGTGTCGAAGCTCGTGTCTACATTCGCGTCAGAGGTGGAGGCGTTCTCCTCAGTGCCGGTGAACTCTGTGGCCGCTGCCTGAACCTCCAGGTCTGCATCCTGAGCCAGTGCATCGCCAAAGCCGGGCCCCAACATGGCGCGGGCATCCAGGATGATGCGCTGAAAGCCCTGCAGCGCAGTCAACGCACGCGCGGGCAGCAGCTGCTGTTTGACGGCGCGGCCAATGGCGTCCCACGTGCTCAGGCCGGTGGTCAGCGCGATACGCTCCAGCACCTCCAGCGTCGTCTTGCCGATGCCGCGTGCGGGCGAGTTCACCACACGGTTCAGCGCGATCGAGTCATGCGGGTTCTGCACCAGCTTCAGGTAGCTGAGCAGGTCCTTGACCTCGGCGCGCTCGTAGAAGCTGAAGCCGCCCACCATGTGGTACTGGATGTTGTAGCGGCGCAGCGACTCTTCCACCAGGCGCGACTGCGAGTTGGTGCGGTACAGCACCGCGGCCTTCGGCGTCTCGCCTCGCTGGCCAGCCTCGCGCAGGTAGGTCTGCATGCGGTCGGCAATGAAGAGAGCCTCGTTCTCGCCGTCGGGCGCCTCATAGTAGCCGATCAGCGAGCCGCCCTCGCGCGTGGTGAACAGCTCCTTGCCCTTGCGCTGCGTGTTGTTGCGCACGACCGAACCCGCGCCTTCAAGAATCACCTGCGTGGAGCGGTAGTTCTGCTCCAGCCGGATGATCTTGGTGTTGTCGAAGTCCTTTTCGAAGTCGAGGATGTTCTTGATGTCCGCGCCGCGCCAACTGTAGATGGACTGGTCCTCATCGCCCACCACGCACACGTTGCCATGCTTGCCGCTCAACAGCCGCATCAACTCGTACTGCGGGCGATTGGTGTCCTGATACTCGTCGATCAGCAGATAGCGGTACTTGCGCTGATAGCGTTCACGCGTTTCGGCGCTGGTCTTCAGCAGGCGCACGGTCTCCAGCAGCAGGTCGTCAAAGTCCATCGCGTTGTTCTTGAAGAGTTCATCGCGGTAGATCTTGAAGATGTGCGCGATGCGCTCTTCCAGCGGGTTGGTCGATGCCAGGAAGTACTCCTGCGGGTCAATCATGTGGTTCTTCGCCCACGAGATGCGACCCAGCGCCACGCGCGGCTTCAGCTGCTTGTCGTCGAAGCACAAGCGCTTCAAGGCTGTCTTGACGATGGACTGCTGGTCGCTGTCGTCGTAAATGGCGAAGCTACGAGTCAGCCCCTTGCCATCAACCTTTAGCGCCTCAATGTCCCGCCGCAGAAAGCGCACGCACATGGAGTGAAAGGTGCTGATGGTGGGCCGCGCCAGCGATGTGTGGCCGATCAGCTTGTCCACACGCTCGCCCATTTCCTTGGCGGCCTTGTTGGTAAAGGTCACGGCCAGGATGCTGTCCGGCGCGACGCCGCGCTCCTCAATCAGGTAGGCAATCCGGTGCGTGATGACGCGCGTTTTGCCCGAGCCCGCACCCGCCAGCAGCAGCACGGGGCCATCGACCGACAGCACACCTTCCTGCTGCTGGGGGTTCATCTTGTCCAAAAGGCGTGACACGGCGGGGAACTGCTCCTGTTCCATTTTAACCGGCATGCAACCCATGATTGCTGCCGGGTACCGGGTACTATGAACGCACACCCTCATGTCCGTGCAAGCTGCCTCAACAGGAAAAAAGTTCTACCGGCCAGAGCTTGATGCGCTGCGCTTTCTCGCATTTCTGCTGGTGTTTTTCGATCACGGCAGCGGCTCGTTCCACTCCGCCTTGGCTACCAAAATCGGCGAGGCGTCTCGCTGCGGCCTGCAACTGTTTTTTATCCTGAGTTCGTACCTGATCTCGGAACTGTTGCTGCGTGAGCGCGAAAAGACGGGTACCGTGCACATTCCGTCTTTCTTTGTGCGGCGCGTGTTGCGCATCTGGCCGCTGTATTTCAGCTTCATCGGTGCGGTGTATGTCGCGGGCCGCTTCCACCACGGCTTTTTTCCAACCAGCGCGCTGCTGGCCTTTGTGGCGCTTGCGGGCAACTGGTGGATCTACGCGTACGGGTTTCTCGCCTTTGCCGTTGGCATCCTGTGGAGCATCTCGGTCGAGGAGCAGTTCTACCTCGTGTGGCCGTGGTTGGTGAAGGCAGGCGGCGAGCGTGCACTGCAGGTGATTGTGCCGGTGGTGCTGGTCGTATCTTCGCTGGCGCTGTGGTACTCCGGCCACAACCGGTTGCCGGTGAACAAATACTGGACCAACAGCCTGATTGAGTTTGCCTACTTTGCCGTGGGTGCGGTGCTGGCGCTGCTGCTGCACCGGCGGCACTTCCAGCCGTCTGGCAGGGTGCGCCTCGGCCTGTTTGCAGCGGCTGCAGTGGCTTTCCTGCTGCTGGTTTTTCCGTTCCCGGTGGCGGCAGAGGGCAAGATCATCCACACGCCGGGCTTGTTCGCCGCCTTTGCGTTGCTGGGCGTGGTGAGCGTGTGCCTGTTTCTGGGCTTTTACGGCCTGCGCATGGGCAACGGCAGCGCGCCCTTTCTTTACCTGGGCCGGATTTCCTATGGCTTGTACGTGTTTCACCTGTTCGCGCTGCAGGCCTGCGAGGCGGCGTTGCGCCGGGCACACCTGCACGGCACCACCTACGCCTTAGTGCAACTGGGAATGGCGCTCACCGTCACAATCATGATTGCTGCGCTGTCCTACCGCTTTCTCGAGACACCGTTCCTGCGCCTTAAAAGCCGCTTCACCTTTGTGCACTCGCGTGACGCATAGCCGTTACTGTGCACTACCGTTCGCGTTCTGAGGCTCTACCTTGACGACGTTTGCATGGCAGGTGCGAATGTTCTGGCAGGCAATCGGCTGCCCCTCGCGGCTGAAGCAGGCCTCAATGGCAGTCAGGTAGTTGTGCCCACACGAGAGTGCAAAGCTGTCCCGCGGAAATGCGGGATTGGCTGCATAGAACATGCTGAGGATCGTGTCCGGCGGCAGCATCTGCGTGCCCGTCACGTGCTGAAACGCGTCGGGAATCTTGATCAATGAGTAGGCACGTCGTGCCGTGGCAAAGTAGGCATCCGGCGCAAGTGTGGTGCAGGTGCCGTGCTTGGCCCACTCATGCTGTAGCAGCGAGAGGTCCGGCGTCATGTCCAGGTTTTGTTCCGGGTGTGCGGGACCGGGCCGCGTAGCGCAGGTGGCGGGGTAGCTGCCGTCGAAGTTCTGCGGCCATAGCCCGTGCAGCACGAATCCGTGTGGCGTGGTGCACTCCGTGCTGGTACGGGCGGCCTGTTCTGCTGGGCTGAGCGTGCGCAGTGTGCTGCAGAACTCCGGCGCCCACGACATGTTAAGCAGGTAGTAGTCGTACTGGCCGGGTTCTGCTTTGACTTCCTGCGCACGTGCAGAACAGGAGACTGCAACGATTGCTGCAAGAAGGATTGCGGGCCAACGCTGAACGCGGATAGTCATTACTCCACTGTAACGGTGTTACAGACCGTTTGGCCGTGTATCACCAGCGAGTGTGCGCCGGGGGCATGATTCTGGTTAGCTACTCATGCAGTGAGCCGCAGCCGGTCAAACCGCTGTGACACGGCTGCCGCTCCCGCTGCCAGCAGTGCTACTGCCGCACTGGCATAGGCCAGGTCGCGATAGCCGAAGCCCGCCGTCAACACGCCCGCGCCCAGTGTCGCACCCAGGGCATTGCCCAGGTTGAAGGCACCCTGGTTGAGCGTGGAGGCAAGGTTCTGCGCGCCCTTCGCCTGGTCCACCACACGCGTCTGCAATGGGGCGCCCACGGCAAAGTGCAGCATGCCCCAAACGAAGATGGCTGCAATGCAGGTGCCTGCATGCAACTCTGCAAACGGAAACAGGAGGAAGAGGAGCATCAGGACAACGAAGCCGATGACGACTGCGGCAATCCCATGCCGGTCAGCCAGCACACCGCCCAGCAGGTTACCCACCGTAATGGCCGCGCCAAACGCCACCAGAACGCCCGTCACACCGTGCGGGGAAATATGCGTAACGACTTCAAGAATAGGCGTTATGTACGTGAGCACGCAAAACATGCTGGTGGACGACAGCACACTGGTGCCCAGCACAATCAGCACTTCCTTGCGCGCGACGGAGCGCAGCTCGTGCCGCAACTCGACCGGCTCCGCGTGCTGGTGCGGCACCATGCTCCACACTGCCACAGCTGCAACAAGGCCGATGGGCACAATGGCCCAGAACGCCATGCGCCACCCATACGCCTGCCCCAGCGCCGTGCCCGCCGGGACGCCGAGGACATTCGCCAGCGTCAACCCGCTGAACATGATGGCCACGGCACGCGCCCGCTGCTCATGCGGCACCACGTTTGCCGCCACGATGCTGCCGATGCCGAAGAACGCGCCATGCATTAATGCCGTGCAGATTCGCGCTGTCAGCAAAAGGCCGAACGTCGGTGCCAGCGCACACGCTGAATTCCCCACGATGAACAGCAGCATCAGCAGGATGAGCGCTCGCTTGCGGTCTACCTTCGCCAGGGCAAGCACGAGCAACGGCGAGCCGATGGTAACGGCAAGCGCATACGCGCTGACCAGCGCACCTGCTTTGGGGATGCTGACGTGGAAGTCCTGCGCCAAATTCGGCAGCAGGCCCATGATGATGAATTCCGTGGTGCCGATGCCGAACGCGGCAACGGCAAGGGCAAGCAGGGGCTGACGCATCCGCTAGACGAGGGCCGTTGCAGGCAATATTTCTTCTACGTCCACCCATTGCGTGGGGTAGTGGCCCGTGTAGCAGGCTGTGCAGTAGCCGACCGGCTTGGCGTCACCGACGGAGCAGCTGTGCACCACACCTTCTAACGATAGGTAGGCTAACGAATCGGCCTCGATAAACTGCCGAATCTCTTCCACGGAGTTGTTCGCCGCGATCAGGTCCTTGGCGCTGGGTGTGTCGACACCGTAGAAGCAGGGTGAGATGGTAGGTGGGCAACTGATGCGCATGTGCACCTCTGCCGCGCCCGCCGCGCGCACCATGCGGACAATTTTGCGCGAGGTGGTGCCGCGAATGATGCTGTCGTCGATCAGGATGACGCGCTTGCCCTCGAGCAGCGCGCGCACCGGGTTCAGCTTCATGCGAACGCCGAAGTCGCGTACCCGCTGCTCTGGTTGAATGAACGTGCGGCCCACGTAGTGGTTGCGAATCAGGCCGAAGTTGAACGGGATGCCGCTCTCGCTGGCGTAGCCGATGGCTGCGGTCACACCGCTGTCTGGCACCGGCACGATGACGTCTGCGGGCACGGCAGACTCGCGGGCAAGTTGCCGACCCATCTCGTCGCGGCTCTTCTGCACCCACCGACCGAAAATTTTGCTGTCAGGCCGAGCAAAGTAGACGTGCTCGAAAATGCAGCTTGACTCCTGCACGTCCTTGTTGAAGTAACGCGATGTCACCCCGTCCTCACTCACCATGACCAGTTCGCCTGGCTCCACGTCGCGCTCATACTTCGCGTGCAGCAGGTCGAAGGCGCAGGTTTCCGAGGCGAAGACGAATGTATCCGGCGCGCCATCCTCACCCGGGATACGACCCATCGACAACGGCCGAAAGCCATGCGGATCGCGCGCGGCAAAGATCCGGTTGCGCGTCATCATGACGATGGAAAACGCACCATCCACCTGGCCGAGCGAATCGGCAATGCAGTCCACTAAGGTGCTGTGCTTCGAATGCGCGATAAGCTGCACAATGATTTCGGAGTCGCTGGTGGTCTGAAAGATGGCACCGTCGCGCTCCAGTCGCTCGCGGGCCGTGCCCAGGTTTACCAGGTTGCCGTTGTGCGCAATGGCAATCAGGCCCTTGGTCGATTCCACCTTGATGGGCTGTGCGTTTAACAGCGCAGAATCGCCCGTGGTGCTGTAGCGCGTGTGGCCGATGGCAAGGTGCCCCGGCAGGCCGGCCAGCACAGGGTCAGTAAAGATTTCGCTGACCAGACCCATGCCCTTCAGGTCCAGAATCTCTTCACCGTCGGCAGTGGCAATGCCGCCACTCTCCTGCCCACGATGCTGCAGCGAGTACAGACCCCAATAGGTCAGCCGCGCCGCATCCGGGTGGTTGTAAATGGCCATAACGCCGCACTCTTCGCGCAGCTTGTCGAAGTGATCGTCGGCTTCGTGCTCCTCGGGTATACGGGGCAGCTCAAATGCGTCGCTCACGCGAGCACCAACTGATCTTCGAGTTCTTCGTCCAACACGCCGTCAAAGACGGCGCGGAGTTCAGCAACGGAAGCATCCAGGAAGGCTCCATCCTGCGTTGTTGCAAGCAGCCGGTCGCCGCCAGTGGTACCAAGTTGAAAGATCATGAGATCGTTCTGCTTCGCCAGCGCGTGAACTGCGTCGATATTGCTTTCAGAGCACGTCACGAGCAGAAAGCCATCTTCCAGGAACGAGTCTGCCAGCGAGACAGGCTCGGGCTGCTCTCCGGGAAAGTGAATGCGCACACCGATGCCCTTGGCAAGCACACTGCGGGCCAACGCTACCGGTAAACCGCCGCTGCCGATGTCGATTGCAGAGCGCAGCAGGCTTGAGGATGCGGCAGACGCAAGAAACGTTTGCGTGCGTGCCGCTGCGTCCAAATCGACCAGTTTAGGAAGGCCCCATGCCTCGCCAAAAATAATGCGCGCGTACTCTGTTGTGCCCATTCTCGAGGGTGGTGACACGGGATCGGGCTTCCTGTCAGACGGTAGTGAAAAAACAAGAAGAAGAGCGTCCCCACCTGCCTGGAAACCGCTTGGGATGGCCTTGGTCACATCCTCCAGAATGCCGACGATGCCGATAACCGGCGTGGGGTAAATGCCCTCACCGCGGGTCTCGTTGTAGAGCGAGACATTGCCGCCGGTGATGGGC
>CALMOM010000045.1:14644-17664 GCA_937873305.1 uncultured Terriglobus sp.
GCGGTGCACCGGGCCTCCCGACCTTGCTTGCAGCCGCTGCGACGGCGTGCATGGCGCCGAGCTTGGGGTCGAGATAGCACCAGCGCCCATTGCCCGCGAGCGCCATGGCCAGCCCGCGCTCGGGTTTGCCGGTGGCTGCGTCACCCGTGCCCTTGATGCGGATGACGCCTGCCTCCGCCTGGCCGGGGCCGAAGACGGTGTTGGTCTGCACCATGCTGTCGTACTGCTCGTAGATGTGGGCTTTGCTGCAGATGTTCGGGCTGGCCAGCAGCTTCTTGAGGTCGGCGGTGTAGTCGCGCGGCTTCTTCAGTTCCTCCAGTACCCAGGCGGGTGGGTCCAGCGGCACGGGTGCTTTCCACTCGCCGACAGGGCGATGGTACAGCGGGGCGTCGTCGGTCAGCGACTCGTTCGACAGGTCCGCCACCAGCACGCCGCCGTGGCGCACCTTCATGCGGTTTTCCGGGATGACGGTGCCGACGACGGCAGCGTCCAGACCCCACTTGTCGAAGACGTCCAGCACTTCCTGCTCGCGGCCACTGTGCGCGACCAGCAGCATGCGCTCCTGAGACTCGCTCAGCATGATTTCGTAGCTGGACATACCGCTGTCGCGCTGGGGCACCTTGTTCAACTCGATCTCAAGGCCGACGCCACCACGCGCACCCATCTCGCAAGTGCTGCACGTGAGGCCCGCCGCGCCCATGTCCTGGATGCCAGCGACCGCGCCGGTCTTCATGGCCTCCAGGCAGGCTTCCAGCAGCAGCTTTTCCAGGAAGGGATCGCCCATCTGCACGTTGGGCCGCTTCTGTTCTGACCCTTCCGTAAATTCTTCGGAAGCCATCGTCGCGCCGTGAATGCCGTCGCGGCCCGTCTTGGCGCCCACGTAGATCACCGGGTTGCCGACGCCAGTCGCCTTGGCATAGAAGATTTCGTCGTGCCGTACCAGCCCCAGCGCAAACGCGTTCAGCAGGGGATTGCCGCTGTAGCAGGCCTCAAAGCGCGTCTCGCCGCCCAGGTTAGGCACGCCGAAGCAGTTGCCGTACCCGGTCACGCCGTGCACCACGCCTTCCATGATGCTGCGGTTCTTCTCATAATCGATGGAGACCGGCGCGGCGGCATCGTCGTCCAGGTCTGGCATCCCTTCGCCTGCAGTCAGCCCCAGCGGACCGAAGCGCAGTGAATCCATCACAGCCATGGGGCGCGCGCCCATGGTGAAGATGTCGCGCAGAATGCCGCCCACGCCGGTGGCCGCGCCCTGGTACGGCTCAATGTAGCTGGGGTGGTTGTGCGACTCGATCTTGAAGGCGCAGGCCCAGCCGTCACCCACGTCGATGATGCCGGCGTTCTCGCCCGGCCCTTGCATAACAGAGCCTGGGCCGCTCTCGCGAAATCCTTTGGTCGGCAGGCGCTTCAGGTGGACGCGGCTGCTCTTGTAGCTGCAGTGCTCCGACCACATGACGCTGTAAATGCCCAGCTCCGTCAGCGACGGCGTACGGCCCATGGCGGCGAGAATCTTGCTGTACTCCTCGTCCGTGATGTTGTGCAATTTGAGCAGTTCCGGCGTTATAGTGCACGGCTTCGGCACGTCTGGCACAGGCGTTGCGGCCGCTTCTGCGGCCTCAGCCCCGGGAAGGATGGCTCCTGGCTGGCTCACCCGTTTAGTTTCGCATGAATGCCGAGGGAGCCGGTTGAAACCTGGCAACGGCTTCTACCGCCACCCGCTGACGTCAACACCGCCGAAGACACCCTTCTTGAGCCCCGGCGAGAAGAAGCGGTCCATCATGGTCAGGTCCGACCCGCTTGCTTCACCCAACTTTGTGAGAACTTCACGCGACAGCACAAATTCCAGCGCAGCCAGATTGCTGTGCAATTGCTCGACTTTGCTGGCACCCAAAATCAGAGAAGTAATACCCGGCTGCGCAAGCGCCCAGGCCAGCGACATCTTTGCCATGTCAACACCGGCTTCATCGGCAATCGCGCGAACACGCTCCAGCACCTGCCAGTTGCGCTCGGTAAACAGCTGGAAGGAAGGCAGATTCAGGTCCAGGCGGCCGCCGCCCGCATTTACCTTGCCTTCCGCGTCGCGGGTATATTTGCCCGCTAAAAAGCCGGCTGCCAGCGGCGACCAAGGTGTGGTGCCCATGCCGAACTCGCGCGCAGCCGGGATATGTTCGCGCTCAATGCCCCGTTCAATAAGGGAGTAAGGCATCTGCAGCGCAATGGGCCCTGGTATGCCTGCTGTCCGCGCCAGCATGGCGGCAGATGCGGCGTACCAGGCCGGCACGTCCGAGAGGGCGAAGTAGCGGACCTTGCCACTTCGCACCAGATCGCCGAGGGTTTGCAGTAACTCCTCCACCGGCGTTATCTGGTCCCAAACGTGCATCCACAAAAGGTCTATGTACTCGGTCTGGAGGCGGCGCAGTGAACCTTCCAGGGCACGGTGGATGTTTTTACGACCGTTACCACCCGCATGTGGATTGCCCGGCTCGGCGTTGAAGCTGAACTTGGTCGCCAGCACCATGCGATCGCGGAGTGTGCGCTTCGCGATAAAAGCTCCGACCAGCTCTTCGCTGCGGCCTTTGGCATAGATATCGGCAGTATCGATAAAATTGCCGCCCGCATCGACGTATGCATTAAAGATCGCCTCTGAGACCTCATCGGGCGAACCCCAGCGCGGCGTGCCGAAGGTCATGGCTCCCAGAGCCATGGGCGAAACAACTAAGCCGGAGCGTCCCAGCGTGCGGAAGTCGGTCAGGGTCATGCTGCTTCAGATGCGTTGATTGCCTCGCTAGCCACTGCCATCGGCAAGCAGGGCAGCCGCATGGAGCGGCTTCAGTGCAGGGGCGAATACGCCATGCCGTCATTGCGATCGGTGCCGGGCAGTTCGCGCGTCACGGTCCACGTTTTGGTGTCGATCTCCGCCACCTTCGGCTCGCCAAAGGACGACGCCCAGGCAAGGCTGCCATCCGGGCTGTAGAGGATCTCCTGCGGTTTGCCCGCCACGTCAATGGTCTTCATTAGCT
>CALMOM010000045.1:17674-55853 GCA_937873305.1 uncultured Terriglobus sp.
GGTTAGGTCGATCAGACCAAGCTTCATCGCATCCGGCATGCAGATCAGCAGGTACTTGCCGTCTGCCGTGGGCGCGGAGCCGAAGCCGGGCGCGGGCAGATCGATCCACTGCCGCAGCGTGCGCGTGCCCGTGTCGATGGCAGCCAGGCGGTTCGTCGTGGTGTCGGAGACAAAGACGGTCTTGTCGTCGCGCGAGATGCTGATGCGCTGCACGTGCTTTGCCACGGGGATGACCGCCAGCGTCTTATGCGCATCCATGTCCAGCACGGAAACCGTGCCCGGCCCCACGTTCGACGTGTAGCCGTACTTGCCATCATGTGAGAGCGCGAACATGTGCGACTCCGGTTGGCCAGTCGGAATCTCGTACAGCACCTTGAAGGTCTTCGCATCGATGGCGGTCATCGCCTGGTCCAGTTCGGTGGTTAGATAGATCACGTTGCGCTTGGGGTCGTAGGTGGGCTGGTGCGGCCGCAGCCCTTTGCCCAGGTCAATGGTGTGGATCACCTTGCGCGAGGGAATGTCGTACACCAGGACCTTCGAACCGTCGGTGGCGGGCTTACCCACGCCGCTGTCGCCATAGATTGGCGCAATCAGCGTTTTGCCGCCCGGCAGCATTACCAACTCGTGCACCTTCACTAAGCCCTGCTCATCCAACACGCCCACCTGCTTGCCCGTCGCCAGGTCAATCATCGCGAGATTGTTTGGTCCCTGGTTGGCAGTGATGAGCGTACCCTTTGGTCCGGCGCCGTGGGTTAGCAGGGGCAGGGCGAACAGCAGGGCATTGATTTTGTGCATGAGGATCCTCGTGTGCGGCAAGTCAATCGCCGCGGAAGCATTGTGCCATGCCCACGCTATCACTGACATCGCATTCAATTTGTCATCCCGACCGGAGCATGTAGTGCGGAGCGGAGGGACCTGCTTTTTCTCTTTCGGGCTGCACTGCAGGCTCCGTGCAAACAGCAGGCCCCTCCACTACACTTCGCTCCGGTCGGGATGACGAGTTAGTGGGTGACAGGCGAGGTCGTTACAACTTATTCAGCACCTTGAAAAGGTGGCTCAGTTATGACCGGTCGACCCGAAGCCGCCGTCGCCCCTATGAGTGTCGTCCAGGTCGTCCACTTCCTCAAAGCTGGCCTGCAGCCGCTGCACGATGCGCAATTGAGCAATCCGGTCTCCCGCCGCAAGCTGGATCGGTGAGTCCGTCACGTTGGTGAGAACGACCTTCAACTCGCCACGATAGCCGGGGTCGATCACACCCGCCAGCGTGGTGATGCCTTTGACCGCAAGCCCGCTGCGGTCTTCCACCAGCGCGCCGTAGTCGGCAGGGAACGCCATGGCTAATCCCGTAGCGACCAGCGCGGTTTTCTGTGGCTCCACCGTGGCGTCGTGCACGCTGTAGAGATCGGCGGCTAGATCTCCCCACGGGCCGGTATGGGCGTAGCAGGGAAGCCTGGCGGCAGGGTCGAGACGCTTGGTAGGAATGTGCAGCACAGATCAAGCTTACGGAGGTGTGCAGTGGAAAGGAAGGTACCAAACTCCGCCTTACGGTGCCACATTCCAACGCGAAAGGACCCGCGTGTCCCGCTCCCAGCCCAGCACACTGTACGTCGCCGTGGAAAGCGCCAGCCGAGCGCCGAAGCCGCCGGGCTGCTGCAGCCATGTGGCTGCCAGAACGCGAAAGACATGCGCGTGTGCGAACAGAGCGCAGCGGCCGCCGTGTGCAAGGCAGCGGTCGATCACAGCCTGCGTGCGCGCGGCCACCTGCTCCAACGACTCACCGCCAGTGATAGGGTCCTTCCACACGTTCCAGCCTGGGTGTGTCTCACGGATCTCTGGAGTGCTCAGCCCCTCGAAGTCGCCGTAGTTCCATTCCTGCAGGTTCGGCTCGACTTCGGCGTGGCCCAGGTCTGCGAGCTCGGCGGTGTCGCGTGCGCGCAGCCGTGGGCTGCTCAGCACGAGGTCAAAGGTCTGCTTTGCCAGCACGGGCCGCAGGGCCTGCGCCTGCGTTCGGCCGTTCTCGGTCAGCGGCAGGTCGGTGTAGCTGGTGTGCTTGCCGTTCAGGGTCCACTCGGTTTCACCATGCCGCATCAGCCACAGCTCGGCCTTTGTCATCTCGCTCATGGAAGCAGTGTACGTTGCTACCTTTACTGTTCCCGTTCCGCGTACGCGCGAAACACTGCCTCCACATCCGGCGTTTGCAGCAAGTCGTTTACCGAGAGACGTTCCCCGATGGTTTGTGCCAGGTCTTCCAAGGCGATTTGGACCTTTGTGGCAGCCAGGCGCGTGTGCAGGGTCTGGCCCGCGTCGGCTCCTTCACGTGCAAAGCGGCACGCGGTGGGCAGCGCAAGGGCCAGCGTATAGGCCGGTGTCAACGCATAGAAGTGCAGCAGGATGGGAAATAGCACCATGTCGAGCCGCGCCTGGATGATCTTTTGCTCCAGCAGGATGAGGAATGCGGGGTCATGCTCTTCCACGCGCAGGCCGGAGCGCTCCTCCGCTTCCGCCGCCAGCGTCAGCCAGCGTGCAGTGCCACGCTGCCGCGCCAGCGCCGGGTACAGCAGCACCAGCCACGACACGCTGGCGGTAATCATGCTAATGCCCACCAGCCCTTGAAACGCGACGATCAGGCGCAGCCAGTCCGTCTTCGGGTTCAGATCGAAGGTTTGAAAGGTGCACAGCGCGCCCACGGAAAAGTAGAGGCAGTGCACCATGCGGCTGCCTACGCTCATGCTGTCCACACTGGCCGTGGTGAAGAAGTCGCCTGGGTATAGGCCGTAATAGACGACGGCGAACCCCACCGACAGCAACACAATCCACGCTAGCAGTACGGCAATCAGCGCCAGCGGGCCTGCCGCGTTGCGCAGCCGCGTATGCCGCAGCAGGAGCGACATACCGCGTCCGATCGCATCGCTCAGGTTGCCGGAGCGGGTGGGATGGAAGATGTCACGAAAGACCTCACGCAAGGTGAACAGTACCAGGACAGTGCCGGCAACTTCAAAGGCGATACGTGACTGCACAGGACTCATCTGCTGTGCAGCATACAAGCTGCTTCGGATAGAGTGCGCTACAGCGTGCGCAGGGCGCGGTTCACCTCGACCGACTCCGCCACTAACTGGCCTATCATGGCACCGTCGCCACGGCGCTCCGCCTCGGCAATGGTGCCGCGCAGCTCGCGCTGGCGACGCTGCAGGCGGCTACGCTCCAACGTGTGCAGCACGTTGCCCACTTCGACGCTCAGCATGGCCGGGTCACTCACCTGGTCCTCGCTCAGCAGACGGGCCAGCATTTCCCGGCTGCGGTCGTCCGGTGCGGCATCTAGCGGGTTGTCCTGCACGGGCGCGCTTGCCAGCCGCTCGATCAGTTCACCCGCGGCCATGCCGTCCAGCCACTCCGGATGCGCAATGATCTCACTTGCTGCACGCTGCCGTGCGCGGTCGCTTTCGGGCAGCACCAGGGCCCGCAGCAGGATGCGCTCCGTCTCGCCCATGCTGTCAGCGGCGGTGGCGCGGACGCTCTCCAGCCGGTTGGTCGCGGCGTGCTGCAGCTCCTGCCGCAGGAGGGAGCTATCGATGCCCAATTTCTGCGCCGCGTCATCCACAAACTGCGTCCGCTGGATGGCCGAGGGCAGCCGCCGCATGTGCGGCAACAGGTAATTGACCGCCTTCACCTTGGCCTCGGCGGTGCGTTGCGGATAGAGCGCGCGCGCCCGCTCAATCAGGTAATCCGCATGCGGACGTGCGGTGCGCAGCGCCTCAGCGTAGCCCGCAATGCCGTGTTCCTGCACATACCGATCCGGATCCAGCCCGCCGTCCAGCGTCACGATGCGCACCTCAAACTCAGCCTCGGTTAGCAAGGCTAACGACTTCTCCGCGGCGTTCGCGCCTGCCGTGTCCGGGTCGAAGTTGACGACCACGCGCTTGGTAAACCGCGACAGAAGCCGCACCTGGTGCTCGGTAAACGCGGTGCCGCTGGTCGCGATGACCGGCTGGATGCCCGACGTAAATACGCGTATGCAGTCCATTTGGCCTTCCACCAGCAGCGCGTAATCCTGCTGCCGAATGGCCGCCTTGGCCTTGTCCAGGTTGTAAAGCACGTTGCCCTTGGTGTACAGCGCCGTCTCGGGCGAGTTCAGGTACTTCGGGCCGCTCTTGTCGTCGCTGTCCAGCGCGCGCGCCGTGAAGGCGATGGTCTTGCCCGACTCGCCTGCGATGGGGAACGTGATCCGCTTGCGAAACCGCGCGTATAGGTTGCCGGTGGGCAGGCCGCCGTCGCCCTGCTCCTTGCTGGAAAACAGGCCGCTGGCGCGCATCGCGTCGTCTTTGAAATGGCGGCTCAGCGCCTCGCGCATGTGGTTGAAGTCGTCAGGCGCGTACCCAATGCGAAAGCCGTTGACCGTCTCCGGCGACACGGCACGGCTCGACAGGTATTCACGCGCTCGCGCTGCCTCAGGCGATTGCAGTGCCTGCTGAAAGTACTGCGTCGCTGCCTCGTGGATATCGATCAGCTGCCGCCGCAGTCCGGCCTGCGCCGCCTCCTCCGGCGAGTTCCACTCGCGCTTGGGCAGCGGAATGCCGCACTTCTGCGCGACAATGCGCACCGCTTCGGGAAAGCTCACGTTCTCCAGCTTCTGCACAAAGGTGAATACATCGCCCTTGGCGTGGCAGCCAAAGCAGTAAAAATAGCTGTGCTGCACGTTGACGCTGAACGACGGCGACTTTTCCTGATGAAACGGGCACAGGCCCGTCATATTCTGCGCGCCGCTCTTGCGCAGCTTCACATACTCGCCAATCACCTTGACGATGTCGGCGGCCTGCTTGACGGATTGTGCAAAGTTGTCAGCCACGCCCAGCCCTTAGCGTACCGAAGCCTGCAGAGTGGAAAAGCGATGCCACTCTGTGCGTGAAAGCGACGGGAAATCTACTCCACAAGCCGCGGCATCAGTTCAAGCAGCGTGCACACCTTGCTGGTGCTGTCGAACTGGCCGGCCAGGATGCCGTCCCACGCGTCGGCTACGGCACCGGGCGAACCCGGCAGGGCAAAAAGATACTTGCCTGCGGCAATGCCGCCCAGCGCACGGCTGAAGATGGCGCTGGCCCCGATCTTTGCGTACGACTGCATGCGGAACAGCTCGCCAAATCCGAGTATTTCTTTGTCCAGAACGCGGCGGAACGCCTCCGGCGTCACATCGCGGCCAGTCACGCCGGTGCCGCCGGTGCTCAGGACGACATCGACGTCCGTCTGCGCGAGCCATCCGCGCAAAGTAGCCTCAATGGCGTCTGTTTCGTCTCGCACCAGGGCACGATGGGAAATCTGGTGCCCGGCAGCCACGACTCGCTGCTCCAACGCGTCACCAGACCGGTCGTCCGTGCCGGTGCGCGTATCGCTCACGGTCAGGATCGCAAAGCGTACGCGTAGCTGCTGCTGTGTGGCAGTCACGCGGGCCTACTGATTAAAGTTCGGTTCGTGCTCGTCCTCTACGCCATAGCGGCGCAGCAGGTTGGGCAGGTTTTGCGAGAAGGCGGCGCGCGGCATCACGCTGTTGCAACCTGCTTCCACCGCCTTGGCCTTCAGGTCGCCCTGCAGGTGCGAGAGGAAGCCAACGATGGACGTGCCCTTTTTGAGCTTGTTCTTGAGCTTCGGGATGAGCGTCAGAGGCTTCGCCGCGGCATTGTTCAAGTCGATCACAATCAGCGATGGGTGCTCATGGTCGTTCAACTCCGCCAGGTGCGCCACCACATCCTTGTCCGGCTTCATAAACGCTACTTTGACGCCCTGCTGGCGTGCGGCTTCCTGTATCTTGGCCGTAAAAAACAGGTCTTCGATAAAGAAGTAGATGTGCGTCGGCGCGTCTTCCGGAATGGCTACGGCACGGTGCTTGGTCAACAACTCCGGCGGCATGCGGTCTTCATTATGCGGCTGGTTGCGGTGTCCGTTGTTACGGCGGCCATGTACCTCAATCGTGCTGGCGGGCACGTCGGCAAAGTTGCCATTGGCCTCACGGTAACTGTGGTCCATGGGACCGACGAACGAACGCGGCCCACGCGCCTGCTGCTTGCGCTGGCGGCCCCGCTGGCCCGCTTGGCTGCCCTGCACGCTGTTACCCGGCTCTGGCCGTGGCGAACCATCACCCGCACGGCCAAACTTTTTCTTCTTCCAGCGCTTGCCCTGGCCATTGGCCTGCTGCCCGTTGGTCTGCTGCCCGTTGGTCTGCTGGCCACGGCCCTGGCCGTTCTGTTGGTTTTGCTGCGGCCTGCGCTGTTCTCGCTGTGGTTGCGTCTGCTGTGGCTCAGCGCCTGCTTCCGGGTTCGCGCTGTCGTTGGCGGCGATTGTGGCCACTATGCCTTCTGTTGGCGTGCCTGCCTCTCCGGCTGGGCGGGTCTTGCGCTTGCGGCGTCGGCGGCGATTTTTGCTGGATGCGGTCGTGCCGGCAGCTGAGTTGGAGGCGCTTTCAGTGTCTGGTGCGGGTAGCTGCGAAGGCGCGCTGGACACCGGCGCCTCAGAGGAGTTTTGTTCTGCGTTCATTCGCTTCTTTCTAGTGCCGACCTTGCGTTTGCCACGGTACGCTTCCCACCAGAGTGGTGACCTGTCTCCTGCCGTGTACTGTCGGCAGGGCTGGATTGCAGGGAAGCTGCCATGCAAGGCACGTGTTAGCTCAACGTCTTCAGGTTCCGCTCAGGTTGTGCATTGCTTTGCTGCGCTGGCCGACGCGAGGGGCTGTTGCAGTGATGGCGGGAGCTACTTGCCAACAGAGTTCACCGCTTTCGGGTGGTCTGTTTCAGGATCCTGCGACCCAGGCTGGGTCGAGGTCTTCCTGGCTGTCCACCCTGTCTTCTGTGAAGTGCTTGTGCGGGCATCCATCAACCGATGGCCAGCGGTTAAGAGATATGGCGAGCGGATACCCGATCCTATGCGGGCCGTGCGTCAGCCACTTTCCCCAAGCAGGACTATCCTACGCAGAAAATCGTCTGCTTTGCAAGTAGGCAATCTCGCCTGCCGCGCGAAGCAATCCAGACGAGAACAGCCATCTCGAGGAGATGGCTGTTCAATGGCCAGTCACGGCCTCCTAAATGTCTTGCTGACTCCCATTCGGCTCCGGTCACCAGATCTTCGTCTGCTTCCAGGCCGGGAGTGTGTTGCACCCGTCTACTCGTTTGTGCATTGATGCAGTCCGCTGTCGCGGCCTCACCTATCCGCACGCTCTTCCCGTATACCGATGTTGCAACTGCCGTGCCAAAACCATTTCTGTGCGGAAGACGCGCAACGGCGCGGGTCCCCGAGGGGATCCGCTCTGATTCTCTACAGGAAATGAAAGAAGGTGTCCTTGAAATTGGAGAGTGATCGGTCTGTTTGTCTGCTTACCGCACGGAAGCGCAACTCTTGCGATAATGGGGTAGATGCGCATTACCCCTGCTGACCTGATACCCGACCCGCTCATGTTGGACATTGTGTTTGCGCCCGGGGCTGTGCACTACGCTCCTGATGTGCAACAGGCCGGGCCGATCCATGTGACAGGATCTGCCGACCGGCTGGAGGAATACCGTGGACCACATGATGTGGTGGACGATATTCGTCTGCGTGGACGGGTTGAAGGCGAGTTCGAACTGCTGTGTGCGCGCTGTTTAGATCCAATTCGCCACCATGCGGACCAGCGCTTTGACCTGATCTTTCGCCCGTCGGGCGTGGACGCGGAGCAGGGCGAACGGTCGATCAGCGAAGCGGAAACGGAAATCGGGTATTATGACGAAGGCGGGCTGTTGCTGGAAGATGCTGTGCGTGAGCAGGTGCTGCTCTCCCTGCCCGACCGGTCACTTTGCCGCGATGATTGCAAGGGTTTGTGTCCCAATTGCGGGGCAAATCGGAACGAGGTAGCCTGCAACTGCAGCGAGAAACCCATGGATTCTCGCTGGGGTGCACTGCAGGGCTTTGCCGGTTCCGCTAAGAACTAACTACGATCCAGGCTTTGCCTGAGACTATGTTGACGTCGTGTTATGTCCGGGCAACGCTTCAGGGCGATGCGGACTAGGCCCGATAGTGAAAGGTAAGACCGATGCCAAATCCAAAGCGTCGCCACTCGAAGCAGCGCACAGCCAAGCGCCGCTCCCATGACTTTCTGACCACGCCCAACTCTGCGCTCTGCCCTAATTGCAACGAGCGCAAGCTGCCCCATCACGCATGTCCTAAGTGCGGTGAATATCGCGGTCGCACTGTCATAGCGTCGTCCACCCAGGCAGCGTAGCTCCGCTATCTGCGGATGTTGACCGACATTGTTCTGGACGCCATGGGCTCCGACCGGAGTCCTGAACCGGAGTTGCGCGGTGCCATCGCCGCCAGCCGGCTGTTTCCTGTACGCATTCACCTCGTAGGTCCAGAAGATCAGATTGCCCCTGCGCTGAAGGCGTACCGGCAAGACGAGCGTCTGCCCATTGAGATCGTGCACGCCAGCGAGCGGATTGGCATGCACGAGAAGGCAGCGCTGGCCGTCCGATCCAAGCGCGACAGCACCATGCGAGTGGGCCTCAAGCTGGTTCGCGAGGGCCGTGCGCGCGGCTTTGTTACCGCCGGAAATACAGGCGCGGCCATGGCCACGGCAAAGATGGTCCTGGGCAGCCTGCAAGGCGTTGACCGGCCTGCGTTAGCGACGATTCTGCCAACTGTCATGGGCACACCGTGCGTCCTTCTGGATGCTGGTGCCAACGTAGACAGTGACCCGCACAATCTCGTTCAGTTCGCCCTGATGGGGCAGATCTATGCACGCAACGTCTTGGGTATTGCGAAGCCGCGGGTAGGACTGCTATCCATCGGCGAAGAGGACAGTAAGGGCAATGCGCTCACCCACGAAACCCTACCCCTGCTGCGCGCCCTGAGCAACGACGTGCTATACGACTTTGTGGGTAATGTGGAAGGCCGCGACCTGTACAACGGCCGGTGCGATGTGGCTGTTTGTGACGGATTTGTAGGCAATGTGGCGCTAAAAACCAGTGAGGGTTTGGCCAAGCTGGTGTCCGACCTGTTGAAGCAGACGCTGAAAGCGACCATCACCTCGCAGGTGGGCGCTCTGCTGAGCCGCAAGGCCTTCAAGAATTTCAAGAAGCGGCTGGACTACACCGAGTACGGCGGTGCCCCGCTACTGGGATTACGCGGGGCCTGCATCATCGGCCATGGGTCGTCCAACGAAACGGCCATTCTCAATGCGATCCGTGTGGCCAGCCAGTTCGCCCAGGCAGACGTGAGCCGCCATATTGAAAGCTCGTTGCAGGCCGTCGCAGTGCCCGGTCAGAGATTGACTCAGGCGTCCGGTGGCTGACCAGGTGCTGTTCTCGCTTGACTGTGCAAAATGCCGCAGCAATAACACAAGTTTTCATCTCCGCTGTGCCTAAGCGAACGTTGTGCGTAACAAATAGCGCGTTAACGGTGACTAGCAGCACCACCAAAGGCCGCCAAAGCGCACGAAAGTGTCAATAACAATCCGCTTGGTGTCAGTCAGTCGTCACATTCGCGAGACCGGCGGATCGGTTCCATAAAGACCTTTCCCGGCAGGGAGGCGGCATGCCTGACAGCCAAGTAGTACTCGCGCTTGGAGTCGGTGCTTATTCGCATGGCCTAATTTTGGTCGAAATCCAAACTGTAAAGATTGCCGCTGGTGGCTTCAACGTGCATGAGCGGAATGTTACCCGGGGTAAGCCCCGCAAAAGTAGCGCGCGCTATGGGCCCGACGCGAAAATCCTTCAGATTTGCAACTGTATCCACTTTGCCGGTTGCAACCGCAATCCGCAGGATGGGCGCGTCGTCTGCCTGATAGGCGTGGACAAAAAGGCTACCGCTATCGTTCGACCACATGGGCCACGCCGCTGATGTCTGCGCCAATCTTCTCCAGGTAGACGTTCTGGTGTCATACAACATCACTTCACTTTGGTCTGTGGTAATCGCGGCAATAAAGCGTCCATCGGGCGACCAAGCGGGGCTGAACAGGCCAAGCGAACGAGGCAGTTGCGTAACGCGACTGGTGGCTAAGTTCAGAATAGAAAGAGCCCTGGTCTTTGGGTCGCCGATAAATTCTCCAACGCTGCCAAAAACGATCGATTTCCCATCCGCAGAAAAAAAGGGGTCGCCGATGTTCCTCGGTTCGGAGAGTAGTTGGACGGGCGGTCCTCCATCGGCGTTCACCATGTAGATTTGCCATGGCTTCTGTCGCTCACGCGCCATGAAGGCGATCTGAGTGCCGGCAGGCGACCAGTTGGACATGTACACATGCATGGATGGCGGGGTAAGCAGCATTTTATCGGTGCCGTCCACTCGAGCTCGCCATAAGCATTGGTCCGGGTCTACCCATGAGACCCAGGCACCATCAGGCGAAAACTTGATGTGGTCCGCAGAGGCAAGAAAGCCAGGCTGCGAGATGTACTCCTTGCGGTCAGGATCATACCGCTCCAGCAACGAGCGGAAATCTTGCCCCACAAAGAAGATTCGGCTGCCTTTACGGCCAGGTACAGGTGCCCTGTAATTCAGTGGTCCATGGGTGATGCGCATCGGCTTCTCGCTTAGAGGCGAGTTTGTTTTCCAAAGGTCGGAAACACCATCTTTGCTTCGCTCATAGACGAACGAACGGCCGTCCGCCGTCCAAACTCCGCAGCACTGGCGAATAGAAGCGTCGCCCACCTTCAAAATAGGGTGGGCTTTTCTGTCACTTTGCGAGAGTTCCCAGAGGGAAGAAGTATGATTTACGGCATCGACGATCGTGAAGCGTAGCTGCTTGCCATCCGGAGACCATCTGGGCCAGAAAGCACGGCCACCAACCTTGGCAAATACGGTCGATCTGCCATCCTCCACCGATACAACAAAAAACTCGTTCTCTGACGAGTACAGGATGGACTTGCCATCCGGCATCCACACCGCATCCAGCGCGAGCACATCGGACACCCGAAAAGCGGAAGCGCCATCCGTCGAAACCACCCAGAGGGGTTGCGGTGTGGAAGACGCTATGTTGCTGCGCACCAGTAGCTTTGTACCGTCAGCCGACATGTCTTCGACCTGCGGTGACCTGATCTGACTCAACAGCGAAAGCGTGTGACTGGCGCCGCCACTTAGTGGAATCTCCTTCAGAGCAATCTCGCCGGACTCCTGTACTGGTGAGAAGATCTGCGAGCCATCACTTGCAAAACCAGGAATCAACCCGATCAGATTGTCTCTTGGCGTATAGATCGTGCCCTCCCGCGTGATCTGGGAGATGCGGGGACTGAGCGCAGGCTGCCGCTGTGCATGCCAAATCTGAAGCGTGTAGACGGTCAGGAGTACGCCCGCGGCGAAGGCGAGCGCAACAAGCCATGCCATTCGAATCTCAAAACGGCGCGACAGGGCAGTGGGTACTGGGATAGTCCTCAGGACTTCCTGCTCAGGCTGCGGCTCCGGAACTGAAATCACAACCGCGCTGGGTTCCGGTTTTACCTGCTCCGCTATACGATCCGCCACGCTGACGGGCGCGATAAACCGAAACCCGCGACGTGACAGCGTCTCAATGAAGCGTGGGTTGTCAGCCGAATCGCCGAGGGCCTCTCGCAACTTCTTCACCGCGTTGGACAGAGAGTGCTCGAAGTCAACGATAACGTCAGGTCCCCAAACCCGCTTCTGGAGCTCCTCGCGGGTGACGACTTCGCCAGGTCTTTCCAGCAGGACCGTTAACACCCTGAAGGGCAGTGCTTGCAACCGTACCCGGATTCCGGCGCGGCGCAGCTCTCCTGTCTTCAGGTCGGCCTCAAACAGGCCAAAAGCCACGTGGGTGCCCCTCTTCGTATCTGAAACCAGTTCAAGCACAAAGCAAAGAATACAACGCGCGGGTATGCAGCCGCAGCACCAAACGCAGCTGTTTCTGTGTGGTCCTGATTTGACGCTTCTTGGGCATGCTCTATGTGCTTTCAGCCAAACGAACGGATAAGGCGAAATACAAATTGCAGCAAGTCAAACAAAATGAATAAGTTAAGAGGTTAAAAAGAAAAGAGAAAGAGATTTTCAACGGGGTCTTGCGGATAGTAGTAGCGCGCGCAGACGGTGCTGCGAGAACACGGTGGTTCCGGTTGTCTGTATTTAGAACATGTCTCGGAAGTGCGTGGTTGGGCCTGGAGTCCACACGGATTTGCGCTGTTCGGGATTGCCCCACCTCGGAGGAAGTATGCAGAACGTAGGAAGTACGTCACGACGTACAAAGCGCAGGACTGCGCTTCCATGGAGCGCAGTGGTTGTGGCGGGAGCCTGCCTCAGCATGTCAGGCCTAAGCGCGTCGGCGCAGGGTCTGCAGCAGTTTGAGGGTCACGTGACTGACTCCTCTGGTGCCGCGATTCCCGGTGTGACAATTACAGTGCACAATGAGGGGACAGGAACGGACGTGGTCGTAAAGACCACCGGGGCTGGCGATTACACGGTTCCATACCTGAAGGTCGGCAAATACTCGATCACGGCGACGATGTCGGGGTTCGAAGCACTGACGAAGACCCACATCAATCTCGACATCGACCAGACGTCGAAAATGGACTTTCTGCTGCCAGCCGGTAGTGTGAACGAAACGGTTGTGGTGAATGCCGACGCGGCGCAGATCGAGTTGGCCAAGGCCGACCGTGGCGAAACCATCGAGTTCGAGCGTGTTCAGGAACTTCCACTCGACGGGCGAAACGCGTTTTCGCTCTTTGCCCTGGTACCCGGCACCCAGATCACGACAAACCCGATCTTTCCCAGGCAGTTCGACAATGTAAACCAGGGGCTTATCGCCAATGGTGTCAGCATCAATCCTGCGGCCCAGTATATCGATAACTTGACAAATGACAACGCCGGGAACTATTCGGGCTACAACTTACCGCTGGACTCGGTTGGTGAGTTCAAGGTCGTCTTGAATGCGTATGACGCATCCTACGGCCGCTCTGCCGGCAGCGTGGTCAACGTCGCGGTCAAGTCAGGCACCAACAACGTGCATGGCGTGTTGTACGAGTATGCTCGCAGGCCGTTTCTGGACGCAAACACGTGGGTGTACGACTTCAACCCGACCGGCCCGCGGGCACGCCATTCCCGTGACCAGTTCGGCGCGCAGCTGGAAGGCCCCGTGACCATTCCGCACCTTTACAGCGGCCGTGACAGAACCTTCTTCGAGATGCAGTGGGAACAGCAGTATGAAAGTATCCCGAGCACCACGCCGAGCATATCTTCCATTCCCAACCCCGCATGGCTCAAAGGTGATTTCTCTGGTGCGCAGTACTACAACACCGTCACTAAGTCGCTGATGCCGCTGATCATCTACGATCCACTCTCGCCGCTCGTCACCTTCAAGGACCCCCTAGACGGCAAGACGAAGACGATGCACTCGCCCTTCCCGAACAACATGATTCCGCAAAACCGGATCAGCCCGGTCGGGGCGGCCTTGGCACAGTTTTACTCTGGCATTACCCCGAACTACAACCCCGGCCCGGGCTTTGCGCCGTACCAGAACAACTTCTATTACATTCAGGTAGAAAGCGATGTGGCCCGCAACGGTACGATCAAGCTCGATCAGGTGTTTGGTGAGCATGATCGCGCCACCTTGCGCTGGGGTGGATTCGAGCGCTTCGCGAATCAGAACCCGAACGGCATCCCAGCCAGCGACGCAGCCAACCAGATCTCCAGCCAGGTGCAACCCGCCGAAATGCAGTTTGCACTCGAAGAGATCCATACATTCTCGCCCAACCTGATCATGAACAACAAGGCCATCGTAAGCACCTACAAGCAGGGGCTCACGTTCGGAACACGCGGCAACTACCTGTCGCAGCTCGGCTTTTCACAGAACTTCATCAACAACTCGTTTCAGCAAAGCATGATTCCGTACGTCACCGCTACGGCCAACCAGCCGGGTGCCGCGGCCTTCATTCCGCTTAGCTCGACCACGCCTGGCCGCAGAAACGTGGCGCACGAACTCGCTTACGAGCCGGATATGACCTATATCCATGGACGTCACACGCTGCGGGCGGGATTTGACATGCGTCTGCTGCAGTACACCACGACCGCGCCGGGTCAGAACAACCAGTTCGGCTTTACGAGTACATTTACGGGTGAACTCGGTCCGAGCTACGTGTACGCCCCGGGCTACACCGCTGGCAGCTCCATCGCCAGCCTGCTGCTTGGCGATCCAAACAGCGGCAATTCCGGCAACCAGTTCAGCCCGTTCTATTCGCAGCACTATTTCGGCATGTGGGTGCAGGATGACCTGAAAGTTACGTCCAAGCTCACGCTGAATATCGGCGTCCGGTATGACTTGCTGGGTGCCCGTACCGAGCGTCATAACCGATTGAATGGTGCATTCAGCACAACCGCGGCAAGTCCCATTGACGCGCAGATCACGAACCGTGCCGGCCTGACCACCCCGTTGACGGGCGGCCTCACCTTTGCGGGCGTCAACGGCACACAGCGTGGTGCGTATGCACGCAACCTGCTGAACATCCAGCCACGCTTCGGCGCAGCCTACGCCTTCTCTGAAAGGACTTCGCTCCGCTTCGGCTTTGGTGAGTTCTTTGTCAATGACGAGACAGTGAACGGTGCTGGCGGCTTCATGTCGACTACGAACTACAACAACTCAGTCAACAACGGCATCACGCCTGCTGGCAATTTGGCCGATCCATACTCCAGCTTTGTGCAGCCGCTTGGTTCCAGTCTTGGCTATGCAACCGGTGCAGGTGGCGCACTCACTTTTGTGAATCCGAACTACCAGATTCCGTCCGTCTGGCAGTACAGCGGCTCGCTCGAACAGCAGCTCTCACGCCGCGACACGCTGGACATCAGCGTTACCTCGACACGGGCGCACGGTCTGCCAGGCAGCGACGACATTAACCACGTCTCCACTGCGTATTATGCGCAGTGCGACGTGGAGCGTGGTGGAAACCGGCAGCTTTGTGACGGCACGTCGTCTCCTGCGCAGGTTGCGAGCCCGTTTGTTGGCGTCGCAGCGTTCCAGGGAACCGGGTACTACACCAACAGGACCATCTCCAGTGGTGCGTTTACACGCCCGTTTCCGCAGTTCACCAGCATTACGGAAAACAACCTGAACCTGATCCACAGCTGGTACAACTCGCTGCAGGTGACCGCGGCACACCGGGCCTCGCGCGATCTGACACTTCACTTCGCATATACCTGGTCGAAGAACATGCAGGCTGGCAACGTCATCGATCCGGTCAACCGCGTGTTCGGCCGTTCGCTGCAGACCAACGACCGTCCGCAGATCATTACGCTCTCCGGCGTGTACTTTGTGCCGGTGGGTCGCGGGCGTCAGTTCCTGGGGCACTCCAATCCCATTGTTGATGCGGCAATTGGCGGCTGGGAAATTGCACCTTCCTATGTCTTCAACTCCGGCAATCCATGGAACCCCAATAATCAATACCCTGCAACTAGCTCACTCGCTAACTTCCGTTTGAACAACACGATCCACACGCCCTTCACCGAGCTTCTGCCCGACGCGACACATGCGTACAAGCGCCTGCGTGGAGCGAGCCCCTGCGTCGGCTACGAGGATCAGGACACGGGCATCGTGACGCCGGGCCCATCGTATGCTCAAGCGGGCTGCACGGGGACACCGGCCATTATTAGGACGAACTCTGCCTATTCGGTACAGCAGAACATCGTCTTCAGTGGTGTCCGGTATCCTTCCATTCACAACTTCGATACCAGCATCTCGAAGCGGTTCTCGTATAACGAAAAGCTAAACCTGCAGATACGCATGGACGCCATCAACGTACTGAATCACCCGAACTTCTCCTACTCACAGTATGGTGATGGCTACAACAACGATCCAACGAACGACAACTGGGGAACTATTCAGAAGGGACCGCAGGGTCCGGCGAATCCCGCTCGTGAACTGCAGCTCTCTGCAAAGTTCAACTTCTAACGAAAAGTCAGCAAAGTATGTCTACTCCGGAGTCCAAGCGGCTCCGGAGTAGCTTTGAGTACGAGGTTTAGCAATGAAGCGGTCAGCTCTTGCAATCACGATGTGTCTCACCTTCGCAACCTTCCTGCCGGCTGCGTGGGGGCAATCGGTCACCGGTAAGTGGGTCGGCCAGTGGCGCGTCCTTGACAACGGTGAGAAGGACCGCATGTTCCTGGACCTGCACCAGGACAAGAACCAGTTCACCGGAACCATGAAGACCATCGGTCATGTGTGGCAGGTGCATGGCACGCTGACAGCGGCCAACTTCGACGTCTTCTTCAACCCACATGACGCAAAGCCCCGCATGACGGGGGTGGTGAGTGCGGGCAAGCTGCATCTGAGCCGGGAAGGCACGGACTTCGACGCGGTTCCATCCACGTCCCCCGCGGATGACTACCCTGGTTACGACCGCATGCCCCTGCCCGCGCAGCACGACGTGCCTGCAAATGGCCTGGCAAAAACGCCGCCCATGGGCTGGAACAGCTGGAACCTGTTCCAGAGCCACATTGACGACAAAACCGTACGCCAGGCCGCCGACGTAATGGTGAGCAGCGGGATGCGCGACGCGGGCTACGTTTACGTCAACATTGATGACGCCTGGCAGGGTGTGCGCGACTCCAACGGCAACCTGGCTGCGAACAGCAAGTTTCCGGACATGAAGGCGCTGGCCGACTACATCCACTCCAAAGGGCTGAAGTTCGGCATCTACTCCACGCCCGGGCCCCGGACCTGCGCCGAATACCCGGGCAGCTACGGGCATGAAGAGCAGGATGCCAAGACCTTCGCTGCTTGGGGCATCGATTACCTGAAGTACGACTGGTGCGGCGCTCGCATGATCTACAGCAACACGGAAGAGCGGCCCCTCTATCAGCTGATGGGTGCTGCTCTGCAGCGTGCGGACCATCCCATCGTGTATAGCCTGTGCCAGTACGGCGCTGACAAGGTGGAGACCTGGGGCGCGCAGGTGGGGGGCAACCTGTGGCGCACCACTGGCGACATCCGTGACGAGTGGGCCAGCATGATCTCCAACATCGAGAAGCAGGTGCCGACCGCACCCTACGCGGGGCCGGGCCACTGGAACGATCCGGACATGCTGGAGATTGGGAACGGCGGCATGACGGACAACGAGTACCGCACGCACATGACGCTGTGGGCCATTACCGCGGCACCGCTGCTGGCGGGTAACGACCTGAGCAAGATGACGCCGTCCATCAAGAGCATTCTGCTGAATCCTGACGTCATCAAGGTGGACCAGGACAGCCTGGGCAAGCAGGCGATCCCCGTTAAGAACGGCAGCGTGGAGACTTGGGTGAAACCGCTCGCGGACGGCGGTGTTGCGGTTGCGGTGGTGAATCTTGGAGCAGATGAGGCAAAGGCCACGGTGAAGGATACTGACCTGGGCATGCCGGGCAAGGTCAAGTCTGCGCGTGACCTGTGGGCCCACAGTGACGTCACTTTTCACGACGGCGCCTATGCCGTGAATATTCCGTCGCACGGAGCCATTATGCTTCGGGTCGCCGCCTCAAATTGAAGGCCTTACTCACCCGCCTATAACGCAGTCTGTGGAAGAGAAATGCAATAAAGGACGTATATGCAACGCCGTGATGTTCTGAAGCTGTCTCCGCTTGCCCTTGCCCCGGGTGCCTTTGGGTACACAGCACTCGCGCAAACGCCGAAGCCGAATGGCGGCGAACTCCTCATTAATGTTCTGACGTATGGCGCGGCCGGCGATGGCAAAACTCTGGACACACCAGCCATCAACAAGGCCATTGCAGCGGCCGCCGCGGCGGGTGGCGGGACGGTGGTGTTTCCGGCGGGCAACTACCTCTGCTTCACCATTCGTCTGCAATCCTTTGTCGATCTTTACCTGTCCAGCGGATGCACCATTACAGCTGCGGATTCGCCCAAGCCGGGCGAGGCGACCGGCTACAACGGCGGTACCTACGACGCAGCAGGACCCGCGCAGCCGTGGGAGGCGTACCAGGATTACGGCCATAACCACTGGAACAACTCGCTGATGGTGGGTGACGGCATCCACGATTTCTCCATCAGTGGCCCAGGGCTCATTCACGGCAGAGGCCTTTCACACGGCAGTGCTTCCAGCCGCCCGGGCATGGTCTCGTTCATCGCGGAGCAGGCGGGTGTCGGCAACAAGGCGATCGCGCTCAAGAACTGCCGCAATGTCCTCCTGCGCGACTTTTCTGTGCTCAAAGGTGGGCACTTCGCAATTCTTGTTACCGGCGTCGACAACCTGACCATCGACAACCTGACCATCGACACCGACCGCGACGGCATGGATATCGATTGCTGCCGCAATGTGCGCGTGTCGAACTGCACCGTCAACTCGCCCTGGGACGACGCCATCTGCCCGAAGTCGAGTTACGCGCTTGGGTACGCTCGCTCCACGGACAATGTCACCATCACCAACTGTTTTGTGACGGGAACGTACCAGCTCGGCAGCGTAATCGACGGAACATGGAAGAAATTTGACGAGCAAAACCGCGCGCCGCGCAATGGGCGCATCAAGTGCGGGACCGAGTCGAATGGGGGCTTTCGCAACATCTCCATCTCGAATTGCGTGTGCGAGGGATCGAAGGGGATCGCGCTCGAGACCGCCGATGGCGCGACCGTGGAAGACATCGCCATCACCAACATTGCCATGCGCGACACAAGCGATGCCCCGCTCTTTTTACGGCTGAACCGCCGCAATCGCGGGCCGAGCGAAAGCATGCGGCTCGGAACGCTACGCCGGGTGGTGATCTCAAACATCGTCAGTCACGACTCCGCGTCGTCGACTTCCTCCGTGTTGTCCGGCATCCCGTCGAACCTGATTGAAGATGTGAAGCTGACGAACTGCTACTTTGGCCACGCGGGCCTGCCAACCGTACTCCCCAACGGCAAGCCCTTTCCGGACTGGCGCAGCATACAGGTACCGGAGATCGAGGAGGCATACCCTGACTTAAACAGGTTTGGGCCCACGTCCTGCAACGCCTTCCTTGTTCGTCACCTAAAGAACCTGGAGATGTCGCACGTCGAGATCGCGCCAGCTGTTGCTGATCCGCGTCCAGCGTTCTGGCTTGAGGATGTTCACCGGGCCGACTTCTTTGCTGTCACCGCACCCGCACAGGCGAACTTTGAGTTGCGTAATGTCACCGATCTCCGCATCTTCTGGTCCAGGGCCACAAAGGACACAGCACTGGCGAACGTGGTCCGTCAATCTATTTAGGTGGCTAGGTTTGCAGGGCGAACCTTGTGTTCGAGCTGAAGCCCGCCTTGCATGGCCGCAACGATAGTCATGGCAGTGTCAACGCAGAACAGCGCAAAGGGGCTGGCTCTCACAATGAAGAAGATTTATGGGTCAGCGTACCTACTTGGGTTTAGCCTGCTCTCTTCGATCGGCAGCCACGTTTCTGCGCAGGTGGATGTGCTGACGCAGCACAACAACAACATGCGCACAGGAGCGAACACAGCCGAAACGTCACTTACCCCGGCGGATGTGACGAAGTCTCGCTTTGGCATGCTTTCCCGGAAGGTGCTGGACGACCAGCCCTTCACGCAGCCGCTCGTCGCAACCGGCGTCTCTGTAAACGGCGGTACGCGAGACCTGGTGTACATCACGACGGTGAACAACAGTGTCTACGCCTTCGACGCGAATGACGGACAAGCTGCCGATCCCATTTGGCATGTCAATTTCGGCACACCCGCGGATGTCAACAGCACGGATTTCGGATGCCTGGACATGAACGGCAAGATGGGCATTGTCGGCACGCCGGTCATCGACAAGCAGCGTGGCGTTCTCTACGTGGTGGCGCTCACAAAGCTCAGCACGTCAGCCCCATCCGGCTCTGCCTTTACACAAAAGCTGCATGCGCTCGATCTTGCGACAGGGGCTGACCTTCCCGAAAGCCCTGTTACCATCCAGGCGCAGGATTTCGACCCGCTCATGCAGAACCAGCGCCCCGCACTTCTGCTGGCAAACAACCAGGTGTACGTCGCGTACTCGTCGCACTGCGATAAGCAGCCGTACCACGGCTTTCTGCTGGCGTATTCCGAGACTGGACTGCGGCAAACCGGCAGCTTCAACACCTCTCCAACCGGCACGGAGGCCAGCATCTGGCAGTCCGGTCAGGGGCCAGCCGCGGATGAGCAGGGCAACATCTACGTAGTCACTGGCAATGGTTCCTGGGATGGCAAGCTGAACCTCAGCGAAAGCTTCCTGAAACTTACACCGAGTCTTCAACTCAGCGATTGGTTCACGCCTACCAACCATGCCACCCTGGATAAGCGAGATCAGGATCTCTCCTCTTCCGGCCCCACGCTGATCCCTGGCACACACCTTGTCGTCGGCGGTGGCAAAGAAGGTGTGCTCTATACCTTGAGTACGGATGAGTTCGGCCACCTTGGGGACGAGCATGCCGTCCAGCACTTCAAGGCGACAGCCTCGCATCTGCACAGCCTCGTCTACTGGCAAAGCGCAAAAACGGGAGACGCCCTGTACATTTGGGGTCAGCGGGATAAGGCCAAGGTATACCGGTTACAAGGCAGCAAAATCGATGAGACACCGACCGTCATGCGGGACATTCCGAACGAGGGCCATCCTGGTGCCATGCTTTCGCTCTCGGCAAACGGCAACCGGGATGGCATCCTCTGGGCTGCCATCCATGCCACAGGAGACTCCTGGCACGAATCCCGCCCAGGCATCCTCCATGCCTATGATGCGGACGACATCCGGCACGAACTTTGGAACTCGCTTGAGGAGCCGCAACGGGATGACTGCGGCGAATACGCAAAGATGTCGCCCCCGACCATTGCCAATGGCAAGGTGTACCTTCCCAGCTTTGGGAGCAAGAACATCGGCACAGGCCAACTTTGTGTCTACGGCCTCTTGCCCACGACGAACGGCCAGAAGTTGGCGGCACCTGCGAACCTGACATACGTCACCGCGGATCATCGCGTCAGTCTTACCTGGACTTCTAATCCAGGTGCGACGACATATCGCGTGCTGCGTCGAAGCAGTCTTGAGCAAGCGCCAGTCGTTGTTGCCTACGGACTCACCACTTCGCACTTTACGGAGGCTGCGCCCGCGCGCGGCGAGACGGTTTCCTACACCGTACTTGGTGTGGATAGGAACGGCGTCGGAGCGGAGTCTCAGCCTGTGTCCATTGAGGCACCGTCACCAGCACCTGCGGCCCATCACTAGAGAGCGGGAGCCTTGCGGAGCTCTCAACCTTTAAACGCAACCAAATGACACGGCTCGTGTGCCGCGACCGACAGAGGGATGCGAGTTCGAGAAAACGCTCTAGCGCCTGCGGCTGCTCCCGTGCCAAAGGCGGGCAGGTAAGTCCAGCTTAGCCGCACTTACCTGCCCGCAGGCCCTCCGAAGTAGAAGCTGACGCTGCCTTTGTACTCACCTGCGGCAACGGCTGGCTGGCCGGATGGCCCCATGGATTTTGGGCCGCCGAATTTGCTGCCAACCGCCGGAATGGCATTCAGAAAGGAAATACCAGCCCTCGGGTATGGCACGCTCGTCTGACCCTGCAGAGTGACGGCAGGGCTCCTGGGCGTGAAGATCTGCACGTAAACCGGCCGGTCGTTCTGCTGCGCGACTTCTGCGGTCATGAGACCCTGGCTGGTGTTCAACTGGAGCCAGCGCACGCCCGCATAAAACCCCTTAAATGGTGGATAGGTGAAGTGCTCTCCGGGCTTGAGGTCGTCCGGGTCGCCAACCATGGTGTTGTTGTACTTTCGATCCCAGACGTCAAGCGTTCCACCGGCAAGACGGTTCTGGTACACAGGCCCGGGTCCTTCTCCTAGAAAGCGCATTCCGCGCACATCCGCTTCCGGATAATCGAAGCCAACGCCAAAGTACTCCTGCGGGCCGCTCAGCGTGTAAACGTAGTCGATCGTAAGCCGGCCATCCAGCCTAGTGCGGTACGTGAGCGACTTCAATGGACCATCGAAAAGGGCAGTGATCGTAAGGCCCGCGCTATCGGATGCGTGGGTGAGTGATCGCAGCGTCGAATCCGGCGCGAAGTCCGCAGCGACGGGTGGGGGGGCCTGCTTACGCCCAGGTGCCGGGCGTGGCCCTACAGCCACGACCTTTGGACCATTGGTCAGCGAAAAGGTGCCACCATGCCGAGTTGCGGATACAAGCAGACCCGTGGTCTTGCTGACCTCAAACGAAAGATCGCTCACGGTTGCACGAAGCGTGTTGCCAGCGTCAGCCACAGTCGCACCTGCACTGGCTGCAGTAGGCTCCGCCAGCGAGAGTCGCTGTTGCAGATCGTCGACTGGCCAGACATAGGTCTGGATCAAACGGCCAGTCGTGTCCTTGATGCTGAGTCGAACAGCATCCGGAACACTCGATGCTTTGCCCATCGCCGGTGGCACCCAACCGTCCCAGGTTGCCGAGCCGCCGGGAGCAAGCGACCGGCCACGGTCTGTCCGCTGGGCAAGCACCAAGGAGCCAGAGGCCGTGTCGCTGGCCTTTCGGAAGGCGATCCACTCCCACTGGAAGGTGCACGTATCAGCATTGAGGAAGCCGTAGCGATTGGTCACGGTGTACGTGGGTGACGGCCCGGACGACTGCTTCACCAGGATTGGCGACCAAAGCTGCCGCGCGGCGTAGAAGCTCCCTTCGCGCTCACGATACGGACCCACCAGACCGTCCGGTGCGTAGTTCCCCTGCGAATCAAGAATGCCGCCCTTGTCGGTGCGTTTGACGTCTTCATCCAAAAAGGCCCAGATGAAGCCACCCGCGCCAGCTTTGCTGTGCACCATCGCGTCCCAGTAGTCGCTGAGCCCCGCGCCTGCGCCACCGTCATAGAGGCCGTGCAACATCTCTGTTGGAAAGAAGACAGGGTCCTCCGATAGCTTTTGCTGCACTAACTCGTAATTGGGATAGTGCTTGGTGTCTGCGATGCCAGGCGGGTACGCTGCCCATGGGTGCAGCACGGTGCGTTTTTGCGGATCGTACTTCGCATACTCGCCATCCAGATCAAGGTTGAAGCCACCTTCATTGCCGTTATCCCAGAACAGGATGGAGGGATGGTTTACGTCATGTTCCACCATCTCTCGCACCAGCTTTTTGCCGACTTCAGTGTCGTAAAACGCCTGCCAGCCCGTAAGTTCATCCAGCACATAGAGGCCTAGTTCGTCGCAGGCATCCAAAAAGTGGCGATCCGGCGGGTAGTGCGTGGACCGGACTGCGTTGCCATTCAGGTCTTTAATTACGTTGATGTCGTCGCGGGAAATTTGCTCCGACAGTGCGCGCCCGGAATCGGGCCAGAACGAGTGGCGAGCGACGCCTTTCAAGAAGATGCGTTTGCCATTGACGAACATGCCCTGTCCGGGGCGCAGTTCGACCGTGCGGAATCCGAAGCGCTGGTACACCGTGTGCACGACAGAGTTGCCCTGCTTTAAATCGACGCGAAGCTGGTAAAGGTTGGGCGTTTCTGCAGTCCAAAGCCGCGGCTGTGCGATCTGCTGATGAAGATGTGCCGTCGCGTTCAACGCGACAGGATCCGCAACAACAGCCTCGCCGACTGGCTTGCCCTGCAGATCAAGCACGCGCACTGCGACCGAAGATGCACCCTGACTCGGCGCTTCCGGTCCGGAGAGGGCAACATCCACGTCGAGCATGCCCGCAGCCGTCGCGCTGACTGCAAGATGGTCCACAAACGTCTTCGGCACGGCTTGCAGAAACACGGGCCGAAAGATACCGCCGTAGTTCCAGAAGTCGCCTCGGCGCTCTGCACGGTTCACGGATTCATTGGCTGACTCGTCATCGACGTCCACCTGAATTTCGTTCTGCTGGCCTGCCGGCTTCAGCAGCCGCGTGATGTCGTAGTGGAAAGCATAGTAGCCCCCCTGGTGCATCGGTCCAGCGGACTGCCCGTTCACAGTCACCGCCGCGTCCGTCATCACGCCTTCAAAGTTGAGAAGAACAGTCTTCTGAGCCCACGATGCGGGAACGGTAAAGCGGCGCTTATACGTACCGTGTACACGCTGCCAGCCTTCCTGCGGCTTGATGCGGCCGTAGCTGTAGATGCCAAAGCCCTGCAACTCCCAGTTGGAGGGCACACCGATGGTCGACCACGTACCGGCGTGCTGGCCGTGGTCGACTCGGAACTCCCACTGAACGGTGTCGTCTTTGCCATGGCCGGAGAGATATTGCGTCTGGGTCTCCGCAGCCCTCGCTAGCGGAGCCAGGAGCAGAAGGGCCAGGGCTGTACACAGATCAAGTAAACGCATGACGGTCCTCAAACGTGAGGGTGATGGAGCGTTGTGGATACTGCGTCCGGGCTGGCAGCTACAGCGTTTCATTGGCGGCGTTTGCAAGCGCAGTGTCCTTTACCGCCCTGGACCATGCAATGCGAAGGTCTGTGACTTGGCGCAGTGCAAAGTTTGGTTGCGGTGGCGCGGTGACCGCGAAGAAGTCTGCACGGGAGACGTCTTCCAGCCAGAAGGCGGGACGCGGGTCTAGGTTTGAAGGCGCGATCTCGACGTGTGACATCTGCAGGTTTCGCAGATGTCGAATGAAGAAGCCGTGGCAAGGAGTGGGCCCGAAGAACTGCAGTTCCGGGTAGCCCGTTTCGAGTTCAGGCACGTGCAGTGTTCGCCAGTCCGGCATGGGCTTTGTCGTTTCACCAAATCCTTCGCCCGCCCGGTCAGGCAGACCACGATGACCGAAGTAGCAGTTGGACAGCATTACGTCTTCGATCCTGTTGTCAGGAATACCGGAAAATACTGACGCGGTCGAGGATGCGGAGTTGTACGAGACAAGGTTGGAGATGGCGACGCGACGCAACGTGCCCGGGCGCGCCTGCTCTTTGGGGCCGCGGTTGCGACGGTTCAGCCTTAGGAAGAGCGGCCCATCGACCGTATCGCGAAGCGCGATGTTCGAAATGGCAATGTCTTCGAGAAAAGCGCCGTCGCTCGTTTCAAGCGAGATTCCCTTAGAACCCTCACACACGCAGTTCGAAATGGCGATGTTGCGGAACCCACCATTCGACTCTGTGCCGCACTTGATCCGGCCTTGTCGCGAGACGTGCACGTCAGGCGCGAACTTCTTCCAGGTTCCAGCCAGCACCGTGCCGAGTTCGTACGTTCCTGTCACGAAGCAGTTCGCGATCGTCACGTTGTCGGTCGAGCGTGCATACCCCAGAGCAAAGCTGGATTTCGGACAGATGGCGTCATCCCACGGAGAATTGACGGTGCAGTTCGACACGCGCACATTTCTGCAGCAGTCGATGTCAAATCCGTCCCGGTCCGTGTCTACGACTAGGTTGTCGATGGTGAGGTTATCCACGCCCGTTGCAAGCAGAGCGAAGTGACCGCCTTTCAGAATGGCAAAGTCTTGCAGTGTGACGTTGCGGCAAAGTTTAAGCGCGATGGCCTTGTTGCCAACACCGGGTTGTTCTGCACGGAACAGCACGCCAGGGCCGCGCAGCGGGTCGGGAGCTGTGCCCGCGCGCGCTCCATTGCCGCAGGAGAGACCCCTGCCGTGGATCAATCCCGGGCCGGTGATGGAAACATCGGCGAGTCCCTCGCCATAGATCAGCGAGTTAGGCCAGTGGTTGTGACCGTAGTCCTGGTACGCCTCCCACGCTTGCGGCGGGCCTGCAGCGTCATAAGAACCGCCGTTGTAACCTGTGGTGTCGCCGGGCTTAGGCGAATCGGCACCGACAATGACACAGCCTGCGGACAGGTAGAGGTGCAGCCTGTCGCACAGGCGGATCGTGAAGCAAAGGTATATTCCACTTGGAAATACCAGGGTTCCACCACCTGCGTCTCGAATCGCAGAGATGGCCCGATTGATCGCGGGCGAGTCCACCGTTTTCCCATCGCCCGTGGCACCGTAATCACGCACATTAACGAACGCGGCGGCAGCATTCGGCGCAGCAGGGGATGCAAACGCAGACGTAGCAGCAGCAACCGCGCCGGATGCTGTGGACAAAGAGAATTTCAGCACGTCCCGCCGGCTTTCGTTCATGGGTGACGAGAGCCTATCAGGCTACATCGTCGTTGACAATCAACGAGGGTTAACGGATGACCTCAACCATCGCCTCCACCTCCAGCCGACGGGTGCTGCCCAACACATCCAGGCCGCCCAGCACCAGCGGCTTGCCCTCGACGAGATAGCTGGTCCCCTCAAGCCGGGTCTGGCGAATGATGGGGTCCTCGGGACCGGTGCTTGACTTTTCCGCCACCACTGCAGACTGCTCGATGTTCGACTTGAGCTGAACCCCGTTGCCATAGTCGCGCACCGTGGAATCGAAGTTCAAGCCAACGTCCAGGTACGTGGCCTGCTTCGTGATCTGGCCCGGGATGGAAGTAGAACCGGTATAGATCGGGATGCGGCTGCCTTCTTTCATCTGCATGCGCTCACCTTCGGCCAGCACCATGCTGTAGCGTTGCACGCCAATGCGCTTGCCAGTATCGATATCGGTGAACGTATAGGTCAGGCGGTATTGCCGGTGGGGGTGATCGAGCTCTTTGATAAGTTCGCCTGTTTGTTGCACCTGATCCGGCGTGCTGCGCACCACAATGGCATTCTGAGCGGGTACCAAGAAAATGCGTGTTGAAGGCAGGCCTGCATTGCGCACGGCAGTCAAAATTTCATTCTGCTCCGCCTGAGTAGCAGAGGCCGAAAGGTGAAACGTCCGCGTAATGAAGCCTGGTTCGCGAACTGCCTCCTGAGCGAGCCCGGGGATCGGGGCCTGCGCCGGTGCTTGTTGGGGCGCAAGGGATGCGATGGCGTACATAAGGGCCATGGGCAGGGTGTGGCGCAACTGAATTGGCTTCATTATGGTGTCTCCCGTACAAGTGGTTGTGCATTCGCTGCAGCGGCGGCAGCAGGGGTCAGCAGAGTGCCGGACGTGTCGTCCTCTTCGTCGTCGGCCGCGGGAGCCGTGGCGAAAAATTCGGCGACCGCATCCTTTTGCCGCTGGAACGTCGCCTCCCGTGCGGGGTCTGTCAACTGGGCAAGCTGTTCGGTTGGCTCATGCCGCGCCAGCCGCAGTAGAAGCCGCTCCTGCTGCGTCATGGGAAGGGGCGGCGGCGCAAAGCTGGTATCGACTGTGCCCGATGAGTGCACCGCAATGGGCGTATCCAGTGCGACAGTCACATGGTTCACGGCTTGGCTGTGGAAGGGGCGCGGCCCAGGCAGCATGGATGCTACCTGGACCGGCACGGCTGTGGTGCCGCGCTGCTGGATGAGCGCGGTCTGGCCGCCGTTGCTGGTTTCGGCATAGGTATGCTGCTGCTTGGGAGACGCATTGGGCCAATGCAGCAGCATGCCGCCCGCAGCGCACAGCAGGGTAGCTGCGGCAAGCCACGGGGCTGCGGCAGGCCAAGGCCAACGCCATAGGGAGGGCTGTTGGGATGGAGCACTCATGGCTCCGCGCTCTGTTTCTGCGTGGCGCAGCATGGCCAGAACACGGTCCTGCATGGCTGCATCGGGCGCTGTTCCAGGCAGTGCCTGCAGAACGGTGTCAATCCGCCGGGTTTGTTCGTGGTAGGGCTCCTTGTGGCTCATGGGCGCCTCCTTTCTGTTTGTGTGCCCAGCCGCTGCCGTAGCCGTTCGCGGGCGCGGAACAGCAGGGCGCGTACGGCGGACTCGCTCTTGTGGAGCACTGCCGCAATCTCGGCTGTCTTCATTTCATCGACCGCGCACAGCAGCAGCACGTGGCGCTCGGCACGTGGCAGCCGGTCCATTTCAAGCAGGACGCGTTGCAACTCACGCACCTCCGCCAGGGCCTGATCTGCGGGCAAATGGCGGGCCACCAGCGACTGCGCAAAGCCGTCGTCCATCTGACCGGGTGTGATGCGTTGCTTGCGGTCGAGCGCCAGCCGCCACACGATGCGCACCAGCCACACGCGCATGTCTTCAATCTCGGGCAGCCGGTCCTGGTGCCTCAACACGCGCAGAAAGGCATCCTGCACGGCGTCCTCTGCCTCCGCCGGATTGCGCAGCACGGCATGCGCCACGCGAAACAGCAGAGACGAGTAGGTTACGACCAGCGCCTCCACGTCCACGGCGCGGCGCACGGTTTCGCTGCGGGCCTGTGCGGGTTCCGCCGGGTCGATCACTAAAACCAGTCCGTACCTTTCCGCAGAGGTCATTGGGGTCTCTCTATCGGTACAGACGGGCTGGTGGGTGGCGCGCTCGAGAAATGTTTTGCATCAAGTCTGCGCAAGAGAATGAGCGACCTCGGCGTCGAGGTCGCCCGTTCTGCACTTGGGCGCTTCAGACCACGTTCACGGTCAACGTGACGGTTTGTGCGGTGCCGCTGCTGGGCGTGATCGTGACGGGTACGGTGTACGTGCCGGCGGCGGAGCTGTGGGCGTTCTTGTCGCCACCGCAGCCGCTGACACCCAGCACCACGGCCAGTGACAGCAACACCGGCAGCTTCCATAGCGCAATGGAGCGAAGATTGCGCGCACGCCGCCGTGCCAGCCCCAAACCGCTGAGCAGAGACAAGCCCAGTACCGCGTACTCCACCTGCGGAGTTGCAGGCAGTAAGGGCAAGGTGGGTCTGCGAAGTGCTGCCACATTGGCTGTGCCGATGGTAATGTTTGTGCTCACAGCAGCGCCGGTGATGGTGAGCGATCCGGTGGCGACGCTGCACTTGAGGCCGGTGACGCTGCCGCAGGCCACGGTGAAGCTGCCTGTAAAGCCACCGACTGGCATGATGGTGAGCGTGGAAAAGCCGCTGTTGCCGCGCGGTATGCCGATGGTGGTGGGTGAGAGCGCAGCGGTGTAGCCGGGTGCAACCACGGTGACGGTGACATTTGAGGAAGTGGCGCTGCTGAAGCCGTTGACTCCGGCAAAGGTAGCCATCAGCGAGTGCGATCCGGCAGCGAGCGCGGTGGTGGTGTATGTGGCAGTTGCGACCGTGGTGGTGCCGCTGACCAGCGAGGTGCCGAGGACGGTGGTGCCGTCGCGGAAGGTGACGATGCCGGTGGGAGTGCCTGCCGTGCCGGTAACCGTTGCGGTAAGCGTAACGCTGCTGCCCAGGTTGGTGCTGCTGGCAGAACTGGTAAGCGAGAGGCCAGTAATGACTGGCGTGCCCAGCAAACGCAGGGCAGCCGCTGCAATCAGGCTGTGGCCATAGGTGGTGGGGTGCAGGTCATCCCAGAAGAGGTACGTGTCCGGGTTGACTGTGGCATTGCCCTGCGAACTGGATTTGACGTTGGCGAAGCCGTAGCCGATGGGCGGACCGACGACCGTGCTAAACAGCGTATAGATGTCGAGCTGGTACAGCCGCAGCGTTCTGCCTGCGGCTGCCTGTTGCACCTGCGCGAGCGCGGCGGCCAGCGCCTGGTTGAAGCCTGCCGCGGCAGCCGTGGCCTGCGCGGATGCCGCGGCGCTGCCGTTCAGCCGGGGGATGAGGCCGAGGGGCGGCAGGTTCGGTACCAGGATGTCGGTGGCTCCGGCGGCGATCAATGCCTGCACGATGCTAGCCTCGCGCATAGCGGCGGTGATGATGTCGGCGGTACTGGTGGCATTCAAGAGATCGTTCGCGCCGCCCCATACCACGTAAAGCGTGCTGCTGTTGATGGTGGGTGCGCTGGCAAAATAGTCGCTCAACTGCTGGCCCATGTTGTTGACGGTGAACGAGAGGGCATTGCCAGGGCCGTAGGTGAACGGGGAGGTGCCGGTGTTGGTGGTGGCAAAGCCGTAGGCGTAGTTGCGTCCGCCTGCAAGCGAGTTGGTCACGCTGGGCTTGCTGGCAAGTTGTGCGGCCAGTTGCTCCACCCACACGCCGGTGTAGTTGCGCGCGGAAGGCAGTGTGTCCAGGCCGTCGGTGAAGCGGCCGTTGGTGTATCCGGTGAGCGGGCCGGGTACCTGCGCGCTGAATCCGTATTTGGCGTTGCTCTGGTAGGCGTCGTTGCCGGTGTCGGAGAGCGAGTCGCCGATGACGACGACGGAGGTATACGCCTGCCCCAAGGCCATACGGCCAGCGATGAGGAGTACCAGTGCAAGCAGGAGCAGAATGCCTGACGGTGGTGCGCAATGTTGCGTACGTTTTATGGGTGCTGCATTGAGTGTGGTCACTGGGGAGCTCCAAGACTGCACCTGCGCGGCACGCATGTGCGGCAAATTCAATCCGCTACTGTCGGTTGTGCGAGACTACGCGGGAGTATGCCCCAGGCACTCGCGGTTGGGCAAGGAAAACTTGAGAGGAGGGTGCCGATGTGTATCGCAGACGCAGGGATCGCGGCGCACTTGCCGACAGTGCAGGCGAAGGACCTGAACGGACGCGTGCTCGCGCTGCCGAAGGATTTGCCGGGTGAGCGGACGATTGCCATTGTCGCGTTTCAACGTGAGCAGCAGCCCAACGTGGACACGTGGACGCGCGGCCTGAAGCTGCTGGAGAGCAGCCTGCCGTGGCTCGAGCTGCCGGTGATCGACGACCCCGGCGCGGTGGCGCGATGGTTCATCGCCGGTGGCATGCGGCGCGGCATCAAGGACCATGCGCTATGGCAACACGTTGTGACGCTGTACACGCGCAAGGCCGACCTAAACCGCGCGCTGGAGATTACGTCGGAGGCGACGGTGTATGTGTTGGTGCTGGACCGTGAGGGCCGCGTGGTGGAGCGGGTGAGCGGTGACTACTCACCCGCGGCGGCGGAACAGGTGCTGCGGGCTGTGAACCCGCAGCGTTGACGGTCAGCGGCTGAAGCGCAGGGCGAACTGCGCGACGCGCGGATCGGTGACGGTGCTGGTGATGCTGCCAAAGGCGGTGGTGCCGTAGGCTCCGCTTGGCTGTGCGAAGCCGGGTGTGTTGAGTACGTTGAAGAGTTCGGCGCGGAACTCGAGGTTAGTTTTTCCGCGGAGCGTGGTGTTCTTGATGAACGACACGTCGCCGTCGCGGTAGGCGGAACCGCGCACCGGGTTGCGCGAGGCGTTGCCGTACTGGAACTGCGCCGTGGTGCTGAAGGCGGCGGTGTTGAAGAAGTGCGCGGGCGTGCGCTGGCTCGGTGCCAGTGTAGGGCTCATGCCTCCGATCAGCATGGGCCGCTGCGTAGCGATGCCCGCGAAGCTGTTGGTGTTGGTGGACTGTGTGACGGTAACGGGCATGCCGCTCTGCATGGTGAGGATGCCCTGCACCTGCCAGCCGCCCAGCACACCGGTGGCAAGGCCGTGGCCTGCGAATTTGGGCAGCGCGTACACGGTGCTGAGCGTGAGCAGGTTGGGGATGTCGCCGCTCGATGAGTCACGTTCCAGGTATGGGCGGTAAGCGTCCGCGCCCACCAGCGAGCTGGTGTTGGGCGACGACAGCACGGTGGACGAAAAGACGGACGACGCGTCGTCGATCAGCTTGCTGTGCGTGTAGCTGAGCAGCAGTGACAGGTTGTGCGACAGGCGCTGCTCCACCTTGGCTTCGATCGCGTTGAAGTTCGTGGTGCCGGTGTTGTTGCGGTAGATGCTGACGTTCTGGAAGCGCGGATAGGGCTTGAGCAGCTGTGCCGCCGCGACGGTCTTGCCGCCGATGGAGCTGCTGGTGGGCAGTTGGCCGTAGTACGGGTTGGCTACCTGCGTGGTGAGCGATGAGCCCTGCGCCAACTGCGCCGCGGTCAGCGAGTTGAAGTTGCTGTCTGGGATGCCCACGTGCACCACGTGCGAACCGACGTAGGCCACGTCGAATGACAGGTTGTTGGTCACGGCGCGCTGAAAGGCGAGGTTCCACTGCTCCACGTAGCCGGAGCCGGCCTTGCGCGTGGCGGTGTAGACGCTCTGGCCCAGGCCCGCGTTGGGTGTCAGCGCGATGGAGGCGACCGTGGGGCCGTTCGACAACTTGAACGGCGCGTTGTAGCTGTCGGTGGTTTTCTGCTGCACGTTCTGGATGAAGGGGTACTGCGGCGTGGTGAACGGCGTGGTGATGCCGCTCTGGTCGATGAAGACGATGCCGAAGCCGCTGCGGATGACGGTCTTGGTGTCAGGCGAGTACGCAAAACCGACGCGTGGACCGAAGTTGTCGTAATGCAGTTCACGCGCGCTGCGCGAGTTGCCGTTGACGCCCAGGTAGTCCAGTTGCTGCGTGGCCAGGTTGAAGACCGCGCCCTGGTTGTGCGTCTCCGTGGAGGGCCGGTGCAGGGTGTAGCGCACACCCGCGTTGACCACGAGGTTGGGCAGCGCCTTCCAGTCGTCCTGCACGAAGAACTCGTGGATGTAGTCGCGCGGGCGGATGGTGCGCGCCTGCAGGTCGATGGAGAACGTGTCCACCTGGCCCAGCAGGAAGCTGGCCAGCGCGTTGCCGCCGGTGCTGACAGCCGTGCCCGTGGCCGTGGTGGTGTTGGTGCCGGTGGTGGTGAAGGCGAAGCTGCCGGTGGGATTGGGCGGTGCGATGGCGTTCAGCTCGTAGCGGCGGCCATCGTAGCCTGCCTTGAAGCTGTGCGCACCCCTGGTCCACACGATCGTGTCGTTGATCTCGCCCACGGCGGTCTGGTAGCGGGCAAAGGTGCTGGCTGTCTGCCCGAGCTGCGCGAAGCCGGTAAGGGTAAACAGCGGCAGCGCGTTGTTGAAGGCGGCGTTGGTTGGAATGCCAGGGATGTTCAGCGACGAGCCCGCGGTGCCCGGCAGCGTGGTGCCCGCCTGGGTGTTGCCGCGGCGCGTGTAGCCGATGCGGAAGTCGTTGACCACCGAGGGTGAGAAAGTGTGCGTCTCGTTCAGGACGATCTGCTGGCCGGTGATGTGCGTCAGGCCGCTGACATTGCCCGCGCCCAGCACAGAGCCGGTGATGACGCCGGAGCCGTCGGGCAGCGGCGTGGCTGGCTGCTCCACCTCGTGGTAGTAGGTGTAGCGGCTAAAGGCGCGGTCGTGCAGGCCTACCGCGCCGTCCACGCGGGTGTCGAACTGCTGCTGGTGGTCGTCGTCATTTGCCACGCGGGTGTAATTGTTCGCGGCACCTGTGGAGGTTGGTAGCGGGAAGCGCGCCAGCAGCGCGACGGCGGCGGGGTCGAGCGGAATGTTGATGGTGTCGTTCGGGAACTCGGCGCGGGCGAGTCGTCCGTTCACCGTGGCGGTGGTATTGGGATTGTAGATTTTCGAGACGCCGGTGAAGATGCCGTTGCGCTCGGCCACAGTGGGCACCGTGCTGATGCGGGTGACGCCGATGCGCTGCAGGATGCCCTGGTAGTCGCCAAAGAAGAACAACTTGTCGTGCAGGATGGGCGCGCCCAGCGTGGCCCCGAACAGGTTGCGGCGATACTCCGGCTTGCGCGCGGTAGTCGTGGCGAAATAGTTGCGGGCGTTCAGCGCCTCGTTGCGGAAGTACTCGAACAGGCTGCCATGGATCTCGTTGCTGCCGCTGCGCGTGGCCACGTTGACCACGCCGCCGTTAAAGCGGCCAAACTCGGCGGGCACGTTGTTGCTCTCGATGGTGAATTCCGCAATGGAGTCGAGGATGGGGAAGAACGCGACCTGACCGGGTTCGGGCTGCAGGGCGCTGATGCCGTCGAACAGGTATTCGTTCGTGCGCGGACGGCCACCGTTGATGCGCGGCAGCAGGGTTCCTGGCGGCAGCGACACGCCGGGTGCCAGCTGCGCCAGCTGGATGAAGTTGCGCGTGTTCAGCGGCAGGGCTTCAATGGTGGCACCGGGAATGGTGGTCTGGATGTTGCTGGTCTGCGACTGCAGGAAGAGCGCGTCCGCGTTGACCGTGACGGTATCCGTGCCCGCGGCGGCGAGCGGCAGGTCGAGACCAATGGTTTGGCCGGTAGCGATGGTGATGCCATTGCGCTGGTACCCGGCGAAGCCGCTGTCTGTCACAGCCACGCTGTACTGGCCGGAGACGAGTTGTGTGAAGTCATACACCCCATCGCCCGTGCTAACAGTGGACTGCTGGATGCCCGTGGCGGTCTGCGTGAGCGTGACCTGCGCGCCGGGCACGCTGGCACCGGATGTATCGGTGACGCGGCCCTTGAGTTCACCGGCGATTTGTGCGTGGGCAAGGGCAGGCGAAAGCGTACAGGCGGCAAGTGCAAGCGCGGAAAGGCGCGGAAGTGGCTGCGAGAGCTTGAACGGCATGCTACGACTCTATGCGAGTCAAGCCGTATATCCAAGTGCAGGCGTGCGCCAGTTCAGTCTTCGTCAGCCACGGTGAAGCCCAGGAGCGGTCAGCTGTCCTTGCGATAGAGCATGTTGCGGATGGCATCGCGGCGGGCGGCATCCATCTCGCTCTTTTCCTTGCGTTCGTCGGCACCCATGCCGGACTTCTTCGCAGCCTCGGCCGCGGCGTCCTGCTCTTCCAGCGTGCAGTCCAGGCAGCGGTTGGCAAAACCGGGTTTGCCGGGCTTCAGTTCAAACTCTTCACCACACACGGCACAGGTCTTAATTGGGAAAGGCATAGTACGAACTCGATGATAAATCCTGCGGGGAAGGCCCGCAGCGCGCAACACTGAAAGAGGGCGTCGGGTCAAAGCGGGAGCGACGCTCTGCACCTCCGCACCCAACTGTAGGAAGAACATAGCGCCATCCGGAGGCTCTGCCCCATGTACAACATCCTGCGCTACATCAGCCTCTTCCTGCTGTTGGCCTTGGCCACCGCAGCATAGCCGTGCAGATGCACCCTTTGCAGGCGGGCGGCATGCCTTCCTGCTGGTGCACGCGAGAATGGCAAGCTGGTTGACCCGGGCGACAAGGTGAACAGGGCCGTGGGCGCGCCAGGCCATGCGCCTCCAGGACGACTCGGTGGATACTGCACGCGGACAACCTGCGGCCCATGGCTCCGAATGAGCTTTCCAGCTGACAGTGACCGATTGTTAAGCCCCATGCCGCTTGAGCAGAACGCGACGGCGTGCACGCGAGGGTCGTGGTCAGGCTATTCGCGTGCACAGATAGCTCTGTTAGTTGCCGCCAGTCTCCGTGAGTGTCAGGTCGCTGTTGTGGCTCAGCGCGCCGGAACTGGTGGTCAGCGACATGCCATACGTCAGCGTCTTCCAGCCGGAGCCGCAGCCTGACACCCCACTCATGAGGACGGCCGCCGCCAGCAGCAGGAGCAGGAGCTGTCGCGCTCTGCGCCTGGACTGCAGGCTGACCGGCAGCACGAGCAGCGCCAGCAACAACTTGCCGCCTGTCTTCAACCGCGAAATCTTCAGCAGGTCCGGTGGAACGCTCGGGCCGTCCGCCGTCTTGACGGTGAGGGTAACCGTGGTCGTCCCGCTGCCCGCCGCAACTGTCGCAGGTGCAAAAGTGACCGTGGACCCGGGCCGTGCGTTGGCCAGCGCCAGCGTGATGGCCGATGGCATGGCCGTGCCGCCCAGCGGCGCTAGCGTGAAAGTGTAGGTGGCCGCGTTGGAGTGCGGAATGGTGGTGGCCCCGGAGGCTAGGGTGAGCGTGTAGTCCATCACGTTCTCCACCACGCTTTGCGAGGCGGACGGGCCATAGTAGTTGTCGCCACTGTAGGCCGCCGTGACCGTGTGCTGACCGAAGAGCAGGGTCGAAAGCGAAAGCGTGGCAGAACCGTTAACCAGCGGTGCCGTACCCAGCACCGTGGTGCCTTCGCTGAAGGTATAGGTGCCGGTCGGAACCGCATCGGAGACACCATCAGCGCGTGCTGTAAACACCGCCGGATTCAGCAGGAAGACCGCCGGTGCTGCCTCTGTGAGCGTGGAGCTGGACACTACCTGCACGTATAGCGTGGTGGTCGCGCTCTGCGAGTCGAAGTTGGCATCGCCGCTGTAGACGGCGGTAATGGGGTGCGGCCCGTTGGTGTAAATCTTGGGCGCGGCGGTCGCCGTGCCATTGGTGAGTGGATAGCTCGTCGTTGTGCCGTCCACCGTGATGGCCACAGTGCCCGTGGGCGTGGGCGCATTGGTGCCGCCGCTGGCCGTGAACACGATGGCCGAAGCATGGCCCGTGTACACCGGGTTGGGCTGGGCCACCACGCTGACCACGGCGGCGGGATACACCGTGACCGTGGTGGTGACGTAGCGCGAGTTGTAGTACGGGTCACCCGCGTAGCTCGCGGTGATGGTGTGCGTGCCCGCCGCCAATCCCGAGAGTGTCGTGGTGGCGGTGCCGGAGTGCACGACGACCGTGCCAAAGGTGTTGGTGCCTTCGCTGAACGTGACCGCGCCAGTGGGCGTGGGGTAGGTGGAACCAGCGGGCGTGGCCAGTGGTGCAGTCATGACCACGGCAGCGTTGAACTTTGCCGGGTTCGGCGCGCTGGTCAGCGTCATGTCCGGATCGACCTTGGTGATGGCGGCAAAGGTTGACAGGTCAAACAGGCTGAACTCCAGCACTTTTTCCTGCTGCGACAGCGTGCCGCTGGTGCACTCCGCTGGGAAGATGGTGCCATGGCTGCTGCTGACCGGGCTCACGTGGTACTCGTTGTATAGAACGCGCCCATAGGTCCTGCCGGTGCCCGCGCCCACCGGCGTGTCGAACGATGCCTGAATCGGCAGCTTATTGCTGTTCAGGTTGATCCACTGCTGAGCATTGGTGCCCAGGCTACCCAGCGAGGCGAACACGTTAGTGATGCTGAGTTGGCCCAGCGTGGTGGTGGCACCCAGATTCTGCAACCAGGCCGCCAACGTGGCACCGATGGTGAAGCTCTGGTCGATGGTCGCTGGTCCGGCGGGAGCGGTGGCATTGTCCGCGGCCCAATTGAAGGTGTTGTTGGAAAGCGCCGTGTTGCCCTTGAGCCAGGCGTGGCTGTGGTGATTGATAAAGGCGCGGCCGCCATTGTTGACGAACGAGGCAAAGTTGGCCTGCGCTGCTGGGGTCGTCACGTTGGTCTGGTCGGCACTCTGGCAGGCGAACAGCAGGAGGTCGAACGTGTTCAACTGCGCAGTGTCGTTCATCAGGGCGGCTTCACCCGGCGTGCTGCTGTTAATGGCAGAGCCGCCCAGGCCGGTGGTCGTGCCTGCGCGCACGCCGCCGCCCACGTACAGGTTGATACGGCCGCCATCGGTGAAATTGGTGAACTCTGCATCGTCCATGCCCACCTTGCGCAGTACGCACTCCGTGGTTTCCACCGAGCCGGTTACGATGCCGATGTGTGGAATGTAACCCTCGCTCTTGTTCCTCGGAAAGCGCGCGAACTTGTCGCCGGCAGGGTCAGGCGGCACGTTGTCCTGGCAGGCCGTCACGCTGCGGATGACCAGCTGCCGCTGCCACTTGCCGCTCTGCACCACCAGCGGAATGGACGTGCCCGCGGGCGCGTCGGTCAGCGTGAAGCTGCCGTCGTAGGCGGTGGTGGTCTCGGTCAGCTGGTCGGTAGGGCGCAGGTCCACCGTGGTCACGCCGTCGGGAATCTTGACGGCGCCGCTCGGGCCAGGCACGTACACCAGCACGTCGGGCAGCGGGTCCAGCCCGTTGGGCGAGTACACCACGCCGCTGATGGTCGTGGTGTTCCTGCCGTTGGCGCAGTTGGTAGGCGTGGCATACGTCTGCGCCATCGCCGGTAAGCCGAGCGACAGCAGGGCTACAGAGAGTGAACGGGCAAAACGGCGAAGCAGCGGCATACGCGGCACGACTCAGAAGATGAAATGTTCGACACGCCGCTCTACGGACGGAATGGCTTGTCAGCAGCATACTGCGGTACACCGTGCGACGGGAGGTGCGGCTTCGCCGATTACGCCACGGCATCGCAACAGCCAGGTCGTCACGTAAATCTTGTGTCAGCCGTCGGGCTCCGTACCTTGGCCGCATAACAGCGGTCGGGAGTTGTTGCCGGAGCGCAGCCTGTGCCGTGAGGAAGGCTCCACGGGCGCAATTACGCGCGCCCACACGGGACGGCTCAGTTGTCTGAAGGCGCAGTCGCGGAGTCGATCACGTACGTTTCCACCGGTACCTTCGCGGAACGCAGGCGCAGTCCTAGCTGCTCCTGAACTGCGGTAAAGATCGAGATGTTGTCACCATCCGCCGCTCCGGCAAGCTGCGCCCGCTCCGGCGTCCACTGCAGGCTGAAGCGGAAAGTGCCCGCCAGGGCGGTTTGGTTCACCACCGGATGATCCATGCTGCGCGACAGCCGCTTGGCAAACTGATCCATCGTCGTGTGCGACACCTTGACCGTGGCGCGGGTGTTGCTGCTCGAAGTATCCGTGGTGTACTCGCCCGTGTTGTCTGACTTCAGCTTGGTGCCGGCAGGCAGCTGTTCCAACACGTAGACCTGTGTAGGGCGCTGTTCCGTGTGCAGTTTCAGCTGAAAGCGGTCGGCCAGCAGTTGCACAAACATCCGGTCCAGCTCCGCATCGGTATCGACCGGGGTCTCCGACTTCGCCTCAATGTCGAACCGC
>CALMOM010000046.1 GCA_937873305.1 uncultured Terriglobus sp.
TTACGGCACTAAAGCACGGGCGCCCAGCCGGGGTGTTTGTTGCATCGTCCGGGGCTGCCAGCGAGGTAGCGAATGGTCGCACGCGAGACCTCTATGGCATGCTGAAGCTTCACCAAGAGGAGCGCTTTACGGATCTTGCACGGTATGCCGGTGTTCCTATTTTCAACGCTCGAATCTATAATATAGCTGGTCCGTTTATCAATAAATCTAATATTTATGCTCTTGCGTCTTTCATCGTTCAGGCCCTGCAAACGGGACGCATTAACGTGCGGGCGGGCACGCCCGTCTATCGTTCTTATATACATGTTCTTGACGTAATCGCCGTAGCTTGTGCTGAACTAGTCGCGGGCCGAATGAACAATGGCCCAATTGACATCGCAGGCACGGAAATGGTCGAAATGGGGGAAGTTGCGCTTGCCGTGGCTGGCGAACTCGGGCTTTCGAGTAACATTATAGAACGCCCGTTGATCAACTTTGCCGAACCAAACATATATGCCGGTGATCCTTGCGTCTTTCACACAATTGCCATGCGCTATGGCATACGACCTGCCAGTTTTATCCGTCAGGTCGCAGATACCGTAGGCTTTCTCAAGCGGCATGCCACGGCTAAGTGATCGCGCAGTGATGGCTGACCGGGGCGGGAGTGATGACGTTGACGATGCGCGTTTCAGATGTAGTTGCCGAGGTGCTCGTGCGGGCCGGTGTCACGCACGTGTTCATGCTGACCGGGGGCGGCGCGATGCATCTGAATGATGCACTCGGCCACCGCCCTGGCCTTAACGTGGTCTGCTGCCATCACGAGCAGGCGCTGGCGATGGCTGCGGATGCCTATGCCCGTATCACCGGCCGTCCGGCTTGCGTAAATGTGACCACCGGGCCGGGCGGTATCAATGCACTCAACGGCGTCTTCGGTGCCCATACAGATAGTCTGCCGATGATTGTGGTTTCGGGTCAGGTAAAACGAGAAACGATGATCTCGACCACCGGCCTTCCTCTTCGGCAGTTGGGAGATCAAGAGGTGGACATCGTCGCAATGGTAAAGCCTATAACCAAGATGGCTGAAGTCGTGTTCGATGCTTCGGATGCTCGATACCTTGCCGAGAAAGCCGTCTGGATGGCGACGTCCGGCCGTCCGGGCGCCGTCTGGCTGGACGTCCCAGTAGACGTGCAGGCTATGCAGGTCGACTTCGACACCCTGCGCAGCTTCGACGCTGTGGTCGATGGTCACGGCGGCGAGTATGGCCTTCCCCTAGAGACGCACTACACCAAGGGCGAAGCGCTCCGACATACGTGCACTCATCTTCTCGAAAGGCTGAGGCACGCAAAGCGCCCGGTGATCCTGGCGGGTACGGGTATCCGGATCAGTGGCGCTTATGCCGCCTTTCGCACGTTGATCGAGCGGCTCGGTATTCCTGTGGCGACAGCATGGAACGCGCATGATCTCCTTCCAAACGCGCATCCATTATATGCGGGCCGCCCTGGACCGATTGGCGAACGGGCCGGCAACTTCACCGTTCAGAACTCCGACCTGTGTATCGTTCTCGGAACCCGGCTGAGCATCCGCCAGGTCGGATACAATTACCGGTCATTCGCCCGCCATGCGTACAGGGTCATGGTCGATATCGACCGCGCCGAGCTGATGAAGCCGACGATCGCGATCGATCTGCCAATCCACGCCGATCTTGCCGAGCTGATCAATATGATGCTTACCGAAACCGAGGCGTATTCGATTCTACAAGTACATCGTGAGTATGTCGTGTGGGCGAAGGAACGGCTCGCGCGCTATCCTACGGTATTGCCCCGACACCGCACGAGCGACAACATGGTCAATCCCTACGCCTTTGCTGAGGAATTGTTTGGTCAGCTGCAGGAGAACGACATCATAGTTACTGGCGATGGAACAGCTTGCACCGTCACCTTCCAGGTTGCTGACATCAAAGAAGGGCAACGACTGTTCCACAACAACGGGGCAGCATCGATGGGCTTTGACCTGCCGGCCGCTATTGGCGCCTGCTACACCGCACCAATTAACAAGCGGGTTATTTGTATCGCCGGTGACGGCAGCGTCATGCAAAATATCCAAGAACTGCAGACGATATCGGGGGCTAACCTTCCGGTTAAGATAATCGTACTCAACAATAACGGATATCACTCGATACGACAAACCCAAGAAAACTACTTTGACGGTCGTAGCGTCGGCTGCGGACCAGAGTCAGGCGTCTCTTTCCCAGATTTTGAGCGCCTTGCAGCAGGGTTCCGCTTATCATTTTACCGGATTTCGAGCTACCAGGATCTTTCCACGGGTATAGCGGATCTGCTGGCGACACCTGGACCTGCCATGCTGGAGGTCATGTTGGACCAAAACCAGGTGTTTGAGCCGAAGCTTGGGTCACAAAAGCTGCCAGACGGATCCATGGTGACCTCGCCGCTTGAGGATCAGTCACCGCTTCTCGATCGCGAGGAGTTCTATGATAATATGATCGTGCCATCCTGATCCTAAGAAAGAAATCGAGATGCCACAGTTCCAGATCGAGAATGTTAGGCTTACTGCCCCAGAAGCGCAGGATACATGGAAAGATGGATTCATAGTGCGGTCCACTCCGCGCCCTTATGACGTAAGGTGGGCCGAACACGACGACGTTCGTGCCATGATGCGAGATCTTCTCCAGCAATCCGCTCATGCGTTGATAGTCATTGATCGTGTTGTCCTAGATTTGCACTTTTCTGCGCATAAAACGTTCGGCGACGTCCCAGTGCTAATTGTCGATAGCAGTGAGGAGTTCAAGATGTTGGAAGGCGCTCTGAAGGTAGTCCAGTTTTTGGATATTGAAGGCGCCACCAAAACCTCGACTTTGTTCGTAATCGGCGGCGGTATAATCCAGGACGTAGCCGGGTTTGCGGCTTGTATTTACAAGCGCGGCATTCCATGGACTTACGTACCCACTACATTTCTGGCGCAAAGTGACAGTGGCATGGGCTCGAAGGCGGGCTTGAACTATAACGGCGCCAAAAACATTTTGGCAATTTTCTCAGCTCCACGTACTGTGATAATGCATCCCAGCTTCCTCGAGACACTTGAGGAAGAAGACCTGCTATCCGGGTTAGGCGAGTGCTTTCGTTTGTGTGTTACCGGAGGCGACGTATTTTTAGCTCGGTTCCGCGAGCGGCTGGAGCACTTCATACATGGGGACCGTACTGTGCTTTCGGAGATGCTCGTTACAGCCTTGTTGGTGAAGCGCGCGGTGATCGAATACGACGAATTTGAGCTGAATGTTCGTCGTGCCATGAACTATGGCCACAGCCTAGGCCACGCATTGGAGGCGTTGACTGAAAACCGCATTCCGCATGGCACGGCGGTGGTGCTGGGAATGCTGATCGAAAATGAGATCGCTGTTAGCCGCGGCGTTCAGTTAGCGGAGTGTGCGCATGATCTACTTTGCACCGCAGCTAAACTCGTCAATGCCCACTGCCTAGAACTTCTCGTTCAAACTGACTTCTTATCAGTCGTGAGTCTCTTGGCAAAGGATAAGAAGAGCGAAGGGAAGACCATCAAGCTTGCCCTGCTTCATGCTCCTGGACATATCGCTTTCCATAGCTTGAAACTGGACGACGATACGCGTAGTATAATCGAGACAGCTGCTGGATCGGTGGCAACCAAGCTGTCAGCCTATACTGATCCGCGACGTGAAGCTGTATATTGACGGCCTTTTGGACTATCGGCTAGCTTAGCTAAACGTGGTTGCTAGACCAGAGTCTTGCCAGACAACCAGTTCTTCCCTTACACGGTCAAGTTTGGAGAGGATGCGCGAGTAGGCGGTGGGGCCCAACGGAAGTCGAAGTGGAAGATCGGCTTGGGATGCAAGCGCGACGAGAAGCTCTGCTGCTTTGTCCGGATCGCCTTCTTGACTACCCGACATAGCTTTGAGCGTTGCAATCTGGGCACCAGCCGAGGCGACGTAGTCGTCTGTCAACGAAAAGTTCAACGCCGAGCCGATCCAATCTGTTCGAAAGGGGCCGGGCTGTACAATCACGACCCGAATGCCGAAAGCTTGAACCTCCTGCGCAAGCGCCTCGCTGGCGCCTTCCAGCGCAAACTTGCTAGCCGCGTAATGCCCTAGCCCGGGTAGCGCCACAGAACCGGATACGGAAGACATTTGATAGATCAAGCCACGATGCTGGGCTCGCATCATGGGAAGTACCGCCCGGCATACTTCGAGAGCCCCAAGCAGATTAATGTCCATCAGCGCGCGAGCTTCTGCAAGAGGCACCTCCTCAATTGCTCCGAACAAGCCCCCGCCGGCATTGTTGACAAGCACGTCTACACGCCCAAAGCGATTGAGTGCTGATCCCAGAACCGTTGCGATCGTGCTGGTGTCCGCCAGATTGAG
>CALMOM010000047.1:0-14323 GCA_937873305.1 uncultured Terriglobus sp.
GGTCGTGGTCAAGCAGGTTGCGGCGTTCGACCCAATGACGGCACCGACCAAGATTCCGAAGAAGGTCGACATGACCCATGAAGATCCGCCACCGCCGCAGCAGGTCGCTGGCGTTGCCGGTGCGGGCATGGGCGCGGCAGGTGGCTCTGCTGGCGGCATCATGGGCGGCCTCGGCCTTGGCGCCGCGCCCACCCCGGTAGTCAAGCCGGTTGAAAAGCCGAAGCCAACGGGCCCGGCAAAGATCTCCAGCGGTGTGATGGCCGGTCAGGTGCTGGTCAAGACAACGCCGGTGTACCCGCCGATTGCGAAGGCCGCACACGTGTCCGGTTCGGTGGTGCTGCATGCCATTATCTCGAAGACCGGCTCCGTGGAGCAGCTTTCCGTGGTCTCCGGGCCTGAAATGCTGCGGGCCAACGCCATCTCTGCCGTGCAGAGCTGGAAGTACAAGCCATACCTCTTGAACGGTGACCCGACCGAGGTCGACACTACCATCACCGTAAACTTCTCGTTCGGCGGCTAAGTCGAACGGTCTGCGGACACCGCAGGCTAACGAGATCGCCCTTGTGCGGGACCGGAACTCATCCCGGCCCTGCCCACCGAAATCCCACGTACGCCCCGGTGTACGGCTAACCAGGAGGACTGAATCTCGTGATTCTCGCTCACGCAGCAGCAAGCTTCGCCCATGTACCTGCCACCCTTGGCATGTTTTTCCAGGAAGAGGGCGGCGCCGCCTCCTCGGGCTTTTCGGTTCTCGGCATGTTGAAGAACATGGGCTGGATTGACCTTGTGGTCGTCGGCATCCTGTTCATCATGTCCATTTGGTCGCTGGCCGTCATGATAGACCGCGCCCTGTATTTCTCGGCTGCTCGTAAGCAGTCGCGTGAGTTCGCGCCCAAGGTTGCCGGTGCCCTGAAGGACGGCCGCCTGGATGAGGCAATCAAGGTCGCCGACCGCTCCAAGAAGTCGCACCTTGCTGAGGTTGTTACGGCTGGCCTACAGGAGTTTCGCTCCTACGGTTCGGGTGGGGCGATCTCCGATGAGCAGATCGAATCCTCCAAGCGCGCCTTGGAGCGTTCGGAAGCCATCGTTCATGCCAAGCTGAAGCGCGGCCTGGGTTCGCTGGCCACCATCGGTTCCACCGCACCCTTCATTGGCCTGTTCGGCACGGTTATCGGTATTCTGCACGCCTTCCAGCAGATCGCCACCCAAAAGACCTCTGGTATCGGCGCAGTTGCCGGTGGTATTTCGGAAGCTCTGGTTACGACGGCGTTCGGTCTGCTCGTCGCCATCCCTGCCGTGATGTGCTTCAACTACTTCACCAACAAGGTTGAGTCGTTCGACGTTGAGATGGACAACAGCTCGTCCGAGCTGGTGGACTACTTTATCAAGCAGTCGCAACGCTAAACCCCATCTGGCGGGGACACTTTTACGCTTCCCCGCCAGAGCAGCACTACCGAAGTTACAAGCAAGAACGGAGTCGTCGTTATGGCGCAGGCAAGTCGTGACGTAGGGAAGCAGGTTAATTCCGACATCAACGTGACACCTATGGTGGACGTGATGCTGGTGCTGCTGATTATCTTCATGGTCGTCACCCCCATGCTTAACAACAAGGTCAACGTCGAGTTGCCACCTTCCACGGCGGCGGTCATCATGGAAGATGCCAATAAGGAGGATTCAGTCGTCGTTGCGGTCACCCGTGACGGCCGGACATTCCTTGGTGGTGACGCGGTGAGCGCTGACGATCTCGGTCCGAAAATTACAGCAAAGCTGGAAAACAAGACGGATAAGCGCGTGTACTTCCGTGGCGACCAGCGTGCGAACTACGGCAAAGTGATGGCTGCTGTCGATGGCATCCGCACCGCTGGTGTAAGCCAACTCGGCATGCTGGCAGAAAAACCGCTGATCTAACGCAGTACAGTCCGGTGGCATTGGTTTACGCCGGCAAAGTGTAAGGCCCTAGCGGGCAAAGGAGACTAGCCATGGGTATGGGAGGCGGAGGCGGTAAGGGCGCACGGTCCGACATTAACGTGACACCACTCATAGACGTTCTTCTGGTGCTGCTGATCATCTTCATGGTCATCCAGCCCAACACGGTACGCGGCCTGGACACACTGGTGCCCCAGCCGCCGAAAAAGGACCACGTGAATGACGAGCCCGACAAGCGGACTGTCGTTATTCAGATTCAGCCCAACGGCGCGGCAGGCCCGTCCTACAAGATCAATGAAGACACGGTAAACCTCTCGCAGATGACGGAGAAGCTGACCGACATTTTCGCGACCCGGAACGACAAAGTCATGTTCGTGAAGGGTGACAAGGATCTCGACTTCGGTCAGGTCCTGCCCGTAATTAACGACGGCCATGCCGCGGGCGTCGATAACATTGGCATCATCACTCCGGCAGTTGAAGCTGGCAAGTAACCGAGGTTCTTTACGAGGGCGATGAGACTTTCATCGCCCTCTTTCCGTTTCCCTGATATAGCTCTAAGTGTCACTACAAAATCCTTGGTTGGCCGCGAGACGTGCTGGCGCTGGCCACTGTTTGCTTCTCTCGCTTGCATCGCTCCGGCACAATGCACTGCTGTGACAGAGAACAGGCCGATGTAACGCGGTCGTCTCTTCACGCAATGCTGGTAAGCTGTGTTCGTCTGCGGGTACAATCATGTCCACGCGAAGCTAAACCGCTTTCGCGTTTTACCGGCACCTTGCTTGTATGCGGCATTTGAAGGAGATCTTCGCTCAATGAAAGTTCACGCACGCGTTTCCGCCTCAGCCGCGCTCCTGCTGTCGCTCGGGATGCTGACGGGCTGCAACCAGCTCAAAGCCCGGGACCAGCTCACGAAGGGTGTGGCAGCGTTTAAGAATGCGCAGTACGAGCAGGCCATCAACGCGTTTCAGAAGGCGATCCAGTACGACCCCAACTACTCGGACGCCAAGCTGTACCTCGCAACCGCATACTCCTACCAGGTGGTACCAAACCTGGATACGCCGGAGAACATGAAGTACGCCAACAACGCGATCGACGGCTTTAAGGACTACCTCGAAAAGAAGCCGGGTGATAAGGTTTCGCTGCAGCAGCTCGCCTCCATTTACCGCAACATCAAGAAGTATCCGGAAGCCAAGCAGTACGAATTGCAGGTCATTCAGGCCGACCCGAAGGACTCAGAGGCGCACTACACCATCGGATTCGTCGATTGGGTCGAGTCGTATGACAACGCGCGCAAAGCTTTGGCCGCCGATGGCCTGACGGACGACGGCAAGGGCAACACCAAGATGAGCAAGGCGACGTGCGGCAAGCTCAAAGAACAGAACGCCGCATTGGTAAGTGACGGATTGAATCATCTGCAGCAGGCCGTGCAGATCAATCCCGACTACTCTGACGCCTACTCTTACCTCAACCTGGTATACCGGCGCAAAGCGGACGTGGACTGCGGCAATGGAGCAGCTGTCACGGAAGACGTTGCGCAGGCGGAGAAGGCCAGCCAAGCTGTGCTAGGAGCGCGCCAAAACGAAGAAAAGAAGAAGGAAGAGAAGCTGCGCGGTGGCGTGACCATGCAGTAAGTAGCACCCGAGCATGTACAAAGGCCCTCCGGATGGAGGGCCTTTGTACTTTGGCGCCATCCTGAAAGCCGGCTCCAAGCTGTTCGTGTCATCGGCTCTTATTGTGCCGACCCTGCCTTGAAGATTTCCTCTGCGTAATAGTTGTCCACCTTTGCCTGGTCACGCACGATCTCCAGGTAGGCACCTTTAAGCAGCTGTTCCCGGGTGCTGCGCAGCTGGTCGCGAATGCTCTGCTGCACCGCGGGATTACTCAGGTCCCGCTGTCCGGCCGCCTCGCGTGCAATCAAGCGGTAAATGGCGTAACCGGCGGGCTGCCGTGCGCCGGGCGGCACAATGGGTAGTATCGCGGTGTTCTCACCAGCCTTCAGCTTGCTGACGGCTTCAAACACGAGGGAATCTTGTCGTAGCTGCGACGCGGCAATGAAGCCCATGTCGCCGCCGTTCGGCGCGAACTGCGGGTCTTCCGAATAGTTTGCGGCAATTGCCGCGAAATCAGCGCCACTGTCGAGCTGTGCTTTCAGGGATGCGATCTTTTTGCGTGCATCGGCGTCCGTTGTAGCTTTGCTTCCTTGCAGATTTGCGGTGCCCGTCTGCGGCGCAGGCTGGCTGGTTACTACGATCTGCGCGAGGTGAATCTTATCCTCGATCAGGTTGAACTCCACTTTGTGCGCGTTGAAGTAGCTTGAAACCTCCGCATCACTCACGTTAATTTTGCTGTTGATTTCCTTATTCAGCAGCTTGTCCAGCGTGATTTGCTTGCGCACCGCCTCCCGCAGTTGGTCTAGCGTCCGCCCACTTGCTTTCAGGTCGCTGGTGAACTGCTCCTCGGTCGAATGGGACTTGATCTCCGTAAGTCGGGCGTCCACCTCATCGTTTGTGGCGACGAGGTTCATCTTGGCGGCGCGCTGTTGAATGATTTCGCCGTCAATAAGTGACCGCAGAAGGGTTAGCCGGTCGCTCTTGCCCTGCTCTTCGGTCTCCGGCTGCGGGTCTTGCTTGTTTCGCTGCGCATCTGCAAAGGCGCGGTCCAGATCGCTGCGACCGATCGCCTTGCCGTTCACGCTGGCCACCACATCCGCACCGTGCGGTTGCTTGCATCCGGTAACGGCCGCCAGGCACAGCAGCAGCGCAGCCACGCCGGGCGCGCTGGTAAACATGGAAGGGTGCCGTGCGTTCGAGTGCATGCCAGCCTCATGGTATCGCCTCTGCCGGAAAGCTGTCGCTCGTCCGTCGCAAGTGCCCTTCAGTGGACCCGGTCTCGTATCTCCGTTCGCACCAGGTATAGAAAAAAAACGAGGGCGAACGCCGCGGGCAGCAGATAACGAGGTTGGTGGGTCTGGAAGAAAAGCACCAAGTTTCCCAGTGAATAGAAGAAGCAGCCTCCCAGCAGCAGGGCCCAGCCCCAGCGCCGCAGCCGCAGAAAGCCAAAGACACCCAGCACAATCATGCTGGAAACAAAGAGGATGCTATACACCGCGCTGGGACGGGTGGCGGTGCGATGCGCCAGTACGTTGACGGCGTTTGCCAGCGCGATGAAGAGCATGAAGACGGCCACCATGGCCATGCCAGGCAGCATGCGTGGGCCGTCGGGTACGTTTGGCGCAGGCGGAACAGAGCCGGGCGGCAGCTTGATGCGGTCTGGTGTCGGGTCGGGCATGGTGGTTTCAGGATAGTGCGTTGGGAGGTGAACCCATGTCTTTTGGAGGTGCGAGAGGCACCAGGCTCAGGTCGCCAGACCTCTCAAGTGTGCTCCACACGTCACGCGAACTGAAGGTCTACAGCGTTCTGAGGTAGACCAGGATACTGTCGATCTGCTCATCGCTGATCGTTCCTGCGAGCGCCGGCATGTTCCCGCGGCCGTGCAGAATCGTGGTGCGAATGCGATCGTCGTTGGCTGGTGCGCCGCTGGGCAGGTACGCCTTTTTGTACACGCCCAGCAGCGATGGGCCGTGCAGCGAACCGGTTTCGCGGTCGTAGTGGCAGCTGCCGCAGTTTGCCACAAAGTTGGCGTGGCCCACTTGCTCCGCCGGTGTCAACTCAGCCAGCGGTTTGGGTGGCGGTACAGAGCGGCAGCCTGCCATAACCATCAGCGCGCACAGTGCCGCCGGTCCGTGCAAACCGCGTAGCCCGCTCACGCGGCACGCTCGCGCATCTGCTTGTAGGCCTTGTGAATAAAGGAACCCATGTACCAGCCGTCCAGGTATTTGTACGGCGTCTCGCCGGTGGTGTAGTGGCCGCAGGGCAGCACGCGGCTGACGTAATTGACGCCGCGTTCGCGAAAATTCCGCAGGACGTCCAGCGAGAATGCGCGCAGGAAGGTCAGGTCCCACGTGGCATGGATGACGAGCGACTGACGCGTGCGCTCGGCGGCGAAGCGATCCATGACGCTTAGGGGACTGATACCCGTGAAGATGGAGCGCACATCGGTCTGCGACAAACCATTTGCCTCGAACGCGGCGCGCACATGGCGGGTGCTCTGGCCGGTCCACACCACATCGCCAAACTGCGTGCTGGCGTGGTTGAAGGCGCACACCTGGATGCGCGGATCGAACGCCGCGGCCATAAAGGCGTAACAGGAGCCGAGCGAGGTGCCCAGCACGCCGAACTGCTCATACCCCTGCTCCTGCAGCCAGTCGATGCAGCTGCGTATGTCCGTAACGGCCTGGCGGCAGGCGGCGATGGTGCGGCCCACGTTGCTGCTGACGGCGTAGTCGCTGCGCTGGAGCTCGGCCGGGCGGCGGATGTCGTGATACGGCTTGGAGAGGCGCAGCCCTGCAATGCCAAACCGGTTGAAGATGCTGCACAGGGCGTTGTGGCTAAAGGCGTCGGCGTTCCACTGCGGCAGGACGACGATCGCCTGCCGCTTGCGGCCGGGTGTTTTATGCGGTGGCTCCGGGTACCAGCGTGCGTTGACGGCGTCGTTCTCGGGATACTTGGTCTTCACGGGTGAGGTAAAACGTAGGAACTGCGCGGGTAGCGACTTGCCGCTCTGCGCATCGGACAGCACGCGTTCCGCCTGGGCCAGTGTCTCGGGGCGCACGTTGGTGGGGTATAGCTCGGCGTGCCGCTCTTCCAGGCGGAAGTCGGTTGGCGTCTGATAGCCGTAGAACTCCGGTCCACGTCTGACAATGTCCTGATTGATCTCGACCATGCGGCGGAGCGCGTCTGGTGAATCTTCGTTCGACACCGCGGCCAACAGGCTGAAGTCGGTCAGCCAGTCGAAGCCCCACTCCAGCGGCCGCACCACGCGATTGGTGTCGCGGGTCGTGAGCGCCGTCTCCCAGCGAACCATCCAGTCCGCATACCACCTACCAAACATCTCTTTAGAGTAACGGGTGCGTCGTGTTCCTATCCCATGTACTCCGGCGGTGCAGCCGATAATAGGAAGCATGGTTCTTTGCACGTCCCGCGCTCGTGCCGTCTTCGTGACACTCGCCTTGTGCGCAGCGCTGAGTGCGTACGCAGGGCAGGCCCAGGCCGCTCCCGCGCTCGCGGCGGAAACCCAAGTAAGCCCGCCTGGGGCACAAGAAGCTTCTGCTGCTCCTGCGGTAATGCCGCCCGCAAGCCCGGCCTCCAAACCTGCAAGCACGTCTGCTGAACCCCAGGCCGCCACTGCGCGACTGACCGCCACAGGCAACACGCTCTTGATGCAGCAGATCGCCGCGCTGCCCAAGATGGACAATGCAGGTGTTGACGTCGCTGCACGCGGCAAGGACATCTTGCAGCACCTGAACGCGGTGCTGCGCTACTATCGCGGCGAACTGACCTCGGTACAGAAGGTCGGCGAGCCTAGCGACGTGCTGTACAGCCAGCAGGCGGCGCAGCAGGCCACCGCCGTTGCGCAGTATGCCTTTCAGGCCAGCAAAAACCTGGCCGCGCTGTTGGCCCGCCTGACCACTGGCGCACCAGCAGCAAACGCGGGTATGCAGCAGCCGGGGCAAGCCGACGCATCGCAGACAGAGGCGCAGCAAATGGCCGCTACCCGCGCCACTGTGCAGGCCCGCCTTACTGATCTGCAGGCGCAGGACGCCGCGCTGGACAAGCAAATCAGTACGGCCAGGCCGAAAGAGCTGTCCGTGCTCCGTCAGCAGGACGAGCAGGTGGAAGGCCAGGTGGAGCTGCAAAAGGCCATGGTCGACGCATTAGGCCGCATCACCAGCCTGGCCGATGCACAAAAAGAGACTGGTCTTCCTGGAGAAATCGACCGGCTGCTGCGCACCGCGCCGGAACTACAGGCCACCACCGCCAAGCCCGTCGCTACACCCGTGCTCGAAAGCCTGAGCGCCGCGCTCGACTCCGGCGTGTCCACCCAGGCGGTTGTGCTCTTTCAGCTGCTCTCGACGCGCCACGACATCGATGCGCGCATCACCGAGACGGATACCCTGCGCCAGGACGCAGTGGACACGCGCACCCCCATGCTCAAGCTGCTGCGCGCCACCGTGCAGCAGGGCAATGCCGCGCTGCAGGGCGCGCCCGATCCCAAGGCCAGCACTGCAGACATCTTGGCCGACACGCGCAAGCACTATGACACGCTGGCCGCCACCTTTCGTGTGCTGTCCACGGCCATGCTGCCCATCAGCCAGGAGCTGGTCACGCTGGACGACAGCCGTGCCAACCTCGTCAGCTGGCGCACGGCCGTGGACGCCGAGTACAACACCGTGCTGCGCCACCTGCTGCTTCGGGTGCTGTTCATTGCGCTGGCGCTAGGCGCGTTGCTGGCGATCAGCCAGGTGTGGCAGCGGCTCACGGTCAAGTACGTGCACGACGTGCGCCGCCGCCGCCAGTTGCTGGTCGTGCGGCGGCTGGTCACCGGCTTTCTCACCGGCATCGTGCTCATCTTTGGCTTTGTGACACAGTTCAATTCGCTGGCCACCTTTGCCGGGTTCATCACGGCGGGCATTGCGGTGGGCCTGCAGACCATCCTGCTGTCCGTCGCGGCGTACTTCTTCATCGTGGGCCGTTACGGCGTGCGCGTGGGCGACCGCATCACCGTGGCGGGCGTAACGGGTGACGTGGTGGACGTGGGCCTCGTCCGCTTCTACATGTTGGAGCTAACCGGCACTGGCACGGAGCTGCACCCCACGGGTCGCGTCGCCGTCTTCGCCAACTCCGTGCTGTTCCAGGCGGGGACGCCACTGTACAAGCAGATGCCTGGAACCGAGTACGCCTGGCACGAACTCACCGTCAAGCTGAAGCCCGACATTGATTACCAACCAGCCACCGACGCCATCCTGAAGGCCGTCACCACCGTGTACGACAGCTACCGCGCCCAGATTGAGCAGCAGCACCAGCAGGTGGAAGACTGGATTGAAACTGCGCTCGACAAGCCGCAGATCGAACCACGCCTGCAACTGGCCGAAACCGGCCTGCAGTACGCCGTGCTCTTCCCGGTGCAGATCAAGGACGCCGCCACAACCGCCGAAGCCATCGTGCACCAGCTGCTGGACGACATCGGCTCCAGCGGGCCGGTAAAAGACGCCATCGCTGCCCCACCCACGGTGAAGGCCGTCATCAAGGGCTAACAGCAGGGATGCATGTCACCGCTGCTTGTCGATTAGTAGGCCTGACACGAGCGGTTCATCAAACGATAAGACTGTCGATATATAAGTCACTGCTAAGTGGCAGAACGAACTAATTGTCCGACGGCGGTGTGGCAGCATCGATACGGATCGTCTGTACTGGCCCTCGGCTGGGAGTGAGTTTCAATCCAAGCGCATGAATCATGAGCATCGCGCCAGCAGCTACATCGTGGTTTTCGGGATCAATCGGATCCACGTGGAAGTCGTACGTCCCAACTATTTCCGTGTGATCCGTAACTGGCCGCCCGAGCGAACGTGTTAACGTCTGAGCCAGAAAAGCCATAGTGACTGTTTGCCCAAAACCTTCGCCGGTACTGAGGTCCCCTCGTTGGACCAGACCGCCACGCGGGTCAGCGGCCCGCTCTGGATACTTTGGTGGCTCGAGAGTTGTTGGCCCACCTCCGCGTTCCAGCCGATAAATTGGCATGATCCGTTCTTCCACGTGATACTGGAATCCAAAGCGTTCTACCAACAAGCTTAGGAGCATGGCGCGCTGTTCAGTAGTGGGTGATGCAGTGTAGCCCTTGAGACCAAGTTTGCGACTCGGCGAATCATCCGCCGGTACTGCCTTGATGTCGTAGTACAGTTTGCTCGCCCAGTCCGGAACACCTGAGATCAAGTGGCCATCAACGTTCAATGCATATTCCACAAGCATTGAAAGAGTACATATTCCTAGCTCGACGCCACCACCTGCCGTACCGTAAAAGCCGATTTTGCCACTTTGGTCAGGAGGGTGGATGTGAATGCTTGCAACCTGAAATGCTGGGCGTTGTGGCGACTGCCCAGCGGAGCAGGAGAAGATCACACAAAGGCTGATTAGAAGCACACACCGGCTACACGTCACGCTCATGGGTGCGATGATCTTACCCGTTTGGACGCCGACCGTTTATTTTCCGCCACAGTCTGGACAATCGGTTTACAGTCGCGATGGTTGCTCCTTTATAAAGCGCATTGTGAGTGATGTCTTAAAGGCTGAGCCGCAACAACGCCTACTGTCGTAAAGTAGCGAGCATGCGCTTGCGAGCCTCTACCTTCCTGTTGTGTCTTTTTGCATTCCTAGGCTTGCCGGGGCTTTCTCATGCGGCCAACGCGCCGCGTGCGCGCTGGACCGAGGCTGAAGCAAAGGCGTACTGGGCGAAGCAGCCGTATGCCATCGGCGGGAACTTTCTGCCGCAGGATGCGATCAATCAGCTAGAAATGTTCCAGGCCGCCACGTACGATCCGGCGGAGATTGACCGCGAACTGGGCTGGGCGCAGGCGGCGGGCATGACCACCATGCGCGTCTTCCTGCATGACCTGCTGTGGCAGCAGGACAGCGCCGGGTTCACGCAGCGGCTGGACGGCTTTCTGGGCATTGCGGCGAAGCACGGCATCCACCCGGTGTTGGTGCTATTCGACAGCTGCTGGGATCCGCAGCCGAAGCTGGGACCGCAGCACCCGCCCATCCCCGGCGTGCACAACAGCGGCTGGGTGCAAAGCCCCGGCCTGGCGTTGGAAGATCCAGCCCAGCAGGGCCGGTTCGAGGCGTACGTGAAAGGCATCATCGGAGCCTTTGCCAGTGACAACCGCATCCTGCTGTGGGACTTGTGGAACGAGCCGGACAATGGTGGCGGCGGGGACTACATCGGTGTCAAATTTCCAGACAAGGTGCCGCTGATGAATGCCATGCTGCCCAAGGTGTTCGCGTGGGCGCGCTCTGTGGGGCCAGTGCAGCCGCTGTCATCTGGCATTTGGAATGGCGATCACTGGGACCAGGAATCCACATGGAACCAGACCGAGCGCACCCAGTTGACTGAGAGCGACGTCATCACCTTCCACGACTACTCCTGGCCGGAGACGTTTGAGCGCCGCATTGTGCAATTGGAGCGGCTGCACCGGCCCATTCTGTGCACGGAGTACATGGCGCGTGGTGCGGGCTCCACCTTCGACGGCAGCCTGCCGATTGCGGCGCGGCACAACGTGGGCGCCATCAACTGGGGCCTGGTGAAGGGCCGCATGGCCACCTACCTGCCATGGGATAGCTGGAAGCTGCCGTACACCGACCGCGAGCCGACCGTGTGGTTCCACGACGTCTTCTACGAAGATGGGAAGCCCTACCGGCTGGCCGAGGTGGACCTGATCCGACGTATCTCGACGGAGCAGCAGTCAACGCGAAATATGAGTGCTTCCGACTCACATTAGCTGCACCCAGCGTGCTACTATTCACATCAAATCAGCATAGGGCGATCACTATGGAAGGCGTGCCCAACATGATCTGAGGTGTGAGCAGTATGGCAACTAATTGGAACAAGATGACCGTCAAGTCGCAGGAGGCTGTACAGGCCGCCGCGAGCATGGCGCTGGAGCACGGTAATCCGGAGGTGGTGCCGCTGCACCTGCTGGCGGCGCTGCTGGAGGACCGTGAGGGCATTGTGTTGCCCGTGCTGGAGAAGATCGGCGTGCCGGTGCAGCAGCTGTTGGGCGGTGTGAACACCGCCATCGGCAAGCTGCCCAAGATTCAGGGCGCGCAGCAGCAGCCCGGCGCTGGTGCGGCGCTGAACCGCGTGCTGGAACAGGCCTTCAAGGAGGCCGACAACTTCAAGGATGAGTACGTCTCCACGGAGCACCTGCTGCTGGCGCTGGCGCAGGCGAAGAACGACCCCACACAGCTGGCGCTGGCGGCGCTGGGCGCCACGCACGAGGCGATTCTGAAGGCGCTCACGGGCGTGCGCGGCACGCAGCGCGTGACCGATCAGAACCCCGAGGGCAAGTTCCAGGCACTGGAAAAGTACGCCAAGGACGTGACCAAACAGGCGCGCGAGGGTCGGCTGGACCCGGTGATTGGCCGCGATGAGGAGATTCGCCGCGTGGTGCAGGTGCTGAGCCGCCGCACGAAAAACAACCCTGTGCTGATCGGCGAACCCGGCGTGGGCAAAACCGCCATCGTCGAAGGGCTGGCGAACCGCATTGTGCGCGGCGACGTGCCGGAATCGCTCAAAGACAAGAAGTTGGTAGCGCTGGACCTCGCGAGCATGCTGGCCGGTGCGAAGTACCGCGGAGAGTTCGAGGAGCGGCTGAAGGCCATTCTGAAGGAGATTGAGGAGTCGCACGGACAGATCATCCTGTTCATCGATGAGTTGCACACGCTGGTGGGGGCGGGTGCGGCTGAGGGTGCCATCGACGCCAGCAACATGCTGAAGCCGGCACTGGCCCGTGGCGAGCTGCGCGCGATTGGCGCCACCACGCTGAACGAGTTCCGCAAGTACATCGAGAAGGATGCCGCACTGGAGCGCCGCTTCCAGCAGGTGTACGTCGGCGAGCCCAACGTGGAAGACACAGTTGCCATTCTGCGTGGGCTGAAGGAGAAGTACGAGGCGCACCATAACGTCCGCATCAAGGACGCGGCCATCATCGCAGCAGCGGAGCTTTCGCACCGCTACATTAGCGACCGTTTTCTGCCGGACAAGGCCATCGACCTGGTGGACGAGGCGGCGGCATCGCTCGCCATCCAGATCGGCTCGGTGCCAGAGGAGATTGATGCCATCGACCGGCGCGTGACCTCGTTGCAGATCGAGAAGACCGCGCTCACGCGTGAGACGGACGCCAACTCCGTCGACCGCCGCGCAACGGTGGAGCGCGAACTGGCCGAGTTGCAGGAGCAAGCAAGCGGCTTGCGCGCCAAGTGGCAGCATGAGCGCGACGCCATTGGCCGCATTACCGAGCTGAAGAAGCAGGTGGAAGGCCTGCGGTTCGAGGCGGAAGACCAGACCCGCCGCGGCAATCTGGAGCGCGCCGCCGCCATCAGCTATGGCGAACTACCCAAGGCAGAGGCGGAGTTGCGCACGCTGGAGGCCGAGCAGGACAGCATCAAGAACGGCGAGACCAACCGCATGCTGAAGGAAGAGGTGGACGAGGAGGACATCGCCGAAATCGTCAGCCGCTGGACCGGCGTGCCCGTCAGCAAAATGCTCGAAGGCGAGGTGCAGAAGCTGATTGCCATGGAGGCGCGGTTGCAGGATCGTGTCGTCGGGCAGGACGAGGCGCTGACCGTGGTGGCGAATGCGATTCGCCGCTCGCGTGCAGGTCTCAGCGACCCCAAGCGGCCCATTGGCAGCTTTATCTTCCTGGGCCCGACCGGCGTAGGCAAGACAGAGACGGCACGTGCGCTGGCGGAGTTCCTGTTCGACGACGAGAACGCCATGGTGCGCATCGACATGAGCGAGTACATGGAAAAGCATGCGGTGGCACGGCTCATCGGCGCGCCTCCGGGGTACGTGGGCTTTGACGAGGGCGGCCAGCTTACCGAGGCAGTGCGCCGCAGGCCGTACGCCGTCATCCTGTTCGACGAGATTGAGAAGGCACACCCGGACGTGTTCAACGTCTTGCTGCAGGTGTTGGACGATGGCCGCCTGACCGATTCGAAGGGCCGCACGGTCAGCTTTAAGAACCCCGTGCTCATCATGACCAGCAACATCGGCGGCGCGCAGTTGACGACGGCATGGGCATCAGGGCCGGAGGGCTTCGAGGACGCCAAGGTGCGCGTGATGGAAGATCTGAAGAAGCACTTCCGGCCCGAGTTCCTCAATCGTGTCGATGACGTGGTGGTGTTCCACTCGCTGGGTGAAGACAAGCTGGCGCACATCATCGACCTGCGGCTTGCGGACATGCAGCAACTGTTGCGCGACCGCAAGATCACGGTGGAGCTGACGCCGGAGGCACGGCACCTGATCTTCGCCACTGGCTACGATCGCGCGTACGGCGCGCGTCCGCTGAAGCGGGCTATCCAGCGGCTGGTACAGGACCCGTTGGCCCTGTGCATCCTGAACGGCGAGGTGCGGCACGGCGACCACGTGCGCGTGGAGGCGAACGGTGAGCACCTCGCCTTCCGCGTGGCCAACCACCAGGGGGAGACATTGGCAAGCGAGGCTAAACCGGTAGGTGCGGCAGCGTAGGCCGCGTATGCGATAGAGTGGTCCGCACATGCGACACGTTCGCCTGTGCGGGGCCAAACTCATGGGAAGGTTGTTGCAGCAAGTCCTCGTGGCGGCGCTTTGCTTGTTTGCTGGCGTCGTCGCGTCGTCGCAGGTGAGCCGCCCACCCGACGCCAAGCCGCTTCGGTTCGAAGTGGTCTCCATCCGCCCCAGCGGAAGCGCACGCGGCACGGGGTTGCAGGTTCTACCGGATGGCTTCGAGGCCATGGGTATGCCG
>CALMOM010000047.1:14333-22036 GCA_937873305.1 uncultured Terriglobus sp.
GGTATGCCGCTGGAGTCGACGCTGATGGCGGCCTACGTGTCAGCACCGTATTGGAAGCATTTGGCTGAGGTCAAAGGCGCTCCCGCATGGGTCGCAAGCGATAAGTACGACATCCGGGCCAAGGTAGCTCCCCCGGATGTGACTCATTGGCAAAGCCTGAACCAGAACTTCGGCCAGCCTGCGCCCGTGTTGCAGGAGATGCTTCGCGCGGTGTTGGCAGAACGCTGCAACCTGCGCATTCACGGCACGGAGACAATGATCGATGGTTATGTCCTGCGCCTCGGTGCGAAGTCGCCGGCGGTGGTGGAGTCTTCGGAACTGCCGGTCGGGGATCAGGGGTTCGATTTGATCGAGGGGGCGAAAGCTGTACAGCTCACGAAAGATGGCGAGCAGATCTACACCTTTTACAACACGTCAATGCCTGTGTTCGCAGGCTTTCTTTCGTTGTCTTCGCAGTATGCTGTGCGAGACGGAACAGGCCTGAGCGGCACGTACCGGTTCGTCCTGCCCCGTATCGCGAGCTCACCACCCGACCAGGGCACGGCCACACAAATGGACGTGCCAGTGCCCTGGAATCTGCGGGCAATCGGCCTGAAGGTGGATCGAGAGAAAGTAAAGTCCACACTCTGGATCGTGGACAGCATGGAGAAGCCGAGCTCGAATTAGTGCCGAACGCATCCTAGCGCAGTATGGCGCGCGTGTTGATTACAGGATCGTCGGACGGCCTTGGCCTGATGGCTGGACAGTGGCTTGCCGAGCATGGACACGAGGTGGTGCTGCATGCGCGTAACGCATCGCGCGCGGACGAGACGCGTCGCAAACTGCCAGCGGCCACTGCTGTGCTCACGGGCGACTTCGCCAGCTTGGCGGAGGTGCACACCCTGGCAGAGCAGGCTAACGCTCTGGGCGCGTTCGACGCGGTGATTCACAACGCCGCGATCGAGTACCGCGAAAAGAAGCGGTCGCTGACGGTGGACGGTTTCGAGCACGTTTTCGCCATAAATACGTTGGCTCCATACCTTCTAACTGCGCTCATGTTGAAGCCCAAGCGGCTGGTCTACCTCAGTTCAGAACTGCATCGCCGTGGCCGTACCACGCTGGATGACCTGAACTGGGAGCGCCGCGCATGGAACGGCACCGCTGCGTACTCCGACACCAAGCTGCACGACACGCTGCTGGCCTTCGCCGTGGCGCGGCGTTGGCCGGGTGTGTTGTCAAACTCGGTAGAGCCGGGTTGGGTCGCGACCAAGATGGGCGGCCCGAACGCCTCGGGCGACCTAAGCCAGGGACCTGTGACACAGGCATGGCTGGCCGTAAGCGACGATCCGACCGCGCAGGTCACCGGCAGGCATTGGTTCCACCAGAAAGAACGCAAGCCGCTCGCCGCTGCGAACGATGCCGGTCTGCAGGATCGCCTGCTGGAGCAATGTGCGGCGATGACCGGCGTGGAACTTGCAGCGAGTTGAGCTTTAACGTAGGCCTCCAGTGAGCGCCGGAACTCGTTGCCACGGGCGGGCAGGTCAACGCCGAAGTACTGTTCCGGCGACAATCGGAACTCCTCAGGTAAACGGTGCCGAACCAACCCGAGGGATAACAGCTGGTCCGGCGTAATCAGAATGAAGCTCTCGTCGGCCAGGGTGATGAGCACCTTGCCGTCAAATCAGAGCACAGAAACAATGGCGCTATCGCTCATAAAGCAGTTGTAGAGAGTGGGCACCGCCCCGCTCTGTTGTGCAGCCGACATAGCGGGCGAGCGCTTTCGCTGCATCAACGGGTTTGTGTCAACTGTCCGTCAAGCTACAACCTGCGCCAACGGGTGATGTGTGCGCCCCTCTTCGAGACTGCCTAAACAGGGTCGACGGGCCCGGCAAATGGGTCAGTCACCATGACGCGACGGGTGGAGGCAAAGCCGTAGACGGCGATAAAGACGTAGCAGAGCGCGGGTACGATGAAAGCCTTCTGATAGCCGATGCCGTCGGCCAGTTTGCCATACAGCAGCGGCAACAGGGCACCGCCCACAATGGCCTGCACCATCAGGCTCGAGCCCTTGCTGGTCAGTTCGCCCAGCCCGGTCAGGCCCAGCGTAAAGATGCTTGGGAACATGATGCTGTTGAACAGGCCCACCGCAAGAATGGTCCACATGGCGGTATGCCCAGTGCTAAACATGCTGGCCAGCACCAGCAGACAGGCGACCGCGGCAAAAATGCCCAGCAGCGTGCCCGTGCGTACCCTGGTGAGGATGGCCGAGCCGATGAACCGGCCGATCATGGACCCACCCCAGTAGAAGCTGACATAGGTCGCCGCCGCGGCGGCCGTCATGCCGCCAATCTGCGGCTGCTCAAAATAGCCGATCAGAAAACTGCCGATGGACACCTCGGCACCGACGTAGACAAAGATGCCAAGCGCGCCCAATAAAAGCCATTTTTCTTGCCATATGCTGCCGCCGAATCCAGCAATGGGCCGCATGTCCACGGTCAGGTGTTCGCGGCTATCGAGCTTGACGGCGGCCAGCAGACCAGCCAGCAACAGCAGGATGACGGTGATGACGATGTACGGCATCTGCACCGTGCCTGCCTGCTGTGCGCGGTAGGCTTGCAGCTGCGCGGGAGCAAGTTGCTGCAGTTCGCCCACGGTGTACGGCACCGCCGTGCCCAGAATGAGCAGGCCGCCGATCTTGGGGGCGATTGTCGTGCCCAGCGAGTTGAAGGCCTGCGACAGATTCAGGCGGCTGCTGGCCGTGGCACCGGGTCCAACGCTGGTAACAAACGGGTTTGCCGACACCTGCAGAAATGTGATGCCCGCCGCCAGAATGACCAGCGCGCCCAGAAAAACCGGGTACGAAGCCATGTGCGCTGCCGGTATAAACAGCACTGCGCCCATCGCCGCCACCAGCAGGCCGACGACCATGGTCTGCTTGTACCCGCGGTATTCCACCAATTTGCCGCCTGGAATGGCGAATACGAAGTACGAGCCGAAGAACGCGAACTGGATCAGCGCCGCCTCCGCGTTGCTGAGCGCGAAAATCGATTTGAGATGCGGAATCAGAATGTCATTCAGGCTGGTGAGAAAACCCCACATAAAGAACAGCGTGGTGGCAATCGACATGGCCCGAAAGTCCGTGTGTGTGCGGTTGTTCAGGCTTGCGGAGCTGGTGGGCGACGAGACAATGGCCATGGCGAAGGGTCTTTCCGGGCATGGACCTGCCATGCCGCACACTCAGCAGGGTAGCGCGTAGAGTGCCAGGCAGTCACGTTCCGTGCGTGCCACAAAGGTGGAGGCTGCGCTCACCGCATCAGCGTGCAGAAGCTGCATCTCACGTGTGAGCACATTTAACCGTGAGTCGATTGATGAAAAAACGCGTGAGAGGCGAACGGTTTGCGGGCCTGCAGGAGTATCGCTGGCTAAACACGGCTGCCCTGGTGTTTTTCCTGGTGGGCGTACTTGCCGGTGGCCTTGCAATTGCGCTGGTGGCAAACAGCCGCAAGCAGTTGGCGGAGCAAAACGGCATCCTGGTGACCTCTGAGCGGCTTCTTTCGTCCATGAAGGATCTGGAGACGGGCTATCGCGGCTTCGCCCTGACCGGCAACGAGAGCTACCTGGAACCGTACACTATGGCAGAGGGCATACTGCCGGGCGAACTCGCAGCGTTGCACACTGATGGAGCGAGCCATCAGCGTCTGACGGACCTGATCGAAGAGAAACATCGCTTTGCAGAACAGGTGATTGGTGCCAAGCGAAACGGCGTCATGGATCCTGCTGTTGCGGAAAAGTCCATCATGGACAGCATTCGTTCGATCATCAACACCATACAGTCGAACGCGCACAGAACAATTGACCGCATCGACCGCCGTGAATCGCTCTGGCTGCCTGTCCTGGAACTGATTGCGGGTGTCGGTCTGCCTCTGTCGTTTCTCGCAGTCTCAGCGGTTGCCTTGGTGCGTCGCCGCCGCGAACGCGCCGGTGCCGCACTGCTGGAGCGCGTGCTGGATCATGCGCCCATCGGTTTCGGTCTGGTGGGCGCTGACCTGGGCATGCGTCATGTAAATCACAAGTTTCTGACGTTCGCCAGTGGTCACACCGCAGATGCGGTGCGTAACGGCAAGCTTTGGGACTATCTCCCCGATCTGCGCCAGCAGCTGGAGCCGGCCGTGTCCAACGTGTTGAGCCGCGGCAAGGCGATGACGCTCGACGTGGTACGGCCAGCCACCGCAGACCAGGAAGGTTGCGATCTACGCTTTGGCGTATTTCCGTTGCCCGACGAGCGCATCGCCGGCAGCAACGCCGGTGCTGGCATTGTGATCGACGACATCACCCGGGAGCGCAAGGCACAGGAGTGGCTGCGCGTCAGCGAGGAGCGCTACCGGAGCTTAATCCAAAGCAGCGCCTCCATGATCTGGACCACCGACTCTGACGGCGAGCTATGCGGCGACCAATCCAGTTGGAGCAGCTTTACCGGCCAAACACCCGCGGAATATACCAAGTACGGGTGGCTCAACGCCGTGCACCCGGATGATCGGGAACACGCTGCCGAAGTATGGCGGCAGTCCGTCGCGCAGGGCGTGCTCTACTCGGTCGAGCAGCGCGTGCGTCGCAGAGATGGCGAGTGGCGAACGATGGCTGCGCGCGCGGTGCCCCTGCGGACGTCTGGTAAGACCCGCGAGTGGGTGGGTACGCATACCGACATCACAGAGCAGAAGCAGGCGCAGGCTGAGCTGAATGCAGCCAAGGAGGCTGCAGAGGCTGCAAACCGCGCCAAGAGCCAGTTTCTGGCCAACATGAGCCATGAGTTGCGTACCCCGTTATCCGCCGTCATCGGTTACAGCGAGTTGCTGGAAGAGGAGATGGAGGACCGCGGTGACAAAGACACCCTGGGAGATGTTCAGAAGATTCAGGCCAACGCCCGCCACCTGCTTTCGTTGATCAACGACGTGCTGGACCTGTCCAAAATCGAAGCGGACCGCATGACCACCTATGCGGAGGAGTTCAAAGCTTCGCAACTGCTGCAGGATGTAAGCAACACCATGAAGGGGTTAGTAGAGCAGAAGGGCAACGAGCTGGTTCTGGATGATGCTGGCGACCTGGGCACGCTGAATACAGACCAGGTCAAGCTGCGGCAGTGCCTTTTTAACCTGGTGAGCAACGCAGCCAAGTTCACTGAGAAGGGGACCATCACGGTCAAAGGCCGGCGTGACGGAGACATGCTGACCTTTCGTGTGACCGACACGGGCATCGGTATGACGCCGGAGCAGACGGCCAAGCTGTTCGAACGCTTTGCCCAGGCTGACGCGTCCACAACGCGCAAATACGGTGGCACAGGCCTCGGACTGGCCATCACCAAAGCCTTTTGCCGCCTGCTGGGTGGCGACGTTCATGTGGAGAGTGAGTCAGGCAAGGGTTCGGCATTCATCATCACCATCCCAGCGGTGCTGCCTGACGCTAAAAAGCCGGAGGAAGAGAACCAATCGAAGCTCGACGCCAACAAACACCTCGTGCTTGTCATCGACGACGACTCTGCACAACGGGAATTGCTGCGGCGCTTCCTGGAACGGGAGGGCTTCTCTGTACGGCTGGCATCCGACGGCCGGACCGGCCTTGAGATGGCGCGTGAACTGCAGCCGCGCGCCATCCTGCTGGACGTGATGATGCCGCAGATGGATGGCTGGAGTGTGCTTGCCGAGCTTAAGAGGGAGCCTGCGCTGGAACGCATTCCCGTGGTCATGTGCACCTTTGTCAATGAGCCGGGGCTGAGCAGCTTTCTGGGGGCGGCCGACACCGTACTGAAGCCAGTAGAGTGGGATCGGCTGAAAAACGTAATGGAGCAGTTTCGCGGAGAGCCGGGCGACCTGCTGATCGTCGACGACGATGCTGACACTCGCGACCGGCTGCGCACCATCTTTGAGCGGCAGGGCTGGTCCGTTGCTGAGGCGGGCAACGGGCAGGAGGCGCTGGACGTGGTAAAGCGTGCGCCGCCGCAAACCATCCTGCTGGACCTGACCATGCCGGTCATGGACGGGTTCACCTTTCTGCACATTCTGCGCCAGCGCCCCGGTTGCGAGGACATCCCGGTCATCGTACTGACAGGCCGGCTGCTGGACGATGAGGAGCGGCGGCAACTGAAGGGGGCGGATCGCGTTCTGACCAAGGGCGAAGCAAACTTGCGGCAGCTGGCGGGCGAGTTGCGTGCTCTGACGCCAGGGCACCCGGACGGACATCCAAAGCACACCATCGACCTTGGGGCGTCGACTGAACCGAAGTAGGAACCTTGAGAGGAATGCGGTATGCAGTTGTTGCTGGTCGAAGACCATGAAGAGCTTTGGGATTTTTTGTCGCGCCGGTTGCAGCGCCGGGGGTATGAGGTAACGGTGGCCACGGACGGCCAGCAGGGCCTAGAGAAGGCCCGTGAGTTAAAGCCAGCCGTCATGTTGCTGGACATGAATTTGCCACTGATGGATGGATGGACGGTCGCCCGTACCCTGAAGGCTGACCCGGCGACCGCCGCCATTCCAATCATTGCCCTCACAGCGCACGCGATGTCAGGGGATCGCCAAAAGGCGCTTGACGCGGGCTGTAGCGATTACCACCCCAAGCCGGTCGACTTTGCCCAGCTATTGACGCAAATCGACGCCATAGTCGGCACCAGCAAGCAGGCATGACGGACCAGGCAACGACAGGCACCAATGCCGCCACGGAACTGTTGCTTGCCTTTGCGGCGGACCCGCACAGCGCGGGCGAGGGTTTAAACCTCGACGGCGCGGACGCGACACGATCCGGCATCGGTGACAGGGCAGAGTCGCATCCAGCATGGGACAACGAGGCAGACGGTCTGCAATTACCCGGGCGCCGCATGATGAACAGCAGTCTGCGCCAGGCCAATCTCGCCCGCATCAACCTGGATGGGAGCGACCTCTCCAGTGTGGACGGGAGCGGTCTCAACCTCACCTCGGCGAGTCTGGAAGGTGCATCGCTGGCCAGCGCGGATCTGATTGGTGCGGTATTCACCGGCGCAAACGGCGGCGAAGCCAATTTTTCAAAGGCGCTGCTGGAGGACGCAAAATTCGAGTCGTGCAGCCTGCGTTTTGCGAACTTTAGCGACTCCATTCTGGACGGCGCGGACCTTTCGTCGGCGGACCTGTGGGGTGCGCGGCTCGACAATGCCACGGCCGAGCATGCCGTGATGGAGAACGTGCGGCTGGACGAGTCATATATGAATGCGGCCGACCTGACCGGCGCGAACCTGCGGAAAGCCAGCATGAGGCGGGCGAAGCTGGTGAAAGCCGTCTTGCGCGACACGGAACTGCGTGAATCCACACTGGACGGCGCGGACCTCTCCGGTGCCGACCTGCGCCAAGCCACACTGCCCAACGTGTCGCTGGCCACCGCTACGCTCACGCACGTGTCCTTCGCGGGCGCATGGCTGGATCGGACACGGATGCGCGCATCGGCCCTGGGCGGCATGGTGGGCGAAGAACTCGCGGGCGACTTGCCTGGTGCGGTGGACAGCTACCTGGTGCTGGAGGGCAACTTTCGCTCGCTCGGCATGCGCGAAGACGAAAGCTGGTGCTATCGCCGCCGCCGCCGGAAACGCCCCAGCCCCACTTCAGCGGGTGGTTGACGGGCCCGTTGACGCGCTCGCCGCCGCCCAGCGCGTGCACGAACGGAATAAAGCGGCCCAGCGGCCAGCGCACGACAGGTCCGGCTTCGGC
>CALMOM010000048.1:0-9027 GCA_937873305.1 uncultured Terriglobus sp.
GGCGGCACCCCGGCGTTGATATCCACGTTCCGGTTCGGCACGCCATGCGCACGCAGTCGCCCCAACTCCTCAAAACAGGACGCCCCGGTGTGGCTGCGGCCTACCGCCTGCGCCTCGCGGTCCACAAAGCTCTGCACGCCCAGCGACATGCGGTTCACACCGCACTCCAAAAGAGCGACAAGCATGTCATCGGCGATTTGGCCCGGCGCGGCCTCCACGGTGATCTCCGCATCGGGTGCAAGCTCGAACTGCTCCCGCAGCGCAGCAAACACCGTTCGCATCTGCGAGGCCGCAAGCAACGTCGGCGTCCCGCCGCCCAGAAACACAGAGTCCACCACCGGCGGCACCATGAGCCCATGCCTCCCGGCAAACCCGCACGCCTCGGCGATCTCCTCACACAGCCGCGCAACATACGCAGGCATGCGCGCCGCCGGGAACGCGTCCGACGCAAAGTTGCAGAAGGTGCATTTGCCCTTGCAAAACGGCACCGAAAGATACAGTCCCAGCGAATCCATTCCGGTTCTATTTTCGCCCACGCAGCCACTCCGCTGCACCCAGCCGCCGTGCCCGCACATCTACACTGGTACAGCGGCATGCCCCAACCCACATCGGACACACAACAACTGAAGCCAGCGGGCACGACCAGCGGCAAAAAGCCAGCATCGCCGGCGAAGTCTACCGGAGACGACGACGTCCTAGGCAAGGCGTACGACAGCCGCCTGATGCGGCGCCTGCTCACCTACCTGCGCCCGTATACCGGCCAGGTGGCGCTCAGCCTGTTCGCCGTCATCACCAAGGCCGCCGCGGACGTGGCCGGGCCGTACCTCATCAAGGTCGCCATCGACCGCTACATGACGCACACGCCTTCGCCCGGCACGTGGTGGCTCGCAAAGCACCTGAGCCCAGACGCCATGACCGGCGTTACGCAATGCGCGGGGCTGTACCTCTTGGCGCTGCTGGTCAGCTACGGCCTGGAGTTTCTGCAGACGTACCTTATGCAGTGGACCGGCCAGCAGATCATGTTCGACATGCGGTCGCAGCTGTTCCGTCACCTGCAGCGCATGCACGTCGGCTTTTACGACCGCAACCCGGTGGGCCGCCTAGTCACCCGCGTCACCAGCGACGTGGACGCGCTGAATGAAATGTTTACCTCCGGCGTGCTCTCCATCTTTGAAGATGTCTTTGTCCTCCTCTTCATCGTGGTCATCATGCTGCGCATGAGCTGGCCCCTGGCGCTGCTCACGCTATGCGTGCTGCCCGCCATCATCTACGCCACGCGGCTCTTCCGCATCTCCGTGCGCAACAGTTACCGCCGCATCCGCACGGCTATCGCCAAGATCAACGCCTACACGCAGGAACATGTCAGCGGCATGAGCGTGGTGCAGCTGTTCAACCGCGAAGCGCGTGCGTACCGCGACTTTCAGAGCATCAACGCCGAGCACCGCGACGCCTACGTGGACCAGGTGCAGGCCTACTCGCTCTACTACCCTGCGGTCGAACTGCTCAGCTCCATCGCCATCGCACTCGTCATCTGGAAGGGCGGACTGGGCGTTCTGCGCGGCAGCACCTTCCTGGGCAGCACCGTCACGGTCGGCGTACTGGTCGCCTTCACGCAGTACGCGCAACGCTTCTTCCGCCCCATCCAGGACCTGAGCGAAAAATACAACATCCTGCAAGCCGCCATGGCCGCCAGCGAGCGCGTCTTTAAGCTGATCGACACCGAGCCGGAGATTGTCTCGCCACAGGGGTTGTCATCCCGCAGCGCAGCGGAGGGATCTGCAGTTCAGCCCGTAGCTGCACAACTCTTCAGCCAAACCGCAGACGCACAAGGTTCGTCATCCCGACCGGAGCGCAGCGAAGTGGAGGAACCTGCTTTTGCCCGAAGCGGCAATGTAGCCCGGGAGGAAAGCAGGTCCTTCGACTCCGCACTACGTGCTCCGCTCAGGATGACGGATGTGGATAGTGAGCACACCACTCCCGCCGTCGAGTTCCAAAATGTCTGGTTCACCTACCAACACCTCGACGAAGCGCAGCACGCCTGGCTCGTGACCGCCACCGAAGCCGACCTCAACACCAACCCTGACATCGAATGGATTCTGCGCGGCGTCTCCTTCACCGTAGCCCGCGGCGAAACCGCAGCCATTGTAGGCCACACCGGCGCGGGCAAAACCACCATCACCGCGCTCATGATGCGCTTCTACGACGTGCAACGCGGCAGCGTCCGCATCGACGGCACCGACGTCCGCGAACTACCGCTCGACTCCCTGCGCAAGCGCTTCGGCGTGGTGCTGCAGGACGCCTTCCTGTTCACCGGCACGGTCCGCTCGAACATCCGCCTGGGCAGCGACTGGATCACCGACGCTGAAGTGGAACACGCCGCCGACGAGGTCAACATCGGCGACTTCATTCGCATGCTGCCCGGCGGTTTCGACGCGCCCATGCAGGAGCGCGGCGCCACCCTCTCCACTGGCCAAAAGCAGCTGGTTAGCTTCGCCCGTGCACTGGCGCACAAGCCCGAGATCCTCATCCTCGACGAAGCCACCTCCTCCGTCGACACCGACACCGAACTGCGCGTCCGCTCCGCGCTGGAACGCATGATCGCGGGCCGCACCTCCGTCGTCATCGCGCACCGCCTCAGCACCATCCAGCGCGCTGACACCATCCTGGTTATGCACAAGGGGCGCCTGCGCGAAAGCGGCAGCCACAACCAGCTACTGGCTGAACGCGGCTTGTACTGGCGACTCTATCGCCTGCAGTACAAGGATCAGGAGAGTACCGCCTTGCCCATCCCGGCAGAACCGCTGCGTCTCCAGCCCGGCGACTAGTGCTACTTCCAAAGGCTGAACCGAGAAACGCGAGAACATACGCGAAGAACGCAGCAGAACAGCGGCCGCAGAAATGGATGTGTATATGCTGACGGCAGGAGCGATTAGCCTGTGCGTCTTATAAGTACCTCTGCTGCGTTGTGCCTGTGCGCGACTGTTCTTGGTTGCGGCGGTAGCACCTCTTCACTAGCTCCAGCGCCACCAGTAGCTCCAGCGCCACAGCCAACCGTGTTCACCGTGCAGGCGGATGCGCCGAGCCCGTTGCTTGCCGCCGCCCAGCGCACCGCGTTTGGCTTCCTGTACGGCCCTCCCGATGGAACGGTGGGCGTGCTGCTAAACAACGGAATGTACAGCTTCTTCATGGCCGCGCGCAGCTCCACGGCCTGCGCGGCAACGCCATCCACGCAGGGCACGTACCGTCTGGGCGGGTCTCTTGACGGCTTTACCGAGCCGTACGGTTGCACGGCGCAGCTCACCACCGGCAACGACCCCAATGGCTACACATTCGATCAGAACTACGCAGGTGGAGGCCCCGTGCTGCCAGTGACGGGCGCAGGCGGTGCGGCCGGTGTGCTACACGTCTACCACGGCGAAGTGCACGGGGGCAGCTGCTCCACGTCTGGTTTCTGCACCTACTCCTCTCTGGGCATGGCCGTTTCCAAGGATGGCGGTGCCACCTTTAACAAACTCGGCGAAATTGTGCAGCCGTACCTTACGCGTCCCGCGGTTCTCGGCAACAACCTGAACCTCGATGTGGGCGGGGGCACCCTGGTGGTTGCGGACGGCAAGGGTCAGCACATTGCCAACCTTGCCACCGCCGACCCGGCCGACACCTATCTCTACGTCTTCTACAGCGACCGTGATCCCGCAGCGGCCACGAGCACCGCCTGCAATCAAACGCCGTGCCTGGCCGTGGCGCGCGCACCGCTTGCCACGGTTGTTGCCGACGCGTTTGCCGGCACCACTGCGGCCTTTCCAACCCTGTTCAAGAAGTTCTACAACGGAGCGTTCACCGAACCGGCGACCAGCGGCGATCCAAGCGCCGTCCTGAATTCCGGGCACTACACCGCCATCATTGGGGTGCCCGGCAGCTTCCCTTCCGTGTTGTACGACGCGGCCACGCAGCAGTACCTGATCGCCTACACCACGGGCAATAACGCGATCGCCATGCAGCACGGCAGCAGTCTGCTTGCGTGGTCGGGGCCCATTGCCTCCGCTGCCATCACGGACGGAACGAACACAATTCTTTACCCAACACTGGTTGGCGAGGGCAACGACCCGACGACCGGCAACGGCCATCCCCTGCTGCTTTACCTGGACGCAACGGCATGGCCAAGCTGGCCCAGTGCGACGCTCGTGCGCAGACATCTCACGCTGACCTACCAGTAGGCCTCGCATCGGAGGGTGATGCTGACGTGAGAACGGTCAGCGTGTACTCATCGACGATGAGGTTCTGCCTCTACACTAGCCAAGCGTGCGCCCTGACCCGCTCATCTTTCTTTCCGCAGGCGAGGCCTCTGGCGACCACTATGGCGCGGAGCTGATGACTGCGCTGCGGCCGGTGCTGCCGCAGGCGCGCTACACCGGCCTGGGCGGCACGGCGATGGAGGCCGCGGGCCAGCAGCGCATCGTTCGCGCGGAAGACGTGGCCGTCATGGGCATCACGGAAATCCTGCGGCACGTCCCGCGCATCCTCGCAAGCTACCGCAGGCTGGTGCGCTCCATCCGTGCGAACCGCCCGGACGTGGCCGTACTCATCGACTTCCCCGACGTCAACTTTCGCCTGGCCAAACACCTCAAGCGCATGGGCGTGCCGGTGGTCTGGTTCGTGTCGCCACAGCTGTGGGCGTGGAAGCGCCGCCGCCTGCGCTGGGTGCAGCAGCGCGTGTCGAAAATGCTGTGTATCTTTCCTTTCGAGCAGCCCTTCTACGCAGCACGCGGTGTGCAGGCGGAGTTTGTTGGGCACCCGTTGGCAGAGCAGGTTTCGCCGACGGTGACGCGTGAGGCATATGCGGCAGAAAATGGCCTAAATCCCGCTAAGCCTTGGGTCGCACTGCTGCCGGGGAGCCGTGGTGGCGAGATCGATGCCAATCTGCCGGAGATGCTCCGGGCCACTTTGTTGCTGCGCGGCCAGTTTGAGTACCTGCTCCCGCTCGCTCCAACCGTGAGCGCAGCCCGGCGCACCTCTATGAAAAAAGCTGCTCAGCCCTATAACGTACATCTTGTCGCAAGTGCGAGAACGGCGCTGACGCATAGCCGCGCGGCAGCTGTCGCCAGCGGCACGGCCACAGTGCTGACAGCCATCGTCGGCACTCCCTTCGTCGTGGTCTACCGTGTGTCGAAGCTGACCTTCGCTGCAGCCAAGCGGCTGGTGCGCTACCCTGCCGAAATCGACGCAGAACTGGATACTTTTGGCAATCTGCCGATCGCCATGGTGAATCTTATTGCGGGTCGCAGAGTCGTGCCAGAGTTATTGCAGGACCAGTTCACGGCTGAAGATCTGGCCAGGAAGCTGGAACCTCTTCTCGCATCGACGCCCCCGCTTGTAACCGTAGCGATACCTTGTTGGGAAGTGGCACCAGACGCTCCACAAGCTATTGCGGACGAAAGTCGCTATGTTAGCCAGGAGCGCCGGGCGCAACTGGCCGGGCTGGCAGAGGTGCGGCAGCGGCTGCAGTCACCCACCGGCCAGACTGCCATCGAGCGATTGCGTGACACGGTACTGGATGCCCTTGAACCGGGGCAGATGGCCGTATCCGGCGTGGAACAACCCGCGTCTAACGCTTGAGTACGCAACTATGCCATTTATGTCGACAAAACCGCGTCAAAAGACGGTCGCAGCAGTACAAAAACGCGCTCTGAGCGTTACAGAATGCACAGCTGTGCACGCAAACTACACGCGTTTGTATACGAAAACAGCGTCTTGTGCGCTCCTTTTGCTCTCAACGGGCGCTTTACTGCACGCACAGACGAATTCTGCCCGTTCGCCGCTCACCATCTCGGCATACACGGTAGATGCGCAACTCGATCCGGCCGCCCAGCGGCTGACGGCAACCGCCGCCGTCACCTTCACGGCTGTGCAAGACCTGACCGCCGCCACGTTTGAGTTGAACAACGGTTTGCGCATTACCAAGGTGACCGGCCCGGCAGGCAAGCCGCTGGACAGCGACCGCGATGCCCGTCGCAACACCGTCACCGTCGCTCTGCCAGCAACCATGACCGCTGGCACCACGGCCACATTTACCTTCGCGTACAACGGCATTTTGAAGGAAGCCGACACCAGCCCCGTGGAGGGCATCAAGATGGCGGCGCTGGCCGACCCGGTCAGCTTGCTGCTGTACCCGGGCCGCTGGTTTCCCATGGTCGGGCTCTATACCAACCGCTTCACCATGCAGCTGCACGTGACCGTGCCGAGCGACGAGACCGCCGTATTCAGCGGGTTTACCGGCAAGAAGTCGCTGCCTGGTAACAAGACCGAGTTCGACTTCAACTGGGCCAAGCCGGGTTTCCCGGGCACGCTGGTCGCGGGCAAGTTCCTGCCCGCCATCAAGCTCGCGGGCAGCAGCCAGGTGTCCATTTACGTGACGGACAAGCACAAGGCCAACGCCGCCGAGTACGCCGCGATGGCTGCGCAGCAGCAGGAGTATTTCACCACCACGTTCGGCCAGCCAGAGTCGAGCAGGCTGCAGATTGTCGAGTTGCCCGACGACGCGGTTTCCGCCAGCTGGGGGCCAGAAATCGTGGCCATCGCGGGCAATCGCATCGGCGACAAGAACAGCACACGCCTCCTGAGCAACACGATTGCCCACCAGTGGTGGGGCAGCGAGATTTCACCCGCATCGCTGAACGATGCCTGGATCACCAACGGCATGGCTCGCTACGCCGAGCTGATGAACCTGCAGGAGACTGGGGGCACCAACAGCTTTACGGGTACCCTGCCCGACATTGAGGCCGGTGCACTGGCCTATGACACCATCCCGCTGACGGCGCTGGGCCGCACCGATCCGTTCTCGCCACAGTTTCAGTCCATGACGCTGGAGAAGGGCGCGATGGTCTTCCACATGCTGCGCTACCAGATGGGCGATGACAAGTTCCTCGCCTTTTTGCGCGGCCTGCTGTCGCAGTACACCGATAAAGCCGTCAGCTCCACCGACCTGGAAGAGGTGGCGAAGGCACAGGGCGGCACCGCCATGAACCTGACACCGTTCTTTGCGCAATGGCTTGACGGTACCGGCGCGCCCACGTTTCAGGACAAGTTCACTGTTTACCGGCTGGGCAGCAACAAGGGTTTTCGCACGGTCGGCTCTGTCTCGCAGGACCTAGACCTGTTCCGCATGCCGGTGGACCTAAAGGTTGAAACCGACGGCAAAACCGAGACGCGCAAGATCGACATCAGCGGCACGGACTCTGCCTACACCATCGAGACCTTTGGCCGTCCGCGGCGCATCGCCATCGACCCAGACAACTGGGTGCTGAAGAGCACGCCAGACCTCGCCGTGCGCGTAGCTGTGCTGAAGGGTCAGCAACTCGTTGCGCAGGGTGACTTGATTGGCGCACTGGCCGAGTACCAGAAGGCACTGGACAGCAACAAAAACTCCTCACTGGCCAACTACCGCATTGCGGAAATCTTTTTTACACAGCGCAACTACCAGTCGTCAGCCAACAGCTACCGCGACACGCTGCGCGGCGACGCCGAGCCGCGTTGGACGCAGGTGTGGGCGCACGTCGGACTGGGCAAAATCTTCGACCTGACCGGGCAACGCGACCGTGCCGTGCAGGAGTACCGGCTGGCTGTGCAGACCAACGACAACACCCAGGGCGCGGTCAACGAGGCGCGCCTGCTGCTGCAAAAGCCGTTCGAGCGGCAGCGCTCGATGGATTGACGAGCTGTTCCAAGTGTCTATGGCTGTGTTCTATATGACCGGTGTACTCTAACGTCGGACGTGCAAAAGCCACAACCCGGTAGGTAGTCCGGGTGGCGCCATGCGCTCGTACAAACTTGCACTCAACAGGAGTGCGGTCACCGGTACGTCCCTTCCTTAAATGGAGAAGGGACGACTATGCAATTTGCCAAGTGGATTATCACTCTGGTCGCCGTTTGGAACTTTGGCGGCCTCCTAGCCGACGCTATTATTCCGGTCACGGCGCAACAACATTTACGCAATTCAAGGTGGCCACCCCACGCTAAATTCCACAATTGCCAGACGATGGTAATGGGGGTATTGCTGGGGCCGATCACTCTGTGGATTGTGTTCGGTATGGGGCCGTGGACTGTCTCACACCTGCTGCTGGCGGCTGCCATTTCAGGTACATACTTTCTCGCAATGCTGTTTGCGCCATTATTTCCAGGAACGGCATGGCACGACCCCGAATTTGCGAGTCTTGACCCTATGCTCCTCGGCATGTCTGCTCAAATGCTGGTAGGCCTTGTGGTGTGCGCCTTGTTGATTACCGCGTGTGTGTTGGGCTACACACTGGGTTAGCTGGGCCCAACAGCCTTTTAAACACTGGGATGGTTACAGACGCACACGGCACTGTAACCGTTCCAGGGCTATAGGTGCAATCGTCCGGCTCAGCAAACAGGTACAGGTGCGTAGCACCGTCCACGGTACGGCCAAGGGTTCACCATGCAGACATTTCGGCGTCAACGACTGATCACGTACATGTCAGGAAAGTGCGCTACACTGCACGCGAGGTGCGCACCGTGGTCAAGGCATTGGCTCTCTGTTCTCTGGCAGTGTTGACCGTAGGGGCACAGCAGCATGCGCCGGATGGCGGCGTGGTGGAGCGGCTGCGCTCCATCAGTATTACACCGCTGGCAGGCGCGCCGTTTCGTGCGACGGTGGTGACAGACTGGACTCGGCTGCTGGCCGATGGCACGCGTGTGACGCTGAAGAATCATCGCACCGTGGCGCGCGACAGCACGGGACGCGTCTTTCAGGAGCGCCGGTATTTTGCGCCGGATGGCGACACGCGACAGACCACCCTGACCGAAACGGACTACTACGATCCCGTTCGCAAGGAAGTGAGCGTATGCGACCCGATGCGGAAGCTGTGCACCGTGTACCCATGGAGTACGCCGGCAGAGGCGGTACTGACGTGCACGCCGCTAACGACACCGCAGCTGACAGTGAGCTGTGAATCCTTGGGTCAGGGACAGGTAGACAACGTGGAGACGGTGGGCTCCCGCGAGATTCGGACC
>CALMOM010000048.1:9037-17608 GCA_937873305.1 uncultured Terriglobus sp.
GTGACAGGCGGGCCCATGTGACTAACAACGCCTGAGCCGACGATTCGCGAGTTCTGGTTTGCGCCTAGGCTGGGTGTCAACCTGACGGTGAAGCGGTTTGAGCCGCGCGGCGGAGCGCAGAACTTCTATGTGCGCGACCTGTCTCTCAGTGAGCCGGACGCTGCGCTGTTTCAGTTGCCACAGGGTTTCAAGACGGCGCGGACGGTTATCGAGTAGTCACCGGCACAGGGTTGTCTCGGGTGTCGTAGTCCGCCGGTGTCTGCTCGTCCGCAATGTCAACGTCGACACCGCAGGACTGGAAGAAGGCGTGTACAAGCAGGGCGCAAGCCTCTGAGGTCTGTGAGCCGCGCGTGAGGTGCACCTCATCGCGGACGGCGGCTCCGATGCAGCGGTCCGAACGGTAGGTGCAGCGAGCCAGGTCGTCCACGCTCAGCGCGCGCGTATTGATACACAGCACGGTCTTTGGCGGGGCCATGCGGTCCACCATGCAGACAATTTCGAGCTTGGATTCGAGTTCATCCGGCACGAAGTCGATGACGAGGTCGGCATTGCGCACGGCATCTTCTACGGTGGTGACCGTTTCCAGTGAACCTGGCTGGCCCGCCGTCGGAATGTCCGCCAATGCCTCTCGCAGGCGGGATGGCAATACATCTTCCAGCACGACGCGATGCCCGGCCGCCACGGCAAGCGCGGCAAGCGAACGGCCCGCCCGGCCCGCGCCGATGAGCGCGAGGGTGAGCGGGCCACAGGTGCTGGGGGCGGGCACGCGCTATGCGCCCTTAATGGCCTCGACCACGGAGGCGTAGCTCGGGTCGGACTTCCCGATGTACTCCGAGACGCGCGCGCGCTCGTCCTCGGTGAGGGTCGGCAGGGTGGCCAGAATACGGCGCAGCGTGCCCGAGATGTCGTCAACGTAGTTCATGGTGCGGATCGCTTCGCCGGAGAGAGGCATGCTGGGTGTGACTCCTTACTGATGAGTGTAGTGGATTGCTCCCGTTCTTTTCGAACCGCTCGATAAGTCCGGCGAGTCATCCTGAGCGATGCGAAGGATCCCGGTAGACTTCGCCATGGCGATGTAGCTTCAAGGTTTCTTCGCGAGGCAGCTTGCGGCGTCTTGTAAGAAGTTCGAGTGACCTGAGGCATCATGGGCTGTGCAGGGATCCTTCGCTTCGCTCAGGATGACCCGGCTAGAGCGTTGACGAGGCAGCGGTGCCCTGCTGCTCGCCAGTCTGGTCGGCTAGCGCCTGGGGTGGCATGGGTGCAGCGTCGGGCAGTTCTTCTTCGGGCACATAGGCGTCGCGGTCGCACTCTTCCGTAATGTGGCGTAACTGCAACGCAATGTCGGGGTGCAGCGCGTCCGGCTGGTAACGCCACGTCCAGTTGTTTTCCGGCGCTCCGGGCGTGTTCATGCGGCCTTCATCGCCGAGGTGCAACAGGTCTTGCAGTGGGATGATGCAGATGGCCGCAACGGAGCGCTCAGCACAACGGATCATGGACCAGACGACGTCATTGGGGTGGTTCAGCGGCCCCAAGTAGGTGAGGAGATTCTTGCGGTCGGCATCGCCGGCGGAGCGCCACCAGCCCAGCGTGGTGTCGTTGTCGTGCGTACCGGTGTAACAGACGGTGTTGCGGTCGTACTTATGCGGCAGGTGCAGGTGCGCACCGCGGCCTGCGAAGCCGAACTGCAGCACGCGCATGCCGGGCATGTTGAAATCGCAACGCAGCTTGTCTACTTTGTCGGTGATGACGCCCAGGTCTTCCGCGATGAGCGGCAAAGAACCGCCGAGTGCGGCCTTGAGCCGGTCAAACAGGGCGAAGCCAGGTGCCTCTACCCACTCGCCGTTCATAGCCGTCTCTTCCTCGGCGGGAATGCGCCAGTAGGCCTGAAAGCCGCGGAAGTGGTCGAGGCGCAGCAGGTCGTATAACTCCAACTGGCGCTTGACGCGCGCGACCCACCAGTCGAAGCCGTGCTGCTCCAGGTAGCGCCAACGGTACAGCGGGTTGCCCCAGCGCTGGCCCGTGGCGGAGAAGTAATCGGGCGGCACGCCGGACACGGCGGTGGGATGGTAGTGCTCGTCAAGTTCGAAGACTTTCTTGTTGGCCCAAACATCGGCAGAGTCGTAGGAGACAAAGATAGCCATGTCGCCCATGACGCGCACGTCACGCGACGTGCAGTAGTTGCGTAGCGCGTTCCACTGCTCCATGAACAGGAACTGGATGGCGGCCTCGGTATCGAGCGCCTCGCGATTCTCCTGGTCGAAGGTGGTCAGCACGGCCTCGTCATGCGCAGCCAACTCTGGCGGCCACTCATTCCAGTGGCTGTAGCCGTTGAGCCGTCGCAGCACGGTGAAGCGCGCAAAATCTACCAGCCAAGCGCTGTTCTTCTGCTGAAAGCTCTCGAAGCGGGTGCGCTGGGCCTCATCCGCAAAGTGCAGAAAGCGTTGGGCGGCACGTTCCACAAGCGGCAGCTTTTCGGCGGTGGCTCGGCCATAGTCTGCGGCACCGTCGTGGCCTGCCAGCCCGTGGATTTCGTTGGCGGTAAGCCAGCCAGCCTCAACCAACATTTCCAATGAGAGCATCAGCGGATTGCCCGCGTAGGCCGAGAGCGCGGAGTAGGGTGAGTTGCCGTAGCCGGTGGGGTTCAGCGGCAGCACCTGCCATAGGCGCTGCTGTGCCTGCGCGATGTAATCCACGAACGCATACGCAGCCGGGCCAAAGTCACCGATGCCCCCATACGAGGGCAGCGAGGTGACGTGCAGCAGGATGCCGGAGAGGCGCTCGGAGATCATGTTTGTCTGTGATGCGCGCTGCGTGGGTGACAGCAGCCGGAGAGGACTCCGGCTGCCCCTTGTGGCTTATGTGCCCAGCGGCTGCGGGCCTGCCGGACCTGTCTTCTGCTGCGCAATGCGGATGGCACCGCGCTTGGTGTAGCTGTCAATCAGCGTCTGCATGTAGACGCCAAACATCTCCGCACGCTGCTGCTCCAGGAGCTGCGTCCGTTGCGTGGCAAAGGTAGCCGCCGCCTCCTGCGCCGTAGGCTGTGCAGTGTCTGTCACCTGCAGCACAGTGCCGCTGCCGCCTGCATTCAACGGGCCGCTGATGCCGCCCTTGGGCAGGTCAAACGCGGCCGACGCCGGGCCGCTCATCTCGCCCACGTCGGGTACGTTGCCCTTGCGGTCCACCATGTCCGACGACTTGACGGGTACGTTCATCTCGGCTGCAGCTTTGTGCAGATCGTTCAGGGCATGGGCGCGCTTGGCCAGCATGCCGAGTTTCGCCTGCAGCATCTGCGGCACCTGCTCAGCGCGGTAGTCGTCGAGTACGTGCGACTTCCAATCGGCAAAGCTGGGCGCGTGTGCGGGCTGCACGTCTGCCACCTGGTAGACGGCGAACGCGCCCTGACCGGCAGGTGCGAGGCGGGGCGAGTCCCCCTTCTTGCCGGTGAACGCCGCCTGCACCAGCTGCGCGCTGTCCGGTAGGCCGGGCACTGTGGCGTCGGAGGCAATGGCGTCGGTAGTGGTGGCCTTGAGGCCGTGATCCGCGGCTGCCTTGTCCATGCCGTTCTTGGCCGCATCCTGCGCCACCTGCGAGGCAAATGCCTGCAGTGCTTTGCCGCCGTTCTGCTGCTCGAGGATCGAACGGATTTCCGGGGCCACTTCGGCCTGCGGCTTGTCGTGCGCTTCGTCGCGGGCTTCGGCCTGAATGATGTGGTAGCCGAACTGCGTCTTCACCAGGTCCGACGTCTGGCCGGGCTGCAGCGCCATGGCCGCATTCTGGAAGGCAGGCACCATGGTACCGTCCGCCTTTACATAGCCAAGCTCGCCGCCGGAATCCTTGGAGCCGGGATCGTTCGAGTTCGCCTTGGCAAGCGCGGCGAAGTCTGCACCTTTGCGGATCTGGTCAAGCAATCCCTGTGCCTTGGCCTTTGCTGCCGCGTCTGTCTTTGCGTCGGCACCCTGAGGCACGGTGATGAGGATGTGGCGAACCTTGACCTGCTTGTCAACGTGGTAATCGGCCTTGTGCGCGTTGTAGTAGGCTTGCACGTCAGCGTCGGACACCTGCGGCTTACCGCCGGGCAGGTTCGCCGATGTCACAGCGATATACATGATCTTGCGCTGCTCCGGCACGGCGTTCGCGTAGCGGGCCTTGTTCTTGTTGAAGTAATTTTCCAGGTCGCTGTCAATGGGCGTGATCGCCTTGGCGAGGTCGGCGGAGTTGACGACGGCGTAGTCGAATTTGACCTTGGCACCTGCCTTGCGCACCAGTTCGCGCACGGCACTATCAGAGACGTTCGCACCCGCGGTGACGAACTGCACCAGACGGCGCGATGTAATTTCCTGCCGCACCTTGCCCTCGAAGTCGGCCACACTGGGCAGGCCCAACTGGTTCTGCACAAAGGCGCGGTACTTCTCATCCCCAATGAACTCACCGTTGGGGAAGAAAATCTGGCCAAGCTGGCCCTGGTGCAACTCGTGCTGCACATCGGCGTCGGTCGCGGTCAGGCCCAGGCGCTCACCCTCGCGGTCCTCGACGGCACTGGCAATCAGCACCTGCTGCGCCTGCGCCTCAAAGCGCGGCATCAGGAAGGGTAGATACTGCGCGGGTAGGTTTTGCCTTTGCGCCAGAGACTGCGCGTACTGCGCCACCTCAGTGGTTTTGATCGACGTGGTATCACCCAGGATGCGACCGAACACGCCGGGATTGCGCACCGTGGCGTACACGCCTTGCGGTGTTCCGACTACACCGTCATAGAGTCCTGGAACCAGGTAGACCACCATGGAAACAATGGCAAAACCGATGATGACGGCGAACACCGCCTTGGTGACACGGTTGTCCTTTTGTAGCGAACGAATCATATGGGGTGCGTGGGATCCTTGGGAGTAGGTGACATGCCCTGCGGGCGGCAGCGATGATTCTGCAAATCGCGGTAGAGCCGACCCCACCATCATAAATGAGCTATGCCGGCCATAACGTCACATGGCCGCTGCTTGTGGCAGCGGCCATGCCGTTTGATTGGCTTGATCAGCGTGATAGAGGCACCTAGTACCAATACCCGCGATAGTAGCCGCGACGATAGTACGGATATGGTGCAGCGTACACGCCAACCGCCGGAAACGGAGCTACGCCTGGTCCAGGTCCGTATCCATATGGACCCGGTTCGCCGCGACCGGCGTTCGGCCCGGCATAACCGCCCAGCCGCTGCATCTCCGCCTCTGACACGGTGGTGACCTGCGTGGGTGCATTCAGGTGAAACTGCAGCAGTTCTTCCGGGTGCAGACGGGCCTGGTTACTGTTGGTGGCAGCAGCGGATCCAAGTCCGGCAGCACCGCCCACACCTGCTCCAATTGCCGCGCCGGTGCCACGGCCGATGGCAGCCCCAAACAGCGCACCGATGCCTGCACCAACGACGGTGGAGGTGACAGAGCGCGCTGCTTTGTCATGCCCTTCGACGGTGAAGGGGTCGCTTTGCAAGGTGATCCTCTGGCCGCCCAGTTCCAACGCGGTCAGCTGCAGCGTGAGAGTGCCACGGCCCTTGAGTATGCCTGCACCCTTCGCATCTAGCACGGTGCCGTCTACGGTAGCGCCGCGCGGAATGGCGATCTGGCCCCCAGCCAGAATGTCATTCGCCACGACTGCCGTAAATCCAGAGCCGGGCGCGGCATCGTCGCTGGAAAGCCAATGATTGATGCTGACCGGCAACACGGTGCCGGTGGGAATGGTGACCACCTGGCCGCCGGGCTGACCCTGCTGCTGCCCGTAACCGCCCTGACTGTTTCCTGCCATCTGGCGCTCGTAGTCACGCCGGTACAGGCGGCGCTGCGGCGGGGGCGGCGGATACGCGCCGTTCTGCTGATCCGGATACGCGCCACCCTGCCCGTCTGGGGAACCGGCGTTGCCCTGCGGATAGCCCTGCGCGTACGGCTGCTGCCCGTAGCCGGCTTGGCCAGCACCGCCCTGACTATACGGGGGCTGGTTGTAGCCGCCTTGACCATACGGGGGCTGAGGGCTGCCGCCCTGGCCGTATGCGGGCTGGCCTGCGTAGGGTGCGGCACCCTGCGCGGAGCTTTGCCCCTGCGCACCGTTACCGTACGTGCCATCGCTCATTAGGACGCCACCGCCAGGTGAAGGGCTATTGCCCATGGCCATGGTATTCGCGGCGGCAGGATCGGCACCATCCGCGACCTGCGGTGCGCCAACCGAGAGCTGGTCCACCACCTTTTTGACACCAGGTGTGCGTGAGGCAATCTGTTCCGCCGCATCGCGCGCGGCGTCTGTCCCCGCGGAACCACTGAGCGTGACCGTGCCGTAGACGGTGGATGTGTTGATGGGCTGGTTGGCGACGCGTGCGTCAGAAGCAAAGGCTTTCAGCACGTCCGCCTCCACCTGCGCATCACTGACAGGCTTGGACTGGGCCACCATCGGCAGAACCGCAACAGCCGCGAGAACAAGCGGCATAACAGGATGGAAGGGAATGCGCATCGTTGCTACTCCACGGCAGCGCGAACGCCGCCACACAGCAGATAAGACGCGATTTTTAGCGGGAAGTTGTGGTCTGGCCGGGAACCGGACGGCGCGACTGTACCGAAACGCGCAGCAGGACCTGCACAATGCGCACGGCGGCTTTTAGGGAGGCACGAAAGTTGCCGGAGACCTTGGACACGCCACCGTGGCGGCAGCGGTAGTGCACCGGCACCTCTGCGATGCGTAGGCCGGTCACGATGGCGCGGATCTGCATCTCCAGGTTCCAGCCAAAGGTTCGCTCCTGCATGGAAAGCGTGTCGAGCGAGGTGCGCCGGATGGCACGGAAAGCGCACATGTCGGTGTAGCGGAAGCCGCGCGGGAAACGGAGGCGCAGCAGCGTGCCCACAAACCAGGCCGCAAATACCTGCGAGAACAGCATGGAGCCGGGTTCCCGTTGGTACCGACCCAAGCGCGTGCCCAACACCAAGTCTTTCTCGCCGCGCTCGATGGGGCCGACCAGGTCAGGCATGTGCGCTGTTACATCCGCTCCGTCGCCGTCCATAAAGACCAGGACCTCGCTGGTGGGCAACGCTGCCGCCACACCCGCCATGCAGGCAGACCCGTAGCCACGTGGCGCGGTGATCACGCGGGCACCTGCAGTACGCGCGACCTCTGCGGTGGCGTCGGTGCTGCCATTGTCCACCACGATGCACTCGTCGATTAGGCTCCACGGCATTTCGCCGACGGTGAAGCCGATAGAGTCCGCCTCATTGAGTGCTGGGATAATGACAGAAACGCGCATCAGGCCGCCTCGTCCGAACGCGGAAAGAGACGCCCAAGGGGCAGTACAGGTCGCAGCCAGTGACGGTAGGCCATCTGCAGCAGAAAGGCAATGGCTGTCGCGCCGTAGATCCACTTCTGCAGGTAGAAGAGCTTTGGTCCTGGCTCAGACCACTGCGTGGTAAGACCGTAGAACACCGCCGTGACGTACACGCCTACCGTGAAATTTGGCTCCAGCGCCAGGAACGGCACCAGCCAGATGACGTACCAGGGATAATGCGGCGAAAACAGCAGCATGAGCAGAAAGGCAAGCAACCCCGCAGGTGCTACGAACGCTGGACCCGGCTGCTGGTTGCGCCGCCAGCACCACACGAGCACGGGCAAAAAGCACAATGCGCAAAAGGCGAAGTAGGCCGGAATCGGCGTGTGCGCAAAACCGGGCACGCGCTGCAAGAGGTCGAGCAGGAAGTATCGCGAACCGCTGGCGATGCCTTCCTCCTGCACATAGCCGCCGGCAAAGCCGAAGACCCGCTTGCCAGCGCCGCTATAGCAGGCGTAACCGCCCACGACGACCGCGAGCATGGCCAGCGGCATCTTCCAGTCGCGCCTGCGCCACAGCGCTGGAAACAGCAGGAGTGGGATGAACTTGGTCATGACGGCGGCACCCAGTGCCAGCCCGGTGAGCACGGGTCGCTCGCGCAGCCGGAACAGGAGCGCAAGCACCACAAACATGGCCAGGAGTGCGTCGATGTGGCCGCTGGAGCCAACCTCCCAGATGAGCAGTGGACTCCACGCGTACAGCAGCACCTCTTCGCGACGGCGGCCTATACGTGTCAGCAATTGCACCAGCGCCCACATCGTGACGCCCTCAACCGCATAGAAGCTAAGCTTCATAGCGGTCAGAGTGTAGGAGATGCCGGTGGCCGCGAAGTAGAACATCTGCGCGACTGGCGGGTAAATGGTGGGGGCGTAGTCGCGCCGGTTGATGTTGGGATAGATGTCGGTGTCGCGCAAGCCTAGAAGGTGCGCATCGCCGGGCACGTAGCGGTAGGGATTGATGCCGTGGTGCTGCACCATGCCGTCCCATACGTAGCGGTAGATGTCGCTGGACAGGTGCGGGTCCGGCGTCAGCAGCACCAGTCGGCACAACAACGTGACGACGAGAATGATGGGCAGCGTCCAGCGGTTGACCGGCTGCCGCGCCACCAGCACCGCCGCGCCAAAGAAGACAGCAAGCGCGCACAGCGTGGTTTCGGAGTAGCCGATAATGAAGTCGTCGAACTCCAGCGCCAGGTGGTGCGTAAGGCCCACCAACATGCACCCAAGCAA
>CALMOM010000049.1:0-3713 GCA_937873305.1 uncultured Terriglobus sp.
GAAGGCCGTGCTGCGAGCGTTGCAGCCGCATGACATCACGCTCGCGGGGCCGGTTACGGACGTCATGCTTCAAAGCTACCTCCTGAACCCGACGCACGGGTCGCACTCGCTTATCGACATTGCCGCGCGCACCACCAGCGTCGCGTTGCTGCACCAGCCCACAAAGGAAAATCCGGACGACCCGCTACGCCTTGCCGAAGCCGCCGCTGCCGTGGCGCGGCTGGCCCCGGCCATCACGCAGCAGCTTAGCGAAACGGCGCAGGTGCACCACAACATACCCAAGGACGACCCCACGCTGGGCGGCGCCATTACTGAGGAAATGTTGTTCGCGGACAAGCAGCGGAGCAGGGAGCAGGGAACAGAAAAGAGGGAACAGGGGATTGCCGGCATCGATCCTTCCCAATCATCCTTCGAGAAATATCCTGCATCCGCCCTTCATCCGGACAGCTCGCTTGCGGATGTTTACCGGCATCTCGACTTACCCCTCACCACCGTGCTCCTGCGCATGGAACAAAACGGCGTTGCCGTCGACCCCGCCTTTCTGCGTGAAATGTCTTCGCGGCTTACGGTCACGATCGACGATCTTGCTGAGAAGGTCTACGCCAGCTCCGGCCATCGCTTCAACATCGGCTCGCCCAAGCAGTTGGGCGATGTGCTGTTCAACAAGATGGGGCTCCCGCAGCCGCTCAAGTACGGTAAGGGCAAAGTGATCTCCACCGCGCAGGACGTGCTGGAAGGTCTCGCGGGTGAGCATGAAGTACCTGCGTGGGTGCTGGAGCATCGCCAGTTGCTGAAGCTCAAGGGCACGTACCTCGACGCGCTGCCGCAGCTCGCCGACGCACAGGGCCGTATCCACACGACGTTCAACCAGGTAGGCACGTCGACGGGCCGGCTAAGCTCCACGAATCCGAACCTGCAGAACATTCCCATACGCACCGCCGTTGGCCGCGAAATCCGCAAGGCTTTTATCGCCGGGCTTGGCCCGGACGGGAAACGCAACCTGCTGATGTCGGCGGACTACTCACAGATCGAGCTGCGCCTGATGGCGCATTTCTCGCAAGACCCCCTTCTGCTCGACGCTTACCGCACCGGAAAAGACATTCACACGCTCACCGCGGCCGAGGTTTTCGAGGTCGACGCAGAAACGATGGACAAGGAAACCCGTGCGCGCGCCAAGGCGGTGAACTTCGGCATCGTGTACGGAATTTCGCCGTTTGGCCTGGCGGTGCAGCTCGGCATCGACCAGAAGACCGCGCGGGCGTACATCGACCGCTATTACGACCGTTACAAAGGCATCAAGACGTTTATCGAGCGCACGCTTGAAGAGACCCGCGAAACGCAGTCCGTGCGCACGGCGTTTGGCCGTGTCCGGCCCATCCCGGACATCCACTCGCGCAACCCCAACCAGCGCGGCTTTGCCGAGCGCACGGCGGTCAACACACCGCTGCAGGGCACGGCCGCCGACCTCATCAAGATCGCCATGTTGCGCATCGACGCGGCAATGCAACAGCGCAAGCTCCGCTCGCTCATGACGCTGCAAGTGCATGACGAGTTGTTATTCGATGTGGTGCCCGAAGAAGCCGATGAGATGCAGCATCTTGTAAAAACGGAGATGGAGTCCGCGGCAAGCTTCAGCGTACCGATCGTCGCCGACGTAGGGCTGGGCGATAATTGGCGGGATATAAAGTAGTTTGGCGGAAACTACCTTTTGACATTGTCATCCTGAGCGACGCGAAGGATCTGCTTTTCTTCCAGAGAGCGGAGTCAGCCGAAAGGAAAGCAGATCCTTCACTACGTTCAGGATGACAATATCGAGAGTTAGTCCCATGAAGTCGGCGTCTTGCAGCTACACCCGCAGGAAAACCGTCCGGTCTGCCTACGACACCGCCTTCATCTCCCGCGAGTGGTGCGGGTGTCTGCGCAACATGCGCCTGGGTCGCAGCGCGCAGACTTCCCCGGTCATCGGCGTCGTCAGGCTGGCAGGTTTGCGTCCGGCCCACCGGTCGGTGACGCGACGCAGCGCTTCCAAACACGCGCCATCCAGTCGCTTCGGCACCTCACCTGCGATGATTTCGAGGATAGCCTCGATGTCCATCGCCTTACGGTAGGGCCGCTCTTCGGCCAAGGCGGCGAAGCAGTCTGCAACGGCAATCACGCGCGACTCAACCCGGATTTCTTCCGCGCCGATACCCAGCGGGTACCCTGAACCGTCGAGCTTCTCGTGGTGCTCTCCGGCAACGATCGCCAGCTCTTCGAACGAGGTGATTCGTTCCAGCACGGTACGCGTCAAAAACGGATGCTCATGCACCACGGCGCGCTCTTTATCCGTAAGCGCTGCGTTCTTATCGAGAATCGTGTTCGGCACGGCCAACTTGCCGAGATCGTGCAGCAGCGCCGCGCGCCGCACCAGTTGTACACGATCCTTGGCCAGGCCCATCTCGTTCGCGATCGATTCGGCAACGTCCGCCACGCCTTGTGAGTGCCGGTACGTGAACGGCGACTTCGCATCGACAACGTCCGCGAAGGCTTCGCAAATGGCATCGATCTGCGCTTCTCCCAGCGCTGCCGAACTGCCCGGATCGATGTCCATTACCGCGCGGCGGGTCACTTCCACGGGGCACTCAGGCCGGCAGTAGATCCATAAACGTCCTTCCGTATGCAGGGCCTCGGCCACACCCACGATCGCGGGATCGAACCAGGCGCCGCTTCTCTTGCGCACGACATGGATTGCGACATCGATACCGTCCGCCATCGCAAAGCAGTCCAGATGCTGCGCTATCGTGCAAATCCGCGCCAACAGCGGGATTTCCGCTCCGTGAAGACCTTCCGGATACCCGGTGCCGTCCCAGTGTTCGTCCAGCCGATGCACGGCCTCCGCGGCCGAATCGCCAAGCTCCAGCTTGCGCACAATCAGGCTACCGCGCTCGCAGCGAAGCTTGATCAGCTCATGGGCGTTGTTCGATTTACGGAGGCTCAGCTGGATCATGCGCTGTGCGCGCTTGCGCCAGCGCTCTTCCGGAAGCATATTGCGCCACATCGAGGTGACGGTTCGGCGGGCTACCCCCAGCACGCCGGTCCACGCAGCCAGCCTTGCGACAGACTTCGCCGTGCGGTCGTCACCGCCTACCATCTGCGTCATGCGCGCCGCATTGCTCGAGCAGCCCACATCCTTCAGCAGCAACGCGTAGTAAAGCGCTGTCATCTGCTCCGCCGGAAGGTTCAGGTGCTTGGCGATGCGCATGCCGATCAAGCAACAGCGCAAGGCGTGGCCGGGTAGCGCGCCTTCTGTAAGATCCAATGCAAAGGTAAGCGCAGAGATGATCTCCGGCAGCGCTACAGACGGCTTTGTGGTTGGTGCAATGGCAGATAATACAGGCATTCGATACTCGGGGAGAGACTTGGCAACGCGGACGAAACGGCGCCCCGGCCCCTGGTTTCCTATCGTTGAGCGGTTCGTTCATTTTCGGCTTAGAGCGGCGAGCCGAGAAATGCCACAAAAGATCGTACGGTTTTCGCAAAGCGCTAAATCCAACGCGCAACTTGCCGCGTATACGAACGCCCGCTTTTAAAGCCGCGTTCGGCTCCATGAGCGTTTCCAATGAAAAACGCCGACGCACAACGTTTACAAACTCAGGGCAGCAGAGAGAAGTTCCTACACTCCCAGTTCATCGCGGATAGCTGCGGCGATGGCATCTGCGTGATGCCGCATGGCT
>CALMOM010000049.1:3723-4122 GCA_937873305.1 uncultured Terriglobus sp.
GGATCACCACGCGCCCTGTGTCACGCAGCGCGGCTTCCGCATCCGCAATGGCGGCGTTCACCGAAGGGATGCTGCCTAGCGGCTTCTTTTCGCGCACCTTCACGTTCACGATCACCTGCGGAAAATTCGTCAGGTCGGCAATCAGCTCGCCAAGAGACCTGCCGCTTCGATGCACCACATCGAGCACCACCAGCGCCGTCAAAAGGCCGTCGCCCGTCGTGGCCAGGGCAGGGAACAGGATGTGCCCGGACTGCTCGCCGCCCAGGGAAGCGCCGGACTTGTTCATCTCTTCCAGCACATACTTATCCCCAACGGGCGCGCGCAGCATGCGGATGCCTGACCGCTTGAACGCCGCTTCCAGGCCCATGTTCGACATCGTCGTCGCGACCACTGTGTCGT
>CALMOM010000049.1:4132-5372 GCA_937873305.1 uncultured Terriglobus sp.
GCCAGCATCACGGCATCGCCGTTCACCACGTTGCAGTGCTCATCGGCAAACAGCGCGCGGTCCGCATCGCCGTCGAACGTGAAGCCCATCGATGCTCCCTGTGCCTTCACCTCCGCCGCGACCACATCGGGGTGCAGCGCCCCACAACCGGCATTGATGTTGCGGCCATCGGGCGACGCGTGCGTTACTTCGACCGTACCTTTCAGCCCGGCAAACAACTCCTGAGCAAGCACACTCGCCGCTCCGTTAGCGCAGTCGATCACGACCTTGCGGTTGTCGAGCGAAACATCCGGCACGGCGCTCAACAGAAAGCGCACGTATTCCGCCGCGTACGCTTCGTTCACCGCAGGCAGATCGTCCGCCGCCTCACCCCGCTGGCCCACCGAACTGTCTTCCTTTGCCGAGACCTCGTCATCCTGAGCATCGCGCGAACTCAGCTTCCGCGCCTCATCGGCCGGCCCGTTCGCCGCCAGCACAGCTTCGATCCGCTCCTCCATCCGCAGTTCCACCGCGTCCGCCAGCTTGAAGCCGTCACCGCCGAAGATCTTGATGCCGTTGTCCTGCCATGGATTATGCGAGGCCGAGATCACCACACCTGCGCCGAACCCATGCTTCCGCGCGAGGTAAGCGACGGCGGGCGTGGTGATGACCCCGGCGAAGTTGACAGCAACCCCGCCGGCCTTCATCCCCGCGGCCAGCGTCGCTGCGATCCATGGCCCGCTTTCGCGGGTGTCCATGCCCATCAGCACGCGAGCGCCGCTTTCCAGCGACTCGGCCAACGCTTGCCCCACGGCAAAAATAGTCCGCTTATCCAGCGGGGCCTCGCCCGCCACTGCTCGAATGCCGTCCGTCCCAAACATCTTCCGCATAGTTCAAAACCTTTCTCGCTTCGCGCCTCCAACAGCATAGCTGCTCGCTGCTGAACCCCACGAGTCAAAACCGGCAAGGGTGCCGCGCCCGCTTTTGCACGGTCACCGTGATTCGGCCTTCGTGACGGTCGCTTGCACCAAGCCCTCCGCCAGCCTTGCGGTTACCGGATCACCGGCACGCACTCCGGCTGTTGAGCGCAGCAGCCGCCCATCCGGCCCATACACCAGCGCATAACCGCGCTCCAGCACACGCAATGGGCTCAGCGCGTCCGCCCGGGCCACCAGCCGCTCCAAACGCTCCCCGCGCGTGCGGACAAGCGACGCCCCAACCCGCTCCAACCGTCCGCCCAACTCTTCGAGCCGCCGCACAC
>CALMOM010000050.1:0-6342 GCA_937873305.1 uncultured Terriglobus sp.
CGACAGCACTGTGCAGACCATCGACCGTAACGCACCGGCTGCCCTCCGCACCTTTGCGCAGGCACTGCAGGCGCAGGTGCCGGAAGTGACCGGTGCTGGCCTGCTGGCAAAGGCCGTCGCTGATCCCGCACTCTCACGACGTGTTCGTGAGTCCGCCCGCGTCGAGGTCGCACGCTGGGGTTTGCCCACGCTGCTGTACGCCGTCAATGCCATAGGCTACCGCGTCACGCGCGGAGCTTTTTTCCAGGTCAACCGCTTTTTGAGCGACACCATGCAGCGCCTTGTGGCGGATGGCCGTCGCGGCACCCTCGCGTGGGACCTGTACGCCGGTGCGGGACTCTTCGCTGTGCCACTCAGCAGGCAAGTCAAGACTGTGGTGGCGGTAGAAATCGGTCAACCTGCCGCCGCAGATCTGCAGCACGCGTTGCAGATCTGCGGAACTCAGCACAGGACGGTGCAGAGTTCCGTCACAGACTTTCTGCGGGGGAAACATGCCGGAGCAACACCCGACCTCATCGTGCTGGATCCGCCGCGTGCGGGCCTTGGACCGGAGACGGCAACGCTGCTGGCACGCGCAGGAGCCGCTGAAATCGTCTATGTCTCCTGCGACGCGGACACCTTCGCCCGTGACGCGCGAGCACTGGTAGACTCGGGCTACACCCTTACACTGCTGCACCTGCTCGACCTCTTCCCCCAAACATTCCATACGGAAACCGTGACCGTTTTCCGCAAGTAAGCGCGCCCGGCATGTCCTCGTTTAGGGATTTGAGATGAAGTCTGAGCGTACCCTCCGCGCGCGCGGGGCACGAAATCTCATCGCGCAGGAAACGGTGGCACACCCGGCGCGGTTCACCCGCGTGGCCGCGCTGCGCGTGCGCGATGCGCCCATGCTGTTGCTGGCGGTCAGCTTCGCCGCGGGCATCCTCTATCGTGCGCACTGGCAGCCGCCGCAGCACATGGTCGCCGCAGTGGTCCTGCTGATGGCTGTTTCAGCGGTAGCAGCGTGGCGCGCGCCGCGCGTGGCCTGGTTCGCCACCGTTGTATGCTGGGCTGCGCTGGGTTGGACGGCGGCCTCACTGGAGTCTACGGGAGTGGACACGTCGCTGCTGCGCTATGCCGATGGCCTGCAGCGCCACCTGGAGGGACGCGTCACAGCCGTGCGCAAGCTGCTACCGCAGGCGCCGCCCACTGAGGCACTGCGCAATGGCGAGCCACCGCCAGACGAAGAAACAGCATACGTCGCGCGTGAGCCCCTGGACACAGCACGTTACGCCGTTACGGTGGAGGCAAGCAGCATCGAGGACGTGACACCCGATCTGTCGCGCATGGTGCCCATGCGGGGGAGCACGCGGCTCACCCTCTACTCGTCGCCCCACCAGCCGGTCGTGCTGCCACCATGCGGCGCGATCGTGGAGCTTACCGCACGTCTGCATCCGCCACAGCGCTACATGGACCCTGGCGTGCGGCAGTACGCCGATGCGCTCGCGCGGGAGGGTATCGGTTCTTCGGGCACGGCAAACGCGGGCAGCCTGCGTGCGCTGCAGGGTGGCACACCCTCGTTACCCTGCCGTTTCGCCGCTGCTCAGCAGTGGTCGGTGGAACGCCTGCACGCGCTCGTCGCCAACCCCGTGCTGCGGCATGCACCACGCCTGCTACGCGTCACAGACACCGACGCTGCCATGCTGAGCGCCATGCTGGTGGGCGACCGCACTGCGCTCACGCACGGGCTGCGTACCGCCTTTGAACGTACCGGCTCGTTCCACCTGTTTGTGGTGGCTGGGGTACACGTCACGCTGCTGCTGGCCGGGCTGTATACGCTGCTGCTGAAGCTGCGGGTGCCGCGCTGGCCGTCTGCGGCGCTCGCGCTGGCGCTGACGACGCTGTATGCCCTGCTCACCGGCTTTGGTGCGCCGGTGCAGCGGGCGCTGCTCATGTCTGCCGTGTACTTGCTCACGGCGCTGCTGGGCCGCGGCCGCCACCCGCTGAACGCGCTGGGTACCGCGGCGCTGGCCATGCTGGTGCTGCACCCACATGCATTGCTGGAGAGCGGCTTCCAGATGACCGTGCTCGCCGTGATCGCCATCGCTGGCCTGGCTGTACCCATCACCGAACGCACCCTGGTGCCGTACCTGCATGCCCTGCGCGACATACGCCGGCTGCGCCTCGACCCACGCCTGCCGCCACGCCTTGCACAATTGCGCGTGGCGCTGCGCTGGGTGGGCGAGGAACTCGCGGGCCGCCCGGCAGGCGTTCGTGCGACTTCGTCGGCCACCACGTCACGTTCGGCACAGTGGCTGCAACAGAGCCTGATTGCTGCTCCTGCGCTGCTGGCACGCGCGCTGCTGACCGTGCTTGAAGTCTGTGCCATTACGCTGATCGCAGAGCTGGTGTTGGCGCTGCCCATGGCGCTGTACTTCCATCGCACCACGCCGTTCGCGGCGCCAGCCAATCTGCTGGCACTGCCGCTGATTGGCCTTCTGATGGGCTCAGCCATCGTCACCTTTGCAGCGTCACTACTCCATCCCTGGTTTGCGGCGCTGCCGGCTGCCGTCACAGCACTGCTGCTGCACGGCGTCACCTTTGCCGTGGGTGCCATCAGCACCCTGCGCGGCGCAGATGTGCGCGTTCCCGGGCCTCTGCTGGCCAGCATCGCGCTGGTGCTGCTGTTGTGGGCTGCGAGCATGGTGCTGGTGCGCGCTGCCACGCCGCGCAGGGGATGGCTGGGTGCGGCATTGTTACCGGCCGCGCTTGCCCTGATCCTGTGGCCACGCCGGGCGGACCTCAGTCCCAACTCACTGGAGTTCACCGCCATCGACGTGGGCCAGGGTGACTCGTTACTGGTCGCCTCTCCAGGTGGGCAGGCCATGCTGATCGACGCGGGCGGCCCTACCGGCTCCGCGTTGCTCGCGGATGCACCCACCTTTGACGTAGGGGAAGAAGTCGTCTCACCCTACCTGTGGTCGCGCGGCCTGCGGCTGCTGGATGTACTGGTCCTCACGCATGCGCATAGCGATCATATTGGCGGAATGGCTGCCGTTCTGCGTAACTTTCGCCCTCGCGAACTGTGGATCAGCGTGGATGCCGACACGCCGCTGTTCCGCACTCTGCTGCAGCTGGCCCAGCAGCAAGGCACAGTAGTGCGGCACCTGCGCGGCGGTGAACGGCACACATGGGATGGCACCAGCATCGATGTGCTCAACCCTCTGCCCGACTACCAAACGCGGCGCGAGCCGGTGAACGACGACTCATTGGTGCTGCGCATCGGATACGGCCGCGCCTCTGTGCTGGCGCAGGGAGACGCCGAGCGCCCCTCGGAACAGGTGGAACTCGGCGAGCAGCCCACGCCTGTGACCCTGCTAAAAGTGGGCCACCATGGCAGCAATACGTCCACCACAGAGGCGCTGTTGGCTGCGGTGCAACCGCAGTGCGCCATCATCTCCTGCGGACGCGGCAACCACTTTGGCCACCCCCGCTGGCAGGTGCTTGAGCGTTTGCAGGCCGCAGGCGCTCACACCGCGCGCACTGACCAGATGGGTGCCGTGCAGTACCTCTTGCACGCCGACGGCAGCATCCAGGTGCATGTGCTCGCGTCTAATCCGTAATGGCAGAGCAGGACACGCCCACTTCGCAAGGCACGGCCGCAGGACCGCATTCGCCTTTGGCTGACCCGCAGGAAGCGGAACGCATCGCGCACGAGCGCAAACAGCTGCGCCGCCTGCAGATGATGATGAATATGACCCTGCAGGTGATCGCACAGGATGGATCGCTCAGCGTGGACGAAGCGTCACAGATGATTGCGGACAGCCGCGCCGCGGCCCTGCACATGTTTCCTGGCAAGGATCTTGCCTACGACCTGATCTGGAAGCCGCGCTTTCAACGCGCCATGCTGGAGCGCTTCCGCCTGCAATAAGTGCGCAGCAAGGATCAGGAGAGGACCCAGTCAGTCTGCAACCGGGCCTTCTTCTCCGCTACGGCTACCGTGCCGTTGATGTTAGCCATGACTGCAGGCCGGGCTGCTGAGCCGCGCGAAATTGGGTGCAGGTATCGATGCTTTGCAGCGCGTCGCGCAGGGCACGCTCCGATGACGGCACCGGGTGCGAGGCAAAGAATTGTGCAACATCCGCCCGGTCAGCCGCTGTGCAGAACGATCCCGTCGCACTGACGATACGGCCGCCGCTGGACGTGGTGAAGCCCGCGCTCACCTTGGCCCAGTTTGCCTTGATGTACTCCCACGCCTGCTGCCGCGTGTCCGGATCTTGCAGCAGCATTGACTGCAGAATCCAGCTATCCTGGTTCCTCACCTTACCACTCACACTGTAATCCAGCGTGCGCTGTACCAGAGCCTTATCGGTGAAAGCGCCGAGCGTGAACAGCGCCTCTGTCTGTTCTGTAGGGTTGCCGCTGGTTTCGGCGACATGCTGCAGCTGGTCGTACATGGTAACGTCTCCATGGTCGGCCGCGACGTTGACGGCTGCACGTGCCAAGCCCGGTTCGGTGGATGTATCGCCTGCCAGCCGCTTTGTCGCAATTCCCTTAGCCTCGCTCACCACGGCAGGATCGTCCGCGCCACCCAGCAGGTTGAACAATGTTGCGCGCCGCTCCGCCGCTTCCAGCGACTCGCCCGGCTTCGCCGGTCCGAGTGCAGCGTACACCGGCCCAAACTGCTGCCGTACCCAGGCCTGCAACTGCCCTGTCTGCTGGCCCGTCGCCACCCTGTCGCGGATCGAGCGGTAGCCGCTCAAGCTCTGGTTCAGCACCTGCGCGTTACCGTCGCCCTTCAGTGCGGCCACGAGATCCAGGTACGAGCCAACGGTCCCCTGGCCGGAACGCAGCAGTGCGTACCGGTCACCCACCAGCAGAATGCGCTCCGGTGCCTTTAGCTGTGGCGCATCCGCCAACAGCGCCTTCAGCGATGCCTCGTCGTAGCTGGTGCGGTAGTAGCCCTTGCTGTCTGCATTCAGGAACGCACCTGCCGCGGGTGCCTTCACCGCGCCCGTACCACTGATCACCTGGCACGCGCCGCCGCGCACACACACCGGCAGCGTCCAGGTCTGGCTGGGTGCACCGGCCTGTGGCGACAGGTAGAAGCGGCTCTGCGTAGTGGTGTACTGCCCATTGCTAAAGGTGGTGCTCAGCAGCGGCTCGCCCGGCTGGGCGACAAAGCTCTCCATGATCGTGTCCACTGGCTTTTTGCTGGCCTGCGTCTGCGCGCCCCAAAAATCCTCTGCCGTGGCGTTGCCGAACTTGTGCGCCTCCATGTAGGCATGTACGCCTTTCTGAAAGTCGCGTTCGCCCACATAGTGCTCCACCATGCCGATGACCGCGCCCGCCTTGCCGTAGCTGATGCCATCGAACTGCTCATTGATCTCATCCGGCGTGTCCGCCTTGGAGCGAATGGCACGCGTCTGTGGCGCGGCATCCAGATTCAGTGTGCTGTTCAGTTCCAGCGCACTGTCCTCGCGCAGGCCCCAGGTGGGTTGCCACTCGCCCACGGCCTTGTCCGCCATCCACGTGGCGAAGCCCTCGTTAAGCCACAGATTGTCCCACCACTGCATGGTGACCAGGTCGCCAAACCATTGGTGCGCCATCTCATGCGCCACCACGGAAGCGACCTCCTTCGTAGCGGCAAACGGCGCGGTCTTCTCGTCCACCAGCAGCGCGGTTTCGCGATAGGTGATGCAGCCCCAGTTCTCCATGGCACCCGCCTCAAAGTCCGGAATGCCAATCAGGTCCAGCTTCGGCATGGCGTACTTCACACCGAAGTAGCTGTCGTAATAGTGCAGAAAGTGCTCCGCAGCCTTGAGCGCAAAGGGTGTCAGCGACAACTTGTCCGGCGTGGCGCACACGCGTATGGGGATGCCGTCCGCCTGTCCGCTGGTGCAGGCCCAGTCGCCCACCTGGAAGGCCAAGAGGTAGGTGGACATACGCTGTGTCCTGGCAAAGGTCTGCGTATGCATGCCGTTCGCCTCAGGCTTGTCGCTCAGCATGTTGCCGTTGGCGATGACGGTGTCGCCCTTGTTCACGGTCAGCGCCAGGTCAAAGGTCGCCTTCAGGGCGGGCTCATCGAACGAGGGAAAGGCACGCCGCGCATCAGTCGATTCGAACTGCGTCACAGCATAGTTGCGCTTGGCCGTCTTGGAGAGATAGAAACCGCGCAGCTTATCGTTCAGGATGCCGGTGTATGCAATTGTCAGCGTGGCCTTGCCTGCCGGCAGGGGCTGCGGAAAGGTAAACGTCGCCTGCTGCTTCTCTTCGTCATAGGTGACGATACCGGTCTGGCCAGCTGCCGTCACGCTGCCGATCTTGAGCTCAATTGCATTCAGCGTAACCGTCGTGGACGGG
>CALMOM010000050.1:6352-16669 GCA_937873305.1 uncultured Terriglobus sp.
CAGCACCACATCGATGGTCTCCGCACCGGTGAAAGTGGCCGCCTTCAGGGCCGGCGTCAGGTGCAGGGCGTAGTGCTGCGGATGAACATCTGAGGGCAGCCGCTGGGCTAGGAAAGTAGCGGCAAAGGCAAGAGGCAGCAGGGCGGCGACACGGAAACGCATGGCCATAGTGTACGGCGCAGTTCCTCACCAGAGACTGGGAGTGTCATATCCGCCGAGTTTAGTGTCGCTGGATACCAAGACGAATCCATGAGATATCGCTTGAGCAACTAGCAACCGGTAAAATGGATCCTTGTGTGTCGGTGGCAGGCTTTCTAACACCACCATGTCAGACAAGTGCAGCCCGAGTAACGCAATACCCAAAGGGGATAGCTCTTTGGCAACTTCCGCGATTGATTGCTCCGGCAGTTCGAGTTGCCCCTTTGCAGCTTTGATCGTCATCTCCCACAAAGAGACGAGGCTGAGCGCCAGTGTATTCTCTTCCGAGACGATTGCTTCTGTTGCTGTTCGGCTCAGACGTTCCGGGCTCATTCGCAACTAGAGATACGTATGCGTATCGAGCAGAAGCTTCATCGCTCTCCAGCGGGAAACACTGACCCGTTGAGGAACTCGTCCTCAATCTCCTTGTTTGTCTCTGGCGAGTCAAAGTCAGGTGACATCCAAGCTCGACCTCGCCACGAGCCAAACAGTTCCGACCGCGGGCGGACAGCCGTGGTTCCCGCCCGCTTGGCAATTAGAGTCAATGCAGGCTTGCCATTTCTGGCGATCTGAACCTCTTCTCCACGATCTGCGGCGGAGGCAAGTTCTTCGAAGTGCTCGGCGGCATACTGTGCGCTGACAACCATGCGCACAGTGTACCGCTCCGTTACGGTTGACTTGCCGCGCGTTCGCTATGCCCGGAGATCTCTGCCGCGCGTGCTTCTGCATATGCCGCCGCACCGATCAGCGCGCACTTATCCTCCAGGATGACTCGTAACGGCATGGTATGCAGCAGCGGCGACAAACGTCCCTTGTCAAAGAACGCGTCAAGGAACGGACCCGCCTGCAGTGTCTTCAGTATCTTGGGCGGAATACCGCCGCCGAGATAGATGCCGCCGGAGGACAGCAGCTTCAGGCCCATGTTGCCGCACTCCGCGCCCAGCGAAGCCGAGAACACTGCCAGCACCTTGGCGGTCAACTCACAGGAGCCGTCCTCACCCGTGGTTCCAATGACAAAGTTGGGGTCCTCGGTTTCCAGTCGCTCTTTCAGCCACGCGGGCTCTTCCATGCCCTTGCCGTCGCGCAGAAACTCGTAGATGTTTTTCAGCCCCAGGCCGCTGACCACACGCTCGGTGGAGACGCGACCACCAAGCTTCTTCAGCAGCCACTGCAGCAACTCCATTTCAAGCGGATTACGCGGTGCCCAGTCCACATGGCCCCCCTCGCTGGGCAGTGGCACGTGGCGGCGGGCGGTCGGATTCCAGATCAGCAGCGCCTCCCCCAGCCCTGTGCCCGGCGACACCAGCGCGCGGTGCCCCAGCGCCGATTTGTCGCCCGGCTCCAACTCAAACACCTGGTCCGGCTCCAACTCGGCCACGCCGTAGCCGTTTGCCTCCAGGTCGTTCAAGAGGAAGATATGCTCAATGTTCAGAATTTTGGACAAGTCGCGCGCATCGAGCTCCCATGGCAGATTGGTCAGCTTCAGGTGCCCGTCTTTCACCGGGCCAGGGCAGCCAAAGCAGGCCGCCATGACTTCGTGCTCGATCTTCTCCGCCACATCGCCTGTGCCAAGAAACGCGAGCACTACATCCTGCAGCGTGGGGTAGGCAGAGGCAGGAAATTTCTCTTGCCGCACCACCTGCAGTTTGCCGCCTTCGAAGTTGTACAGCGCCAGGTCGACCTTGGTGCCACCCACATCCCCGGCCAGGATCATCGGGTCAGCTCCAGCACACCGGTCTCCGCGTCGCCATGCATCTCCAGCTTGGGCAGACGACGGGCCGCCTCGGCGTCCAACAGCAGGTGCAGCTTGCCGCTTTCGGGGCGAATCAACTGTGATGGCAGGCGTTCCGGGTCATAGTCGCCCATCAGTACTTCGTGCAGACGGTCCGCTTTTGCTTCGCCTTCAATCAGGAAGACAACATTGCGCCCCTGATTAATCACGGGCCACGTAAGCGTGATGCGCCACGCGTTCTTATTGTTCACATGGTTTGCGATCACGAGGCGACCCATCTCGTTAATACCGTCGCTGTGCGGAAAGAGCGATGCGGTGTGGCCATCGTCGCCCATGCCCAGCAGGACCAGGTCAAACGCGGGTGCCTGCGCGCCCTCCAGCTTAAAGCTGTTTCGCAACGCTGCCTCGTACTTTGAGGCTGCCTCCTGTGGATCCAGCTCCCCCTCCATGCGAAAGATGTGATCGGCCGCCAGCGGCACCTTGCTGAGCAGTTGCTCGTTTGTCGACCTATAGTTCGAATCGGCGTCGTCTGGCGGAACGCAGCGCTCGTCCACCCAGTACAGGTAGACCTTGTCCCAGGGCACCTGCGAGATAAATGGCTCCGCTGCCAAGAGCGCGAACATCCGCTTCGGCGTGGTGCCGCCAGAAATCGCAATGCGCGCCATTCCTCGTTCGGTAGCCGCTTCCTGCGCACGTCGCGTAAACAACTCTGCAGCCGCCTTTGCCACCCGCTCCGGCGTGTCATATACCAAAAACTCAGCGACACATTTCCGTGCCATCGTTCACGTTCCTTCCATGCACGGTACCCGCGCAGCTGAAGTTCCTGTGCATCAACGCCGGGACAATACCGGCACATGCATAGTACAGAAATAAGAAGAGCGCCGGCACGGTGCCGGCGCCCTGCTCTGCCCCGCCTAGTTCTGCCAGCTGCGTCCGTCACGCCCTAGCAACTCGTCAGCTTCCGCCGGGCCCCACGACCCCGCGGCATAGTTGGGAAATTCATTCTGCTGCTGCTTCCACGCCTCCAGCACGGGTGTCATCAGCGCCCACGTCGCCTCGACGCCTGCGCCTTCGGCAAAGAGCGTGCCATCGCCGAGCATGGCATCCAGCAGCAACCGCTCGTAACCATTGGCAGACGACTTGCCAAAGACATCGGCGTAGGAAAAGTTCATCTTGACCTGCGCCAGGTTCGTGGTCGGACCCGGAATCTTTGCACCGAACTTCAGAGAGATGCCATCTTCCGGCTGGATGCGCAACGTCAGCACGTTTGGCTCCAGCTGCTTTTCGTCGGCGTCAGCAGATGCCTTGAACATGTGCAGCGGCGGCTGCTTGAAGGTGATGACCACCTCCGTCACCCGCGTCTGCAGCCGCTTGGCCGCACGGATGTAAAACGGCACACCCGCCCATCGCCAATTATCGATGTTCAGCTTCATGGCCGCAAAGGTTTCGGTCTGCGACTCTGGGCTGACGCGGTCCTCCTCGCGGTAGCCCTTCACCTGCTGACCGTCTACTGTGCCGGGGCCATACTGGCCGCGCGCTGTGTCGGTGACAGGAATGGCCTCGATCGCCTTCCACACCTTCAGCTTTTCCACGCGCACCGCGCTCGATTCAAAGCTGTCTGGCGGCTCCATCGCAACGAATGAGAGCACTTCCATCACATGGTTCTGCAAAACGTCGCGCAGTGCGCCAGCCGCTTCGTAAAACGGCCCCCGACCTTCAATGCCGATGCTCTCCGCAGCTGTAATCTGCACGCTGTCAATGTAATGACGGTTCCACAGTGGCTCGAAGATGCTGTTGCCGAAGCGGAAGACCGGGATGTTTTGGACGGTTTCCTTTCCCAGGTAGTGGTCGATCCGGAAGATCTGGTCTTCGTGCAGCACCGCGTTAATCTCGGTGTTGAGCTTTTTCGCGCTCTCCAGGTCTGTCCCGAACGGCTTTTCAATGATGAAGCGAACCCAGCCTTCACCCTCATGCTTGGTCATGCCATGCTTGCCGAGCCGTTGTGTAATGTCGGCAAAGTACTCCGGCGCAACGGCAAGGTAAAACAGACGGTTGCCGTTGGTGCCGAACTTGCCATCCTGCTCCGCCAAGAAGTTCTTCAGACCTTCGAAACCCTCGTCGTTGTCGAATTCGGTTTTGAAGTAGAGGATGCGGTCGACAAACTTGCCCAGCTTTTCTTCTTTTTCATCGACCCCGCCACCCTTCACGATGCCGTCCTTCATGTCCGGCGCAAAGGTGGCGGACAGGTCGCGGCGAGCCACGCCAACCACGGCGAACTTCTCAGGCAGTAGATTCTGCTGCTCAAGGTGGTACAGCGCTGGCAGCAGTTTGCGCTTTGTCAGGTCGCCTGACGCGCCAAAAATGACCACGATGCAGGGCTCAGGAACGCTTTCCTTGCCCTTGTTCGCCTCGAGCTCTGCCTGCGAGACGCTAATGCCGGTGGATGCCATGTACTCTTCCTTCTTGGTCGTACAGTTGCGGATTGGATGAAGTGGTGCGGCCGTGGTTGCGGCCTACTCTTTCTTCATCGCATGGCCGCCGAAGGCGTTGCGCATTACCGACAGCATGCGGTCGGTCAGGTTGTTCTCCTCGCGCGAGCGGATGCGGCGGATCAGCGACTCTGTAATGATTGGTGCCGACACATTCAGGTCAATGGCCTCGGCAACGGTCCAGCGGCCCTCGCCCGAGTCTGGCACGTACGGCGCAATGCCATTCAGCTCAGGATTTGCCTTCAGCGCCTCTGCTGTCAGGTCCAGCAGCCACGAACGTACCACCGAACCATAGCGCCAAATCTCCGCAATCTGCGCATTGTCCAGGTGCATTTCCTTCTTTGCTTCGAAGATGGCAAAGCCCTCAGCATAGGCCTGCATCATGCCATACTCGATGCCGTTGTGCACCATCTTGACGAAGTGGCCTGCGCCAGCCGGACCGGTGCGGCCCCAACCCTTGTCGGGCGCGGGTGCCAGGCATTCGAGCACGGGGCGGATCTTCTCGACCACATCCTCGTCGCCGCCCACCATCATGCTGTAGCCCTCTTTCAAGCCCCACACGCCGCCTGACGTACCCACGTCCACAAACGCGAAGCCTTCCTTGGCCAGTTCGTCGTGGCGGCGGATGGAATCCTTGTAGTTTGAGTTACCGCCGTCAATGAAGATGTCACCTGGCTGCATCAGTGGCTTGAGCTTGGCAATGGTCTCATCCACCGGATCACCGGCGGGCACCATGATCCAGATCGCACGCGGCGACTGCATGTTCTTGACCAGGTCTTCGAGCGAGTTCACACCCACGGAACCAGCCGCGGTCAACTTCGCCGTAGCGTCCTTGCTGAAGTCAAAGCCCACCACCTTGTGGCCGCCCTGGCGAAGCCGCTCTGCCATGTTGCCGCCCATTTTGCCGAGGCCAATCAAACCAAGTTCCATCGTTCTCCTCTTTCGTTCCAACACTTAATGTCGCAGAAAGAAGGCCGGTCGCATACTGTGCAACCGGCCTTGATTGTTTAGCGCGCGATTGCCTTCTGCGCAGACTTGACGATGGCGTCCGGCGTGAAGTCGAACTTCTCCATCACTACCGGGCCGGGTGCCGAGCCGCCGAAGTGATCCAGCCCGACAATACCCCCATCGCGGCCCACATACTTCCACCAGCCCTGCGTCGCACCCGCTTCTACAGCGACCTTGGGCGTGCCATGCGGAAAGATGCTGAACTTGTAGGCCTCGTCCTGCTCTTCGAAGACCGCGAACGACGGCATGGAGATCACGCGTGCCTTCAATCCTGCCTCTTCGAACTTCGGGAGAGTCTTCAAAACCAGCGACACTTCCGAACCAGTTGCAACCACAATCACATCCGGGTTCTCAACATCCACCAAGATGTAGGCGCCTTTGCTCGGGCCTTCCAGTACCGGGTATTTCGCGGCATCCAGCACCGGCAGGTCCTGCCGCGATAGTGCCATGAACGAGGCGCTCTTGCGCTCGATCATGAGCTGGTAGCAGGCAGCGGTTTCGTTTGCGTCCGCCGGGCGGAAATCTGTGAGTTGCGGAATGGCGCGCAGGCTCATCAACTGCTCCACCGGCTGGTGGGTGGGGCCGTCCGCGCCGAGGCCGATGCTGTCATGTGTAAAGACGAACATGGAATGCGAACTCATGAGCGCGGCAAGGCGGATGGCGTTGCGTGCATAGTCCGAAAAGATGAAGAACGTCGAGCCAAACGGGATGAAGCCGCCGTGCGCCGCCATGCCGTTCACCGCTGCGCACATGCCGAACTCACGCACGCCAAAGAAGATGTTCTTGCCTTTAGGGTCGTCGTGAAAGCTGGTGGAGTCCTTGAAGATCGTCTTGGTGGATGAGGTCAGGTCGGCCGCACCGCCCATCACCTCAGGCAGTGCCTTGCCGATGGCCTGCAGCACCACTTCACCCGCGGAGCGTGTGGCTAGTGCCTTCTCGGTCGGAAAGGGCTTTATATCCTTGGCCCAGTTTTCCGGCAGCTTGCCCAGCTGGATGCGCTCGTACTGCTCCGCCAGTTGGGGGTGCGCAACCTTGTACTTCGAGAAAAGGTCGTTCCAGCCATCGTGCGCGTCCTTGCCACGCGTGATTGCCTGGTGCCAGTTGTCCAACGCGGCCTGCGGCTCGGCAAAGTCCACATCTGGGTCGAAGCCGAAGAACTCCTTGGTCTTGCGTGTAGCTTCCTTGCCCAACATTTCACCGTGCACCTTGCTGGTGCCAGCCTTAGGCGAACCATAGCCAATGACCGTGCGCACGCGGATCAGTGACGGCTTCTTCGTCTCAGCTTTGGCGATGTTGATGGCCTGCTGCAACTTTGCCAGGTCGTTGCCGTCATCCACATACTGCACGTGCCAGTGGTACGCCTCAAACCGCTGGTCCACGTTCTCGGTGAAGCTCAGTTCCGTGGGTCCGTCCAGCGAAATTAGGTTGTCGTCGTAGAACACAATCAGCTTGCCCAGGCCCAGCGTGCCGGCCAACGAACAGGCCTCGTGCGAGATGCCTTCCATCAGGCAGCCGTCACCCACAATGCAGTACGTGTGGTGGTCCACAATCGGCATATCCGGCTGGTTATAAATCGCCGCAAGATGCTTTTCCGCAATGGCCAGTCCAATGGACATACCTAGGCCTTGGCCCAGCGGCCCGGTGGTGACCTCGACGCCGTCGGTGAAGCCGTATTCCGGGTGGCCCGGCGCATGAGAGTGCCACTCGCGAAATGCCTTAAGATCGTCGAGCGACAGGTTGTAACCCGAAAGGTGCAGCGCGCCGTACTGCAGCATGGACGCGTGGCCGTTCGACAGCACAAAGCGATCCCGGTCCCACCACTTGCTGTCCTTTGGGTCATGCTTCATGTTCTTGGCGAACAAAAGGTATGCCACAGGCGACAGCGCGATCGGCGCGCCCGGATGGCCGTTGGCGGCGCGCTCAATGGCATCGACTGCAAGCAGCCGGAGGGTATCTATAGAAATCTTGTCGAGATCGTTCATTCATTCCTCTGCGTAGAGTGTGACGCCGCAGCGCCGTAGGTTACCCACTAGCGCACGCTGCGCCAACTGGCCCTGATTGGCACGCCCTGCGGACACGTCAACGGAAGCGCGTTCCGCCCAGTGTACAAGTCGCTGTGCATTGGGATGTAAAAGCAGCCGCGTAGGTAGTTTGGCCACGGTGCATGCCCTTAGGACTCCAACTCGATCGTATGATTGGCTCCTAGCCAGCGATCCTCATGCTCTGTCCAGTGCAGCGTGTACTCCAGGGTGCCTTCGGCGCCCGCGGGCAAGGGCACTTCCGCCACAAACCCTGTGCTGCCAATCAGGCCTGAGTGGGTGGTAGTTACCGTCTGCCATCCATCCACCGTCCACACCACGTCAAATTGCGCGGTATCCAGAAATTGCAGACGCTTCCCACGCGGCAGCCGCGTTAGGAGACGTGACGCCTGGCTGAACTCCACCTCGCTCTTGAAGGTGCGGTCTTCCCGGCGAATGGCATACCGCTGCTCGACAACGGCGATGCGGTCGAACACCCGGCCGTCCGCCACAGAGCGCAGCAATTTCAGATACTCCGCGTGCGCCCACACCAGCGGCTGGGCCGAACCGGCGCTGCGCCCGAAGTACATGCCCTCATCCGGCAGGTCCTGCGGATAGTCCCACACCTGCTCTGGCAGCATGCCGCCGCGCGAGGCAAACCGCTCCACGGCGCGGATATACTCTGCCGGGTCGCGTCCGGCAGCCAGCTCATAATGCGCGCGCTCACCCGCCAGCAGCGGCCACGCCCTGCCCTGGCCAAAGTGGGTGAAGGGTTTGCCGTCCTTTTGTTGGCCATAGCCATCGTGGTTGTAACGCCGCCAGCACGCGCCATACGGCGTGTCGATCTTCAGGATGTGATCCACCACCTTCAGCGAATCCACAATCAGCGGGTCGTCGGCCCGGCGCACGCCGTAGCGCACCAACTCCAGAAAGCCGCCGTCGATGATCTCATTCGCGGCAAAGTTTGCCTGCTCGCCCGGCACACGGTTTGCAATGACGTAGCGGCCTTCGCCAAACTCCGGGTTGTAAAACGGCTGGCCCGGTGCGGGCGGCTGGATGCGCACATAGTGGCGCTTTACGCCCGGCAACAGTACGCCGTCGTCCGTCGTGGTCCACTCGTCCAGGTGGTCCTCCAGCCAGTCGGCGTAGCTCTCAAGGAACGAGCAGACACCCTCGTCGCCACCATGCCCGCGCGAGATATCCGCTGCGCACAGCAGGCCAGAGATCACGGTCGCCAGCGTCGACGGCGAGTAGCCTGCGGCTTCCTCCCAGCGCTCCTCCTGCGTGACCGGTGCATACCGCACCAGAAAGGCTGCAGCGCGTTGCACGAAGGGCAGGATATCGAAGCCGCCCAGCCCGTCGGCCTTCCATAGCCGCCACGCCAGCATGATGGGAAAGGCGACCTCGTCCAGCTGAATGCCGGTCCAATACGGCGTGCCATCGATCCAGAAGTTTTGCGCGAACGAACCATCGGGCCGCTGTGTGCACGCCAGGTACACCAGGGCGCGACGTGTCGTGTCCGTGCTGCCACACGCCAACAACGCCGTCGCACTCTGGATCATGTCGCGCGTCCATACTAGGTGGTAACCGCCCAGGTCGTCGTCACCCTTGGCGTTGCCCCACGGGATGGACGCGGACGCAATGAACGCACCGGAGTAGGTCTTGTCCTCGTGCGCCAGAACCATGTTGTGGCTCACGCGCAACAGACCACCGTCGTCGTGCGAGGCAGCCGCCAGCCGCTCCGGAACGCCGGTGCGGTGCCACTGCTCCACAAAGCGCTTCAGATGCTGGTCAAAGGGCACAGAGAGCGACTGCATCATGTGCGCCAGCGCCGCGTGGTGGCCGTCGCCCAGTGCGATGGCGAGGGTAAACTCGCGGTATTTCGCCACGTCGATCTCGCCCGTCAGCGCCAGGTTGCCATCCAGCGCCTGGCCGAACCGCCAGTTCAGCTGCTTGTTCGCCTTCAGGTCCTGGAAGCCGTCAGACTTCCCCACAAACCCGCACGAACTTGCTGAAAACCCGCAGTCCGCGGCCATGGCCAGTGAGGTGCCTTCTTTCCAAGCCAGTAGGCAGCGCTTGCCGGCCACGTCCAGCGAGCGTGCCGAGTTACCCGCGCCACCGCCCTCTAGGTGCGGCGCCAGCAGCGCATAGCACTTGAGCTTTTTCAGCAGCTCTTCATCACCACCGATAGTCACGTGCATCAGCACGGCTGGATGGTGCGGATCGGTGATGAAGTGCTTGGTCACGGTGTAGCGCCCGTCCAGCGCCGTTGCTTTTACCCGCACGGCCAACGCGTCGCGGTCCACGTAATCGAAGCTGTAGTCGAGGTCGCGCTTTTCTTCGTGTACGAACGTCTCGCCGTCCGTGAAGATCAGCTCCATGTCGCGCGTCTGCGGCCGGTCAATCGTGGGATAGTACATCTCGTTCAGCGTGCCGTGCGACACAGTGCACCAAACACGGCTGCTGGCCGCGTAAGCAGTAATCACCGCGTCCTTGCGGCTGCTGGTCCAACGCGGGGGCAGGCCCGGCGCGCCAAACGCCTCGCCCTGATCGTTCAGCCAACGATATGCAGCGGGTTGCGGGTCCATGATGAACGGGTTAGACGCCAATCACCGCCGCGCGATGTCTGCCGATCTGCGCATCCGCGTTTGCCGCCCCGGCATCCAAGCCTCTGTCGCGCACCGGGACACACGATGCGCCCCTCACGAACGATTTGACAAGGAGAACCGCCGTGCCCTTCGAACTTCCCGCACTGCCCTATGACTACGCCGGGCTTGAGCCGCATATCGATGAAGCGACCATGAAGTTGCACCATGACAAGCACCACGCCACCTACGTCACCAACCTGAACGGCGCGGTGGAAAAGCACACC
>CALMOM010000050.1:16679-53668 GCA_937873305.1 uncultured Terriglobus sp.
CCGGAAGAGCTCATCAAGAACCTGGACGCCGTGCCCGAGGACGTGCGCACCGTGGTCCGCAATAACGGCGGCGGCCACGTGAATCACACCATGTTCTGGGAGATCATGAAGCCGGGTGGCGGTGGTATCCCAACGGGTGCCATCGAGGAGCAGATCAAGGCCGACTTCGGCGACTTCGAAACCTTCAAGAAGCAGTTCAACGAAACCACCGCCAAGCAGTTCGGCAGCGGTTGGGGCTGGCTCATCTACAAGGACGGCAAGCTCGCCATCACCACCACGCCCAACCAGGACAACCCGATCTCGCAGGGCAGCTACCCCATCCTGGGCAACGATGTGTGGGAGCACGCTTACTACCTCAAGTACCAGAACAAGCGTCCCGAGTACCTGAGCAACTGGTGGAACACCGTGAACTGGGAAAAGGTAAACGAGCGTTTCGAGACAGCGAAGAGCTACAAGTAACTTCAGCCACGTATGTGAAGGGCTACGACCGGTTCGTAGCCCTTTTCTATGTCTTCGTAAAAAGCGGCAGTACTCAAGCGGATAACTGCCGCTCACCTCTCATGCGTTGTAGTTACAGTAGTTACTGTATGCACCGCTGGTTTGTCTCCTGCTTTGTTGTGTTGTTCGTTCTAGCCACACCTTGCCGAACGCAGCAGCCGAGACAGCACCACGGACCAGCAGATTCCAGCGGGCTCCAGGCCGGGCAGTGGCTCACCTATGGCGGCAACCTCGCGAATCAGCGCTACGCTCCGTTGGACCAGATCAATGCCTCCAACTTCAATCGCCTGCGGCTGGCATGGACGTTTAAGACGGCTACGCTGGGCGGCGAGCCCGAATACAAGTTTGAGTCCACGCCCCTGATGGCACGCGGTGTGGTGTATTCCACGGCGGGCACCCATCGCAGTGTGGTGGCGCTGGATGCAGCCACGGGCAAACTACGATGGGTGCACCGCGAAGACGAAGGCGCGCGAGGAGAAGCCGCACCGCGCCAACTGTCGGGCCGCGGCCTTAGCTATTGGTCGCACGGCCAGCAGGAGCGCATCCTCTACGTAACCCCTGGGTACCGGCTGATTGCGCTGGACGCGAACACTGGCCGCCGGATCGCCAGCTTTGGCCGCAACGGCGTGGTGGACCTGAAGCAGCAAAACGATCAGGCCATGGACCTGGTGCAGGCGGATATTGGGCTACAGTCCGCGCCGGTGATCGCAGGCGACACAATCATCATCGGCGCGGCCCACAGCTCCGGCCTCACTCCTGACAGCAAGTCCAACGTCAAGGGCTACGTGCGCGGTTTCGACGTACGCACCGGTCGCAGGCTCTGGATCTTCCACACGCTGCCAAGGCCGGGCGAAGTCGGGTCCGAAACCTGGGAAGCGAACGCGGCGGACTACACGGGCAACACGGGCGTTTGGGGGCAGATCAGCATCGATGAGGCGCTCGGGCTTGTCTACCTGCCCGTCGAAATGCCGACCGGCGACGTGTACGGCGGGCACCGTCCCGGGAGCGGCCTGTTCGGGGAGAGCCTCGTCGCAGTCGATCTCAAGACAGGCCAAAGGCGCTGGCACTATCAGTTGGTCCACCACGGTCTGTGGGACTACGACATTCCATGCGCTCCTATCCTGGTGAATCTCACCATCGATGGCAGGCCGGTGAAGGCGCTGGCACAGCCCACCAAACAATCGATCCTGTACGTTCTCGATCGTGAGACAGGCGCACCCGTTTGGCCCATTGCGGAGCGGCCAGTGCCGCAGGGCGATGTACCCGGCGAGTGGTACGCGCCAACCCAGCCCATGCCGACGAAGCCACCCTTCTACGGTCGGAATGGGTTTGAGACAGAAGACCTCATAGACTTCACGCCAGAGCTGCGCGCCGAGGCGCTCCAGTTCGCCTCGCACTACCGTACTGGACCGGTATACACGCCCCCTGTGGTCAGCAAGGCGGACGGCCTGCTGGGTACCCTCACCGTTGGATTCTCCTATGGCGGTACCAACTGGGCGGGTGGTTCGTTCGACCCGGCGACACACACTCTGTACGTGTTTTCACAAGCGACGCTAGGCGCTATCGGCCTGGTCGAGCCGAAGCCCGGCGAATCCGACATGCGGTTCGTCATGGGTGTGGCAGGAGGCGATACGTGGCACCGCTCACAGGACCTGCGGCTGCACGGCCTGTCGCTGGTTCGGCCGCCCTACGGTCAAATCACCGCCATCGACCTTGACCACGGCACCATCCTCTGGCAGGCCGCGCATGGCGACACGCCCGACGAGGTGCGTACTAGTCCCTTGCTCAAGGGCATCACCGTACCGCGCACCGGTCGGCCCGGCATCATCGGCCTGCTAACCACGCAGTCGTTGCTAATTGCGGGTGAGGCTGGCACAGTCACCGATTCGAACGGCCACCAGGGTGCGCTGCTGCGCGCCTATAACAAACGCACGGGCCAGGACGCGGGAGCGGTACCTATGCCCATGGGGCAGACCGGGTCGCCCATGACGTACATGCTGCGCGGTACACAATACTTGGTGGTTGCTGTCAGCGGGCCGGGGTACCCCGGTGAGCTGCTGGCGTACACGCTGCAAAAGTAAGCTGTGCGCGGGCAGCTTGGCGTCGCTAGATCAAGGCACGTACAGCCGGTACAACAGCACGCACACCAACGTGGCTGCCACAGCGAGAATCAGCCCGCTGAGCCGCCGTTTGTACACGAAGAAGATCAACACGAGGCCGGTGACGGACACCAGCGTCAGCAGTACCGCACTCACGTCGATGACCCACGACCACGCCTTGCCCGTGTCGCGACCCTTGTGCAGGTCGTTGATCACCGCCACGAACCCGGCACGCGTCTCCGTCACCTGGTAGGTGCGTGCGGCGCGGTCGACGGTGGTGTCGGCGCTGTAGCCGGGACCCCGCAGGCTAAAGGTGATCGTGTCGTCCTCCACGCGCATGTCGCTCACGGCGCCATGGAGGCCGTCGGTGTTGCGGACATGCTCCACAATGGCGAGCTTGTCCGGATTGTCTTTTGGGCCCAAATCCTGCGCGGACAGCGTGCCGTGCAGTTCGCGGACCCGTTCGCCGTGCGAGAGCGCCTCCGCATGGTTCAGCGTCAGCCCCGTGACGGCGAAGAACAGGACTACGGCAAACGACACCATGGACAGGTAGATGTGCAGCCAGCGCGTCACAATGGCCGTCTGCTTGCGCAGGCGGATAGACAGCGGCTGCGGCGCGCGGCCCTTTGCTATCGCCGCGCCCCCGGTGGCTTCAGTGCTTGCGGTAGTCAAGCTGGACCATGCCCAATTCCTGGTTCGCCGGCAGAGAGAACTGCGCGGGCGTGCCGTTGAAGTCGATCTCCTGCCGCACGAGAGAGTGGCCGCCGTGCTCACGAGCGGCCTCCACCACCACGGTGTACTTGCCCGCCTTCACCAGCTTGCCCTCGTTGTCCTTGCCGTCCCAACGCAGGGTGTACGTGCCCGGCGCGCGCGTGGCTGACGACACCTGCGGGTTTGCCGAAATGTCGGTGCCCTCGCTCAGGTTGCGGATCTGGTCGTCGCGGTACCAGGACTTCAGCTCGTTCAGCCAGCGCGGTTTCTGGAACCAGAGCGCGATGGTGCGGACAGGGTACTTGTCCTTGTCCTCTACCCACACAGCCACGTATGGGCGGCGATAGCGCGGGTTATCCATGCGCGGGACTTCCACCTTTAGGACGAGTTCCGTGCCCTGCACCCAGTTGCCAGAGGTCGGCACACCCGCACCTGCGGCAGGCACACGGTACCCCGCAGGTGTAACGCGCGCCTGCTGATACTGCGCCCAGCCCTTGCTTACGATGCGCTCTCCGTCCGCTATCATCAGCAGGTACTCAGTTCCCGGATGACGCTCCATCAAGGCCTCTGACTCACGCGGGCTCAGGATCGAAAGTGCCGTCGCCAGCGCACCTGCCGTTGCCGGGTCTGCCGCGATGACCGACGATGACAGCACGCCGCTGGCGGGCATCGCCGTACGCGGATCGATCAGGTGCGAACGGTGCTCGCCCGCGACGGCAAAGCCACGGCGATAGCCTCCGCTGGTGGCAATGGCGCGGTCCTGCAACTGCACCGTGTCGATGGCAAGGTCATTCTCCGCGTCCGCCTTCGGATCGGCAATGTCGACCGTCTGCGCCAGCACGCCGCGCGTCACGATGTCGCCACCCACGTTCAGCATGACGCCCGTGGCTCCTGCACGCAGTGCCGCATCTGCCGCCGCGCCAGTCACCAGGCTCTTTACGAAGCTGGCCAGGACGAGTGGTGCCGCGCCCAGCCGGGTCGCCGTGCCAGCAATCGAATCTAACTGCCAGTGTGGTTGCCCCATGGCCACCACCGCGGCGTGCAGTTCTGCTGTGGAGGGCTCCACTCCGTGACGCCACAGCGCTGCCGCCGTCTCGCTTGAGGCGTTCAGCACGCCGCCCGTCTCACCCTGCCAGCGATCAAACTGCTGCAGCACCGCCAGCAACTCCGGCGACACCTTTACCGGGACGCCATGCGTTCGCTGCCAGCGCGAAAACTCGCTTTCCGCATCCCATGCGCTCAGGAGGCGCGACTGCCGCGTGAACTCCGCCAATGCTGCAGCCTCAGCCCTGTCTGCCACAGCACGGCTCGACGCGCTTACCACGGCATCCAGCGAGGTGCCCAGCACATCCTCCCGGTGCAGACTCCACCGGTTTGCGCCATCTGTCGTAGGTCGGGGCAAAGCATCCGGCACGATCGCGTGCGTGGCGGCAAACGCAGGCAGCACACCCGCAACAGCGGACGCAGCCGCAGCATAGGCAAAGCTTTGCTTCAAGTTCCGGTTCATCATCGTCCTGTTCCTGTTCCTACTGCTGTGGTGCCGCTGGCGGCAGGGTGGCTGGATTCGGCGCGCCGCTGGTAGGCGGAGCGTCGTTGCGCGGCATGCGCCCGCCCGGTGCACCCTCTGGACGACCACCGGGGCGTCCTCCGCCCTGCGGCTGCGTTGCAAAGAAGGTCGTCGCCTCTTCCATGTCGATCTTGCCGTCATGGTTCAGATCGATGGCCTCGAACTGCGCCTGCATGCGGTCTGGCAGTTCCGCCTTGACCAGACCGCCGCCCTTGTTCGTGTCCCATTCGTCGAACAGGTGCTGCGCCCGCTCAGCTGGTGTTTGCTGCCGCATGCGCAGTTCCGCCGCGCTCAGGGTGCCATCCGCGTCCTTGTCCAGCGTCTTCAGCGCGCCGGGTGCGCTGGCGATTTCCGCCGCCGACAGGACTCCGTCATGGTCCACATCCAGCGCATCCATCACCGGGTCCATGCGCAGCATGCCGGTGGCGTTTCCCCGGCCGATTGGGCGGCCTTGCGGGTCGGTCTGCCCTGCAGCCATCGCGCGAATTTCCGACGGCGTCAGCTTGCCGTCATGGTCCGTGTCGCCGCGGTCGAACATCGCCAGCATTCTCGCCGGCACCTCATCCTTGGAAAGGACGCCGTCGCCGTTGCGGTCGAACACAATCATGCGCGTGACCATCTCGTCGCCCGCGGACTTGTCTTCCAACTTGGGGTTGTATTCCTCCGGCGTCACCTGGCCGTCATGATTCTTGTCCAAGGTCAGCAACGAGGCCGGCGCCGCTTCAATTTCCGCAGCGGAAAGCTGGCCGTCGCCATTTGTATCCAAAGCCTGCAGTACGACCCGGCGCGGCGGCTGAGCACCAGGGCCGCCCGGCGCGGGTTGGCCTGCAGGACCGCCCTGCGCGCGTGTGGCGACCTGCAGGAGAAACGGCAAACACACGAGGGCTGGCCATTGCTTCACGATGAGGGTTTCCTTCGACTTCAGAATGCGGACTGGTCCAGTCCTGATTCCTTTGTAGGGCAATCCTCAGTGGAGATCAAGCAGAAACAGCTTGGCGGGCGATAACCGGCCTTTCCCGCACGTGTGCAGATGGGTCACAGGTGGTCTGGCAAGTAGCCCGTCTCGCGCACCGCTACCACCAGTTCGCGGATCTTCTGCCGGCGCTCGTTGTCCAGCTCTTGGAATGCAAGTCCCGCGCAGAGGCCGTGCACACGCCACACGCACGTGCACCCCCAAAAGGCCCGCACCAAACGACAGGTTCACCTTGCCATGGGTCCAGATGTCCAGGGGCAACGTAAACGTGGCCAGCAGGCCAGACTCGCTCAAGTTGTCGCAGGTGCCAGGCACCATCTCGCCGTCTCCGCTCGTGAACAACAATGGAAAAGAAACATCCTGACGCTCTGCACGATCCACAAACAGGACGGAGTCCGCGTTTGATCCAAGTCTCGACAACCTGCTGGACTCCACGTGGGCAACAACCTCGCTGTTTCCGGACAGAACCACACGCTTTCGCGGGTGAGTCACTCTTGCGCCATGAGCCATCTATGCTTTACGTCGGTGGCAGACCATCAATCACGGTTACCCCAGGCGGCGCCACGAAGCGAAAGTTGCCTTCAGTCACCGGCAGGTTCTCCTGCATGTCCGAGAAGTCGAACCGCGTCACCGTGCCGTCGATCTCGCGCAGTTCCAGCCCGGCGATGATGCCGGAAAGCGGCTGCACCCGCACCGCAATGGACTGCACCCTCTCGCCTTCCTGTCCGGTGCGATAGTGCGGCCTGCCTGTGAGCAGAACAGTGCCGCCCGCGGCAGGTTCCGCGTGGAGGCCGTCCAACTCCTTTTCCAGTTGCGTATGGCCCAGCAGGAACCGGAGCGGCGACCGCACGTCATCCAACTGCTTTGCCGGGATGCGCTGCGCCTGAGCCTCGCCCGGCACGTAGCTGGTGGCCGCCTTGCCGTCCAGCAAAAACAGCTTGCCACCTGCATACTGCCACCGCATGCGGCCCGGCTTTGCCAGCAGCAGGGTGCCGCGCTCCGTGCGCTGCTGGCCCATGCCGCTATAACTCTCAGTAAAGCCGGCGCGCAGGCTGTGTAGATGGTTGTAGTGCGCGTCGACCTTTGCGGCAAGTGCGTGCACATCGGTCTGTGCGGAGGCCGACAGCGCCCCGAGCAGGCCTAACATCCATAGGTGGCAAAAGAACGTCCGCCAAGTACGCGAAGGTCTCGCAAAGGACGCAGAAGCTATTGCGAACTTTGCGGAAACTCTGTGTACTTTGCGGACGCTCTTTCCTTCCACGACACGGAACTCTACTGAATGGGCTGCGTGCAGGCCGTGCCGCCCTTGCTGTCGTACTTCACCTGCTGCGAGTCATCCGAGCAGAAGCCGCGATCGCCCGTGTTGCCCACCTTCTGCGGCACCGCCGTGATCTCGTAGCTGGTGTACTGGTCCTGGTTGTTGATGGTCACCTTGTTGCAATTAGTAAGGGCAAACGTGTACCCCGCCTTCTGTCCGCCGGCCAAATCGGCATTCAACAGACCGGCTGCCGCAGGCGAAGGCGCACTGCCGGGTGCACCGCCCAGCGCTGCCAGCGAACAGGCAAAGCCATTGCTGGGATAGGTTTGCGAGTACTGCAGTTGCGCTCCCACAATGGCACGAATGCTCTGAATGGCGCTCATCTCATTCCCCTGTCGGCGCAAGCGCATCAGGTTGGGCACGGCAAATGTTGCAATGATGATGATGATCGACATCACAATCAACAATTCGACCAGCGTAAAACCTTTGTCGCTGTCGCGCGGCTGCAGGCGGTTGTTACGAATCATGCAGGGTTCCCCAATGCCGCCACATGCGGCTGACGTATAGACGCGGCAGCACACAGGACGGGCAACACCACCTTAGCAAATCACAAGGCGAGGGCTATAGCGTGATCCTGCCCTCGTCGCTGACATTGACCTTGTCTGCGCCCAGAACAGACGCGAGGGCCAGTTTGCCCAGCCGCACCACGCCGCTGGAACTGTTCTGCCAGTACTCGCCGCCCGTGATCTTGACCTGGATCAATGCCGCCGCCGGATCATCGCTGCCGTCCTTGAACCAGCCGTCCGCGCCCTTGTACCAGTGCTGCTTGATGGTGGCGCGGTCGCGCACAATGCCGGCGCGGCCCTGCAGCGAGAGGTACACACCGTCCTTTGGCTGTTCATAGCTCACCAGCACGTGACTGTCGTCGCGGATCTCCTCGACTTTGCCGGATTCGATCCGTGTGATGAACCAAAGGGTGCCGTCGAAATCCGCGGATTCCGTCGCCATGGGACGCGCATGCAGCGAACCGTCGTCCGACACCGTGGTCAGCATCGCGATGTGGATGTCCTTAGTCAACTCCTTGATCTTTGCAACGCCTTCCGTGCCTGCCACGTTCTTATCAGCCATCTGGTATCCCTCGGGCAGTTGGATGCACGCGGGACAGTTTCGACGTCCGTTTTCAGGGGATTGTGGCAGCTGGTACACGAAGTCATACTCGTGTTCGCCACTGGTATGGAGATGCAACTCGCCCGTGAGTCCGGCTAGTTGGCCGGTTCCGGAGTTAGGCACGACCGAGATTTCCAGCACCGCGGTGCCCGGATCGGACTGCATCATGGTAGCCCGGTGCAACAGATAAAAACTGCCTGACTTGCCTCCTACTGTCGCTGTCACCAGTTCCAGGGCCGCGTATGCCATGGACCCTGTGGCGGCGGTGTTACCGGTCAACATCTCGCCCTTGCTGGAGCCCTTGATATCGCCACTCCAAAGCTTGTCGATTGCAATACGACCAAGGCCCGCTTCTCTGCCAAGGTCACTGGGTTCCGCACTGCTGATCCTGACCCGAAACGTACCGGAGGCGTGCATGGTGTTTTCTCGCAAGTTAAAGTGGATCGCAGAAGAAGACGGGCGCTGCTACAACAGCTGATCTCGCGCGGAGTATCTTCCTGGTGGCGCAGCGCAGGGCAGGAGCACATTCATGGTCGACGAGTGGACCTCCAACCATGCGCACACTTTAGCACCACAAGCTGTAGCCGAACTGTCACTTAGCGAACAGTCGTAGCCGAGGCTACAACCCTTTGTGTGCCCGAAACTCACGGATCACATCAGCCGGGTCGCGGTGGTCGCCTTCCACGGCGTGGTTCATGGCCTGCATCTCAGGTTCAGTCACCACGCCGCTCAGGCGTGCCATTGCCGTCTGCAGGCCGGGGTGCTGCCGCAACGCCCCTTCACGAACCAGAGGAACGGCCTGGTACGGCGGAAAATAGTGCCGGTCATCCTGCAGAACGTACAGGTGCATGCCGGTGATCTGCCCATCCGTGCTGTTGCCAGAGACGATGTCCACCTGCCCCTGTCCCAGCGCGCGGTATAGCAGGCCCAAATCCATGACGCGCGGATCGCCAGCGAAGCGTAGCCCGTAGGCCTGCTCCATACCGCCGAGGCCGTCTGGCCGCTCCTCGAACTCGTAGCCCACACCCAGCCGCAGCTGCGGCGCTGCCTGCTGGAGACTGGTTAGGGTTCTTAATTGTAATCGCTGCGCGTCGGCCTCCCGCAGCACCATGGCAAAGGTGTTTTCGAAGCCCAGCGAGGGCAGCACTGCCACGTGGTACTGCCGCGCATAGATGCGCTGCACGGTCGCAAAGACACGGTCCGAATCATGGTCCAGCGGCTGCTTCAGGATCGAGGTGAGCGCAGTGCCGGTGTACTCCACATAGGCGTCGATACGACCAGAGATGAGCGCCTGGTGCGCGATGTAGCTGCCGGCCAGGTAAAAACGCCGGTCTACCTTTTCACCAGCAGCCTCGGCCTCCTGCGCCAGCAGTTCGCCCAGCAGCACCTGCTCGGTAAAGTTCTTGGCACCAATTACCAGCCGTGCGCCATGTGGCGGATCGCACGCGGAGAGTAGGAGGCAGAGCGGCAAGAGACTGGTGGTAGCCAGCAAGCGGCGTCTTGGGACGAGAGGCGAGCGTAAGGCGCTTGTAACGCGCGAAGGACGCACATAAAGGACATAGACGTGCTGAAGAGCCTGCAAAAAGCGCGTTCTGAGGTGCAGAATGCGCAGCAACTGTCGTTTCAACCGGTGCAATGTGCGCGTTAGTACCGCCATTTCAGCGCGCACTCTGCCGTGTTTGGAAACGGCGTTCCAGTAGCCCCAACAGGGCATCCGCTACAAGCGCCAGCAGCGCCGCCGGTACCGCTCCGGCGAGCACGAAGCGGTTGTCTACAGAGGCCACCCCCCGGAAGATGAACTCGCCTAACCCGCCCGCGCCGATGGCCGCCGCGATGGTCGCCACTCCAATGCTGGTGACGGTTGCTGTACGCAGCCCGGCCAGCAACACGCTGGCAGCCAACGGCAGCTCCACCTTGAACAGCCTTTGCGCCGGGGTCATACCGAGCGCGTTGCTGACGTCTATCAGCGCCGGGTCAATGCCCCGAATACCGGTGTAGGTGTTGCGCAGGATGGGCAGAATGGCATAACCCGTGAGCGCCAGTATGGCCAGCCGCGCGGCGCGGTCGCCAAGCCACGGCACCGGCAGCAAGAGGCCGAAGAGCGCCAGGCTAGGAATGGTCTGAATGACGTTGGCCACCCCAATGACCGGGCGCGCCCAGCGCTCGTGCCGGATGAGCCAGATGCCTGTCGGAATCGCGATGGCGGCGGCGAACAGCAGCGAAAATCCGGCCAGCCACAGGTGCTCTAGCGTGAGCCGCAGCAGCTCATAGCCGTGCTGGTGCAGGAAGGCAGTCATCCTGCCGCCTCAAACCGCTGAGCCGATCGGACGTATTCCTGCACCGTGGCCAGCGTCGACGTAAGTACCTCATTCGACGGCAGATTGGCCGCTACCCTGCCCTCCTGGATGAACACCACCCGGCTGGCCAGAAAGACAGCCTCTTGCAGGTCATGGGTCACAATCAGCGCCGTGGTACCCGTGTCAGAGCCCTCTCGCAGCCTGCCCAGCAGGTCGCGCAACAGCGTCTGCATTTCGGCGCGAGTCAGCGGGTCCAGCGCGCCAAACGGCTCGTCCATAAGCAGGATGGCAGGGCTCGTGACCAGTGCCCGCGCGACACCTGCCCGCTGCCGCTGGCCACCGGAGAGCTGCCACGGCATCCGGCTGCCAAACTCCGCCGCAGGTAGACCAACCATCTCCAGCAGTTCGGCGGCACGGCGGCGGCGCTCCTCCGACGGCGTACCGGCAAGCTCCAAAGGCATGGCAACATTGCGTTCGATGCTCATGTGCGGGTACAGGCCGGTCTCCTGGATGACGTAGCCGATGCTACGCCGCAATTCTCGCAGATCCACCTGGTTGACAGTATTACCGCTCACCAGAACCGACCCGCCGGACGGCAGCGCCAAGCCATTCACCGTGCGCAGCAGTGTCGTTTTGCCTGAGCCGGAGCGGCCCAGTAGCGCCACCGTGGTGCCCGCCTCCACACAGAGACTGACTCCGTCCAGAATGCGATGCGGTGCGTCGGCAGCAACGCCAAAAGCCGCGACGCCCTCCTTGCGGGAGGGCGTCTGCGGCACTGTCAGGCTCACATCGCGGAACTCAATCGCTCCCGCGCCCAGCATGGATGGATCAGGACCGGATGGCACTCTCACCAGACTCAATCACGTCTAACCGGCCAGCAGCACTGTTATCGCTGTCGATACCCTCAGCCGACTCGGAATTTGCCGCATCTGGCGCAGGCATTTCGAAACGCTGCTCGGTTTCGTCAGCCTCCGGTGCGGCACCCTCGTCCGCCACGTCGTCGTGGGCAGACATGGTGTCGTCCGCCGCACCGTTCGGCGAAATCTCGTCCTCGTCAGGCGGCACCGGCGCATTAAACGCTTCCGCAGTCGGCTCTGGCGTGGCGGGCGTGCTGCCGCCCTGGCCCTTTACGCGGACCACGGTGATTTTGCTGAAGCCTTCTTTGAACGACGGCGGACGCAGCCGCTCTGCCATCTTCTGCATTACGTCGTCGGCCACGCGGCGCTCGCGCTTGCTGTTGCGCTCCATGCAAACGGGCAAAGGCACGTCGAAGTAGACAGCCTGCGCCTCGTACCCAAAGCTCTTCGCCATCTTGATCCATTGGCGGCGCTCATGGGCGGACAGGTTCGTCGCGTCCACATAATTCCACGGCATCTTCGCGATTAGGCGAGCCCGCAGCAGCGACCGCAGCGTGGAAAACACCAGGCCGCTGTAGCGCTGGTCGGTAATGTCGTCGAACAGGATGGTGCGCAGCATGTCGCTGCTCAAAGGGGTTACGCCCCGGCGCTTGTACCAGGTGGTCTTGCCGCTACCCGGCAAGCCGATGGCCAGTACCACATAGCCGCGCGGTGTGGACTTGTCACCCGCGGCAATTGCTTGCGGTTCCACCGGAGTGCCTGCGTTTTCGGGCTGCGTCTCAAGTTCGATTCTGCCCGGAGCTGCAGTATCGTCCGTGCCGCCGTCGTGCTCGCCCGCGGAGTCCGCAGCTGCCTGCAAATCCTGTGCAACTGCCTCATCGCCGGCCGGTTCCGCTGTGCGTCGGGGCGCGTCGGGGTAGCTGGGCTGCAGCGCTGCAGGTTGATCCTGGGGAATCTCCTGCCCAATCTTGCCAGTGGCCTCGCTGTTGTTCGGGCCACGCTTACCGCGTCGTCTCATCTGGTTGCGCATCCTGTCGCGCATGACTCGCTTCTACCATAGCGCACGGGGCCCGCAAAGTTCTCCAGTCCGGCCGAGATAGGGTCGTGCCATAAGGCTCTCAGGGCGCGAGGCTTTCGGAAGGGCATGGCTTCAGCCATGCCGTCACAAACCTCTTACGTAACAGCTTTAGCCGCCGAGGTCGGCTTTCTAAGCTGACCTCAGGGCCTAAAGCCCACCTCATGATGCGCAGTTTTCGGCACAGCTGAAGCTGTGCCCTACCGAAAGCTCCCAACCTTAACAGGTAAAATGAAGCAGATTCGTCAAGCGCACCCCCGCGCTGCATTGAGAGGGACTGAGATCACCATGGCAGTAAAGGTAGGCATCAACGGATTTGGCCGCATCGGCCGCAATGTATTTCGCACCGCGCTCGGCAACCCGGACATTGAGTTTGTCGCCGTCAACGACCTTACCAGCCCCGCGACGCTGGCGCACCTGCTGAAGTACGACTCGGTGCTGGGCAACCTCCATGGCCACGAAATCGAGGCGGGTGACGGCTTTATCTCCGTCGATGGCAAGCAGATCAAGGTTTTCGCAGAGCGCGACCCCGCCAAGCTGCCCTGGGCCGAGGTGGGTGCGCAGATCGTCGTCGAATCGACCGGCCACTTCACCGACGCCACCAAGGCCAAGGCGCACCTGGGCGAGACAGTGAAGAAGGTCATCATCTCCGCACCCGCCACCAACGAGGACATCACCGTCGTGCTGGGCGTGAACCAAGACAAGTACGACGCGGCGCAGCACCACGTCATCAGCAATGCCAGCTGCACCACCAACTGCCTGGCCCCCGTGGTCAAGGTGCTGCACGACACCTTTACCATCACCAGCGGCATCATGACCACGATCCACAGCTACACCAATGACCAGGTCATCCTCGACTTTCCGCACAAGGACCTGCGCCGCGCACGTGCCGCCGCCATCAATATGATTCCCTCCACCACGGGTGCGGCCAAGGCGCTGAAGCTGGTCATTCCAGAGATGGCGGGCAAGCTGGACGGCTTCGCCATCCGCGTCCCAACACCGGTGGTCTCGGTCGTCGATTTGACCTTCAACACGGAAAAGCCGATCACCGTGGAGAGCATCAACGCCGCCGTCAAGCAGGCCAGCGAAGGCCCGCTGCACGGCATCCTGGGCTACACGGACAAGGAGCTGGTGAGCAGCGACTTCAAGGGTGACAGCCGGTCCAGCATCTTCGATTCGCTGCTGACCAAGGTCGTGGGCGACAGGACAGGCAAGATCATCAGCTGGTACGACAACGAGTGGGGCTACAGCTCGCGCGTCACGGACATGATCCTGTTCCTGGTGGAGAAGGGTCTGTAACCTCCCCGAACGTCTGGGTAACAAAACAGGTAAGAGCCGCAGCGACTACGAACAGCGCTGCGGCTCTGCTGCATTTGGGGCTATCATTCCGCATGGCGACCACCGCACAGGCACTCACCGTCGATCCGGACCAGCAAGCCATCCTGAAGGAACTTGCGGCGCGCGAACTTCGCTCGCCAGAGATGCTGTTGCGTGACGCTCTGGAGGCATATTTTCAGCGTTCAGCAGCTGCAGAGGCGAGTGAAGCTGAGAATACAGACCAAGCTCAGCCGGAGCTTTATGCTGACGAGCCGATGACGGACGAGCAGATCATCGCCGAGTCGGATGCCCGTTACGAGCATTACAAGCAGACAGGATTGCACGTAACGTGGGAGGAAGCGGACGCCTGGTTGGCCAAGCTGCAAGCAGGCGAGAAGGTGCCCCCTCCTGAATGCCACACATAGTCCTGTCAGACGGTGTCTTTCGCGATTTAGAGCGGCTGTACTGGTACCGAGCACACTTCAGCGAACGTGCTGCACAGCAAGCAGTAGGCGCAATCCGAGCCCAGTTCCCATTGTTGGCCGCGCAGCCGGGGATCGGGCGCAAGCTGTCGCGGCACTCTGATCTTCGCGAGTGGAAGGTGCGCTCAGGACAGGGTGCTTACCGCATCCTGTACCGCATTGACGGTCACGAAGTCGTCATCACGTCTGTCAAGCACAGCAAGGAGAGTCGAGAGGGCGAGTAGACCGGCTATCATCGAGCCATGGCTTTTCTTTCCATCCGCGACCTCGATCTGCACGGCAAGCGCGTCTTCATCCGCGTCGATTTCAATGTTCCCCTGTCGAAAGATGGTGGCGAAATCCTGGATGACACGCGCATCCGCGAGACGTTGCCGACTATTGAGTTTGCGCTCCGTGCGAAAGCAAAGGTCATCCTTGCAGCACATCTGGGCCGGCCCAAGGGCCAGCGCGTGGAGAGCATGAGCCTGCGGCCGGTGGTGGACCGGCTGCGCATGCTGCTGGATGCGGACCTGGGTGCCTCACGCAATGTGGCGTTCTCGCCGGACTGCGTCGGTCTTATTGCCGAGGAACTCGTCAGCAACCTGGAGCATGGGCAGGCGCTGCTGCTTGAAAATCTTCGCTTCCATCCGGAAGAAGAGGCGAACGACGAGGGGTTCGCGAAGAAGCTGGCCGCGCTTGCCGACGTGTATGTGAATGACGCGTTTGGCGCGGCACACCGTGCGCACGCCTCAACAGAAGGCATCACGAAGTTTGTTGCGCAGTCGGCTGCCGGCCTCCTGATGGAGGAGGAACTCAACTACCTGGGCAAGGCGCTGGAGCAGCCCGATAAGCCGTTTGTCGCCATCATCGGCGGGGCCAAGGTGTCGGACAAGATCGACGTGATCGACAACCTACTGAACAAGGTAGACGCCATCATCGTGGGCGGCGGCATGGCCTATACCTTTCTGAACGCCAAAGGCCAGAAGACCGGCAAGAGCCTGCTGGAAGCCGACAAGATCGACGTGGCCGCGGCTGCTTTAAAGAAGGCGGACGACAAGGGCGTACGCTTTCTGCTGCCGGTGGACCACGTGCTGGCTGACCGCTTTGCTGCGGATGCGCACACGGAAATCTTGGACGGCACTGGCGACTTCCCTGATGACAAGATGGCACTCGACATTGGGCCAAAGTCGATTGAGGTTTTCGTCAACGAGATTAAGGACGCGAGCACTATTGTGTGGAACGGGCCGATGGGTGTCTTCGAGATGCCCGCCTTCGCCAAGGGCACGCTCGCCGTTGCGGAGGCCGTGGCAGGCAACGTGGATGCAACCACCATCGTGGGCGGTGGCGACAGCGTGAGCGCGGTGCACATGGCGGGCGTTGAAGACCGAATCACGCACATCTCCACCGGTGGAGGCGCGTCGCTGGAGTTTCTGGAAGGCAAGACGCTGCCCGGGGTGGCCGCGCTGACGCAGAAGTAGCGGCTGCCACCCGTCCAGGCACACCGGTAACACCGGTTTCAGCAGACAACCATCTCAGCCCAGAGGAGAAACGCCGACTATGCGCAAGCCGATCTTTGCCGGTAACTGGAAGATGTACAAGAATCCCAAAGAGTCGGTGGAATACCTCGACCAGTTCCTACCCATGCTGGAGGGGCATGAGGCCAGCGAAATCCTGCTCTTTCCTACCGCCACGTCCCTCTCGACGGTCATGGATCGTATCCAGGGCACGGTAGTCCGGGCAGGCGCGCAGACCATGCACTGGCGCAACGAGGGACCGTACACCGGTCAGACGTCACCCACCATGCTGACCAGCATCGGCACCACGCATGTGCTGCTGGGCCACTCCGAACGGCGTTTGTATGCCAACGAAACGTACGAGCACGTGAACCTAAAGCTCAAGGCCGCCATCGCACACAAGCTGGTGCCGGTACTGTGCCTAGGCGAGATGCTGGCCGATCGTAACGACGGTTACACCAAAGACACGCTGTTGGCGCAGATGGGTGCGGCACTGTCAAACCTTACCGCAAGCGCGGTCCGCAACCTCGTGATCGCGTATGAGCCGGTCTGGGCGGTGGGCACGGGTTCCATCGCGACGCCCGAAGTGGCGAACGAGGCCCACGGCATGATCCGCGACGAGCTGCGAGACCTGTTCGGCAACAACCTGGCGGACAGCATTCGTATCCTGTATGGCGGCTCTGTCAGACCAGAGAACAGCGCCAAGATGCTGGAGCAGCCGGAAATCGACGGTTTGCTAATCGGCGGTGCCAGCCTGGACCCAAAATCGTTTGCAGCAATCATCCACAACAGCTGATGCGCTTGCCAGTTCGAAAAGCCCTGCCGCTGGCAGGGCTTTTCGCGTCATGGTCTAGCGATTGTGGTGATGGTGATGGTGGTGGTGATGGCGGTGGTATTGCGCGTCCGCCGCGGCGGGACTAACTGCTGCCCCAACCACGAACAGCGTGATAGCAAACAACAGACTGCGGGTAATCTTGCTCACAGGCTCTCCTTTGAACTTCTTTTCAGTGTGATGCATTCGGACACTAACTGTGGCCACAACTGCAACGAGGTATCTGCGCTGATGCGCTATTTTGGTCCCGCAAGCGCTAGTTAGTGGACAACGCCAGCTTGGTCAAACGGCCAGTACACGAAACTTGCCTTGCCATAGATGAGCTGCCGCTCGACGGGCCCAAAATCGCGGCTGTCGCTTGAGATGGACCGGTGGTCGCCCATCACAAAATACTCGCCCGCCGGAACGGTCATCTCTTCTTCAGAACGGTCATCGGTGTAGCGCGTAGGCACGTAGGGTTCAGCCAAAGGCCGGTCATTAACAAATACCCGACCGCGATCAATGCGGATGCGGTCCCCGGGCAACGCGATGACACGCTTGATGTAGCTCTTTGCCGGATCGCGCGGGTAGTGGAAGACTACAACGTCACTGTGGTGCACTTCACCCACCCGGTATGCAAGCTTGTTGATGAAGAGGCGGTCCTGATCCTGCAGCATGGGCACCATGCTGGTACCTTCCACGCGAACCGGCTGGTACAGAAAGAGAATGATGAACACAGAAACAGCGACAGACGCAAGAACGTCGCGCAGCCAGCCGAACGACGTGCTTTGTGCCGCTTTATGCGATCTAACGTCAGTGCCGTTCACAACTCCACCTGACCATGAGACGCGGCCTGAGCCGGTCAGTTACGCAGTTCCGGGATGGTTAGCTGGCACTGACTAGCTGGAAATCCCCATGCGCCCCTTCTGCATCGTAGTGCCGTTGGACGTAGAATGCCAGAAGGCGGGGGACACAGAACCATGCCTGCAGTTATGACAGACGAGCAAGCCACACCGGCAGTTCCGCAGGAGTCGCACAACTTACGTTTGTTGACGACGGAGCGGTCAAACGAAGCTTCGGAAGGGTTGGACACCAAGTCCTCTCTGGACATTGCCCGCATCATCAATGCGGAGGACTCCAAGGTTGCCAATGCCGTCAAAAAGGCGCTCCCGGAGATTGCCCAAGCCATCGATGCGGTAGCACGATGCCTGCGTGACGGGGGACGGTTGATTTACGTGGGTGCCGGATCCTCCGGGCGCATTGCAGCGCTCGATTCCGCGGAGTGCCCCGCTACCTTTTCGACGCTGCCTGCGCAGGTGCAATACATCATGTGCGGCGGGCCCAAGGCGCTAGCCTCCGCCGCCGATGTGAATGAAGATAGTCCGGAGATGGGACAGCGTGACATCGCCAAGCGCCGGCCCACGCGCAAAGACATCGTCATCGGCATCTCCGCATCAGGGCGAACACCCTACGTAGTAGGTGCGGTGGAGTACGCCCGCCAGCGTGGCGCACACACGGCGGCCATCACCTGCAATCGCGACACCCGTCTGGCAGATGCGGCGGACATCACCATCGTGGCTGAGGTCGGGCCCGAGGTGATCAGTGGATCTACGCGGTTGAAGGCCTCATCCGCGCAGAAGATGATCACTAACATGATCACCACCGGTGCCATGACACGGCTTGGCTATGTGTACGACAACCTGATGGTGAACGTACACATGAAGAACGAGAAACTGGTGGAGCGCGGCATTGGCGTGCTGCAGCGCGTCACCGGCGTGGACCGTGATGTGGCCATCCGCACCATAAAATCTGCGGGCAAATCCATCCCCATCGCAGTCGTGATGCTGAAGGCCAGCGTCGACAAGATGGAGGCGGTCCGCCGACTGCAGAAGTCCGACGGCAACGTGCGCCGCGCCATTGAAAACTCAGCGCTGGAGCTATAGCGTCTGCTGCATGTACCGGCGGAAGGCCTCTGCCCAGGCTGGCAGTCCTGTGAACGGCTTGCGCTTCGGCTGAGACCATTTGGCCAGCACCCGCGATGAAGTAAGGTCCAGCAATTCTGCCTGGAACTGTGGAGCGCCGTGCAGGCTTTCGTGAAGCAGCGCCACCTGGCCAGACCCGCTCCAGAACCGCCACTGAAACACCGGACGCATTACCCCTACGGGTGTTCCCCGCAGCAGCGCACCGTCGCGGTAGACCATCACCTCCAGCGGGATGGGGTATGAGGTGCAGCAATTGGGTGAGAGCACGAGCCAACCGGCGGCTCTGCCATCTCTGACACCCGGATCTCTTCGACGTCCTGCTGCTCATCGCCATCCAGGGTCGAACCCTCTTTGGGCGCGACATACTCGCTGCCATTCCGCAGTACGACATGTGCACGTCCGTCGGTGCCCGCGTAGGCGCGCAGAATCGTTCTGCCCTGTGCGAGGGCAACGCCGCAACTCATCCATACAGCAACTGCCACGCGCGCTCGCAGTGCGGTCACGAACCTAGTCTGCAGCAGGTTTGCGCGTCCGGCAAGCCAGTTTTCAGTTCGTCTTTGGTGGGCGGTTGCAAAACGCAAGTCCGCAGAAAGTTGCGCGCAACGTCCTATCCCCGCCGTGTTTATGACCACTAGCGATCGTTCTCCAGCGATCCTCGGAGCGAACGATGAGTGCGATGCGCCATGGGCGGCACGTCACAGGTACGTCGACGACCGGCGTGTAACAGGCTCCTCCCCCAGGAGGATGCTGCTACCCGGGTGGGCAGACCTTCCCAGGTCTGTGATCGTTGCATTGGCAGCGACCGGCCCGCCCGGGTACCGGCACCTAGCTCGGTACCCCGCTGCACAGCGTGCCGCACTGGAGCACCACACACGTGCACTTTCCGTAGACTGGTGCGATGGACAAGTTCGTCATCCGCGGGGGCAATCCCCTGCTCGGCACCATTCGCGTTTCCGGCGCAAAAAATTCCGCGCTGCCCTGCATGGCCGCCGCCATCCTGACCGCTGACGAAGTGGTACTTGAGAACATACCGCAGGTGCGCGATATCGACACGGAGCGCAAACTGCTGGAGTCGATGGGTGCTACTGTCGAGCTGGGCTATGGCCGCGCGCAGCACCGCACCACCATCCAATGTGCCGTGCTGAGCGATCCGGAAGCGAAGTACGAGATCGTGAAGACTATGCGGGCCTCATCGCTGGTGCTGGGGCCGCTGGTGGCCCGCGTGGGCGTGGCGCGCGTAGCGGTGCCGGGTGGCTGCGCCATTGGCGGACGTCCTATCGATCTGCACCTGCGCGGCCTGGAAAAGATGGGCGCCACCATCACGCAGGAGCATGGGTCCATTGAGGCCAAGGCGGACCGGCTGCACGGCGCGCACATCCTGTTCGACAAAATTACCGTGACCGGCACGGAAGACCTGCTGATGGCAGCCACCCTGGCCGAGGGTGAAACGCTGATGGAAAACTGTGCGCAGGAGCCGGAGGTGACGGACCTGGCCGCCATGCTGATCGGCATGGGCGCAAAGATCGAGGGCGCGGGCACCTCCACGATCCGCGTCACTGGCGTGGAAAAGCTGCATGGCGTGCGGCACCGCATCAATCCGGACCGCATTGAGGCGGGCACCTTTCTGATTGCGGGTGCTATCACCGGCGGCGACGTGAACGTGGACTGCTGCAACCCCGCGCACCTGGCGGCTGTCATTGCCAAGCTGGAGCAGTGCGGTGTGCGCATGGAGGTTGGCAAGGACAACATTCGTGTGCGCAGCGAGGGTGTAAAGCTGCAGGGCGCGGATATGTCGACCGTGGAGTATCCCGGCTTTCCGACAGACATGCAGGCACAATTCATGGCGCTGGCCACCCAGGCCGAGGGCACGTCCACCATCACGGAAAATATCTTTGAAAACCGCTTTATGCATGTGAGCGAGTTAGTGCGCATGGGCGCGAACATTCGCGTAGAAGGCCGCACGGCCACCGTGCGCGGCAAGACGCCGCTGTCCAGTGCCGCCGTCATGTGCAGTGATCTGCGCGCGTCCGCGTCGCTGGTGCTCGCCGCTCTGGTGGCTGAGGGCGAGACGATCCTGGACCGCGTGTACCACATTGATCGCGGCTACGAGCACATTGAGGAGAAGCTGCGCGGTGTAGGCGCGCAGATCCGCCGCATGGGCGAGGTCTTCGGCAAGCGCTAAATAACAAACGCGATGCGTGATGGTTACACTAGGCGATCTTGTAGTCAGGAGGCACCGATGTGCCGCTTGTGCCCTGCACTCCGCGGAGGATTGTGCCGTGCTGGCGCAGCAAGTGCAGCGCGTGGTTAAGGCCGCCTGGCCGGAGTGATGACCCGGAAGCTCGTTCGCGCTGGCAGCTGCAAAGTACACGATCCATCGGCGTAGTCTGTACATGGAGGCTCGCAATGGTTACAGCGCCAGCACAGATGACAGTAGAGCAGTACCTCCACTCCGCTTACCGGCCCGATTGTGATTTTGTTGATGGAGAACTGCTGGGGAGACACGTGGGCGAGAAAGATCACGGTCGTTTACAGGTAAGCATTGCAATCTGGTTTGCTGGACAGGAGCACGTCCTGGGTGCAGAACCGGTAACAGAGCCACGCATTCTTGTAAGTGATTCCAGAGCGCGTGTTTGTGACGTCGCGGTAATCCGCACAGATATACCGGATGAGCAGGTAGCTACAACGCCGCCGCTCGTCTGCATTGAAATTTTGTCTCCCGAGGACCGTCTTTCCAGGACATTGCAGGTGTTGGACGACTACAGGTCGATGGGGGTGGAAAACATCTGGCTGATAGACCCGCAGGAACGTCTGGTGTACACGTTCAACGCAACGGGACTGCAACAGCAGGAAGATCGTGTGCTTCGGGTGAGTGGCACTCAGGCTGCCATGGACGTGAATGTACTATTCGCGGCGCTAGACCGCAGGAAAGCAAGTTCAAACCGTGAGTAAAGAAACAATGGAGTACGAACTGCCGCAGACACCCGCTAGCATGCCTGGCGTGAAGGTGGCGGTGCTGGGCGCGGGTAAGATGGGCGGCATCCTCTTGCAGGCTTTTCTCAGAAACAACCTCTTGCACCCGGAGCAGATTGCCGCCACGGTAGCGCACCCGGAGCGGGCGCACGCGCTGTCCACTCAGTTCGGGGTGGCGGTGACGACGGACAACCTGCAGGCCGCACGGGACGCCGACGTGATCCTGCTAGGCGTGAAGCCGCTGCAGGTGCCCGCGCTAGTGGAAGAGATTCGGCCCGCGCTGACCGGCAACAAGCTGCTGCTTTCGTTCGCGGCATCGGTCAAGACTTCGGCCATTGAGGATGCCGCGGCCATGGAGTTGGGCGTCATCCGCGCCATGCCAAACACGCCTGCCATGCTGGCTGCGGGCATCACCGCGCTGTGTCGCGGTCGCTTTGTTCTGGACGAGCAGCTGGCTATTGCGCAACGCATCTTCAGCACGGTGGGCCGTACCGTGGTGGTGGATGAGAAGCACATGGATGCAGTCACCGGTCTGTCCGGCTCCGGCCCGGCATTTATTTACATCATCATTGAGGCGTTGGCGGAGGCGGGCGTCAACGTGGGCCTGCCGCGCGACATTGCCACGCAGCTGGCCGCGCAAACCACCTTTGGCTCCGCGCGCATGGTGCTGGAAACCGGCTACCATCCCGCGCTGCTGAAGGACGCCGTTACCACTCCCGCGGGCTGCACCGTGGACGGCATTCTGCAGTTGGAAGAGGGCGGCCTGCGTGTGACGCTGATCAAGGCCGTCAAGCGTGCCACGCAGCGTGCCAAGGAACTTGCCGCAGATTAACATTATGGCCACTTCCCTTGCACCTTCGCCCCAACTCACACGTAGCACGCGTGGCGTGCATGCCTGGGCGTGGACGACACTCAGCTTCTTCGTGTTTGTGGTGCTGGAAGGCGCGGTCGTCCGCATTACCGGCTCTGGCGCGGGCTGCGGCGACCATTGGCCGCTGTGCAACGGCGAAGTGCTGCCGCACCACCCGCGGTTGGCTACCATCATAGAGTTCGCACACCGTTCACTCACTGGCATCTCGACCGCCATGTTCGCGCTGCTCATCGGCTGGGTGTTTCGCGCCACACGCAAAGGGCACTCGGCTCGCCGAGCCGCGGTGATCGCGGGCATCCTGCTGCTGACGGAAGCCGCGTTGGGCGCGGTGCTGGTGCTAGGACACTATGTCGAGAAAAACGCCTCTGCGGCGCGCGTGCTGGTGCAGGGCGTGCACTTTACCAACACGCTGCTGTTACTGGCTGCCACCACGGTGACGGCGGTGCTGCTGCGTACTGTGCGGACCCGGACCGCAGGCAAAGGTGATTTGAGCGCTACCCCACTGTGGCTGGCACTCGCGGCGACCATCGTCGTGGGCGCAACTGGCTCGGTCGCAGCGCTGGCCGACACGATCTATCCGTCACCTAGTTTGAGTGCGGCCATTGCCGCCGATTTCGCTGCAAGTTCCCCGCTGCTCATCCGCATGCGCTGGATTCACCCTGCGGCATCCGCGCTGCTAGTAGTCGCCTGCGTGTGGTTGGCTCTTACATTCATTCGCGCTAGACAGCGGGCTGCGAGCCGCCTTGTGCTGATAAATCTGCTGGTGCAGGTGGTGACTGGCGTGATGAATGTCTTGCTGCTCGCACCCGCCTGGCTCCAGGTGCTGCATCTACTGGGCGCGGACGTGTTTTGGATCACGCTGGTGGCGCTCGCCGTGCCTGTGCTGCTGCCTCGCTTAGCCATGCGAAGATCGCACGCGCAATCTTAGTATTGGCCCCGCTTGGACGGCAAAACGGGTACCACCAGAGTGGCACCCGTCTGCAAGCACTAGCAGAGATCGGTTAATCTTTACCGCTGACCTTGTCAGCCAGCTTCTTGGTGCCGTTCGCTGTCTTGTGAGCCGCGACCTTGGTGCCATGCGCTGTTGCGTCCGCCGCATCCACGGAGGCGTCCTTGGTCTTTACAGCAGCCTTTTTCGTACCGTGACCGGTTGCTTTGGCGGCCTTTGTTGTGCCGCTCTTTGTCTTGTCGTAGCCCTTTTCGGTACCCGTTCCGATGGCGTGGCCAGTGTTCTTGGTCGCCTGCGCCGTGTCGTGGCCGGCAGACTTCATGTCTTGCCCGGCAGTCTGCGCCAACAGGCTCGCTGAAGAGACTGCCGCCGCAAGAAGTAGTGCTGCAAACCGTGTGTGTCGCATGTCGTGCTCCCTTGATGTGTGGAGAAATCTCTCCAGCATAGATTCGTGAACCCGGAAGCGAGTTGGACGTTGCGCCGCTCACATAGGTGTTGTCACACAAAGCAACTAGAATCGACCGAGCGGTCAGCAAAACCTTGAAACGCTGCCGCGCAGGAACGATGGTCACCAAAGCAGCCAAACCCGCCAAGCGAAAACAACCAGCAAACAGGCAGCAATTGCCTTCTGTCGATGAGCCGCAACACCTGTTCTTCAACCGGGACGAGTCCTGGCTGCGGTTCAACGGTCGCGTGCTCGAAGAAGCGCAGGACAGCAGCAATCCGCTGATGGAGCGCGTCAAGTTCCTGGCCATTACTGCTTCAAACCTGGACGAATTCATCGAAGTGCGCGTCGCGGGTGTTCTGCAGCGGATTGAGGATAGCTACCATCAGCCCGTAGTGCAGGCCGATGATGGCATGACCGAGCAGGAGCGGCTGGACGTACTGGCCGATCACCTGCACCGCTTTAACCGCGAGCAGTACAGCTGCTGGACCCGCAGCCTTATCCCAGCGCTGCGTACGCAGCAGATAGAGCTGCTGCACTGGGACAACCTGGATCACGCGGCGGTTGAGTTTGCCAATGCCTTCTACGACCGCGAGGTCGACCCGCTGCTGACGCCGGTGACGGTGGACCCATCGCACCCATTTCCGCGCGTGCTGAACAAGGCGCTGTGCATCGGCCTGCTGATCCAGCGCAAGCGCGGTGCTGCGCGGAGCGGCCCCATGCTGGGCGTGGTCACGCTGCCACGCTCGCTGCCGCGTCTCATACGGCTGCCCTCGTCGGAGGGAGTATCGCGCTTCCTGTTCTTGCATGAACTCATCCAGGCGCACACGCCGCGTATGTTTCCGGGGTACGAAATTCTGGCGCGCGGCCCTTTTCGTGTGACCCGCAATAGCAATCTCTACTTGCAAGAGGAGGAGTCACGTTCCCTGCTGGAAAGCGTCCGTGCAGAACTGCATAACCGCCGCCGCGGCGATGTCGTACGCCTGGAAGTGGGTGCCGGTGCCGATGAGGAGCTGATCGACCAGTTGCGTGTCAACTTTCAGCTCGACCGCTGGCAGGTGTTCCGCGCGGAAGAGCCCATCAATCTCTCGGGACTGATGGAGCTGTACAGTGCCGTCGACCGGCCCGACCTGAAATTTCCAAAGTTCAGCGGACGCGAGTACAAGCCACCTGCCAAACCAGACGGCCAGCCGCAAAGTCTGTTTGAAACGCTGCAACACACGGACATTCTGTTGCACCACCCCTTCGACTCGTACCGCACGGTGGAGCAGTTTATCGAGGCTGGCACGGAAGACGACTGTGTCGTGTCCATCAAACAGACGCTGTACCGAACGTCCGCCGACAGTCCGCTGTTTCAGGCGCTTCTGGACGCAGCGCCAACAACAGACGTGACCGTGGTCGTGGAGTTGATGGCACGCTTCGACGAAGACAGTAACATTCGCTGGGCACGCACGTTGGAGGACGCTGGGGTGCAGGTGTTTCACGGCATCGTCGGCCTTAAGACGCATGCCAAGCTGGCACTGCTGGTGCGCCGTGACGGGGACGGTACCATTCGCCGTTACGCGCACCTGGGCACCGGCAACTACAACTCCATCACAGCGCGCTTTTATACGGACATAAGTCTCTTGACCGCGAATGAAGCCGTTACGTCCGCGGTGCAGCGAGTGTTCAACTACCTGACCGCAGATGCGCAGGGCGAGGACTTCCGGCCGCTGATGGTCGCACCCGTCACCCTGGCGACGGACACGCTTGCGCTGATCGACCGCGAAACGGAGCACGCCCGCGCGGGACGCCCAGCACGCATCATCGCCAAGATGAATGCGCTGCTGGATGGCAAAACCATTCAGGCCCTGTACGCGGCATCGCAGGCTGGGGTGGAGGTGGACCTCATCATCCGGGGCATGTGCGCCCTGCGCCCGGGCATTCGCGGCCTCAGCGAGCGCATTCGCGTGCGGTCTATCGTAGGCCGATTCCTGGAGCACAGCCGCATCTTCTGGTTCAGCAACGGCGTGCCGGACGGCGACGCGGGCAACGAAGTCTATTGCGGCTCTGCCGACTGGATGCCGCGCAACCTGTACGAGCGTTGCGAGTCGGTGTACCCGGTGACCGCGCCTGAACTGCGGGCACGCTTGCGCAACGAGATCCTGCAAACCTACCTGGCCGATACGGTCAAGGCACGCCTGCTGCAATCGGATGGCAACTACACACGCCCGCCGCGCGGGGCACACCCGGTGGAGGCGCAGACGCGTCTGATGGAGCTGGCACAAGGTGACACAGCAAAGGCGTCCAGCGAATCTGCCGCTGCACCTGCAAAGCTGCGACCGCGAACGGCTGCCAAGAAGGCCACGCGCCGACGCACTGCTGCCGCTTCCTGAAGTGGAACGGCCCTGCAACGGCGGCAGCCCCGCGGGCTGGGTCTCGTCGTAGCATCAGGAGTGTGAGCGACACGGCGAACGAGATGGCGAGTGATTTTGGCATTGTGATCATGGCAGCGGGTAAAGGCACCCGTTTGCGCAGCGCTCGGCCAAAGGTGTTGCACCAGGTGGGCGGCAGGGCGCTGCTGCTACACGTGATCGCGGCGGCGGAAACGACGGTTCCGGCAGACCGCATCGCGGTGGTGGTGGGCCACCAGGCGGAACAGGTGCAGGCCGCGGCAGCCCACACAGGCGTGCACTTCGTTCTGCAGCCGCAACAGCTGGGTACGGGCCACGCTCTGCAGTGCGTGCGTGACTGGTACCGCGACAGCGGCACCGTTGCGCCCGAGCATCTGCTGGTGCTGTCCGGCGATGTGCCTCTGATCCGCCCGGAGACGATCGCCCGGCTGTGCGACGCCCATTTGCAGCAGCACGCGGCGATGACGATCCTTACGGCGATTCCTCCGGACCCGACCGGCTATGGGCGCGTCTTGCGCAAAGCGGATGGTGACGTGGACGCCATCGTAGAGCAAAAGTCGCTCACACCCGACCTGCTGTCCCACCCGGAACGGCTGCGTGAAATAAATAGCGGCATCTACGCCTTTCGCACCGACGCGCTCTTTCAGCGCCTGGGCGAGTTGCGCAACACAAACAGCGCGGGTGAGTTCTACCTGACCGATGTGGCGGCCATGCTGGTGCGCGATGGCGAGCGCGTGGTCGCTGTGGCTGCCGACTCCGTGGACGAGGTGCTGGGCGCGAACACCATCGCGGAGATGATGCACCTGGATGCAAGCTTGCGCGAGGCTACGACGCAGCGGCTGATGGCTGCCGGTGTGACTATCTTCCGGCCCGAGACCGTGACGGTGGATGCCGGCGTGGAGGTAGGAGCAGACAGCGTGCTGGAGCCCTTCACACAGCTGCTGGGCAACACCCGCGTGGGCTCCGGCTGCCGCATTCGGTCCTACTCCGTTGTGGAGGACTCAACCCTGGGCGACGACGTGCTCTTGCGCAATGGCTGCATTCTTTCCCAGGCGACGGTGGAAGACGGCGCGCTGCTAGGGCCGTACGCGCATCTGCGGCCCGGCAGCCGCATCGGCCGTGCAGCCCACGTGGGCAACTTCGTAGAGACCAAGAACACCACTCTGGGCGCGGGATCGAAGGCTAATCACTTGACCTACCTCGGCGATGCGGAGGTGGGCACAGGCACCAACATCGGGGCGGGCGTGATCACCTGCAACTACGACGGTGTCCACAAGCACCGCACGGTCATCGGCAACGGCGTCTTTGTCGGTTCCAATGCCGCCCTCGTCGCACCTCTCCGGCTGGAAGATGGCTCGTTTGTGGCCGCTGGAAGCTGCATTACCGACGATGTGCCCTCTGGTGCGCTGGCGCTTGGGCGTTCGCGGCAGGTAACCAAGCCGGACTGGGCGTCTAGAAAGAAGCAAATGCCGGAGCCGGAAGTTCGGTAGCCGGAACATCTACAGATTTTTATATAAATCTGTATTTTTTTGTAAACACGGGCGTCTTCTGGCTGGATTCTGCGTCATACTAAGCGTGGGCAGATTGCTCAAGGATTACGCGGACGGTTGAGCAACATCCCGCCGCTACAAGTTGCGTCACTGGCCTCCCCCGTATGGGTTATTAACTCATACGGGCTCTTTTTTGCTCGCTGCGGCCATCTGCACTAAACGGCGGCAGGAGAATACCAGGCATACACTATAGGCATGAAGCGCTTACTCGCTCTTGGCGCCGTCGCCCTGGTCACCGTCGCGGCCTGCGCCCAATGGTCCAATCCTGCGGTGGACATTCCCGATTACAACCCTTCGGCACCAACGCACGCTCTGCCGCCTATGCTGAAGCAACAGCAGCTTGCTGCTGCGGGAGTTCACGACGCGTATGTGGTCACGGTCTACCGCATGGCCGAGAAAGCTTCGCCGGTGCTGCACCAGATGCCCTGCTACTGCCGGTGTGACCGCGCCATGGGCCACAACAGCCTGCACTCCTGCTTTGAGGGCACTCATGGCGCGGAGTGCTCCACCTGCATGCAGGAGGCAGTGTTCACCTACAACGAGATCAAGCGAGGCCGCACGCCAGCCCAAATTCGTGCCGCCATCGAACGCGGCGACTATCTCCACGCCGACTACCAGCACCCGGTTCTATAAACCGGCGGCGACCTCGTTAGCCGGCCACAGCCATGCCGCACCGCGTACGCCGCTGGCATCCCCATGCACTGCCTGACGGATAGGGGTCTCGCAGCCCTTGCCGAACGTATATTGCGCAATGAGCGGCGGCAGGTCTGTGTAGAGCCGTTCCAGTCGTGACAGGCCGCCGCCGACCACAATGCAGTCCGGGTCCAAAAGGTTCATCACGTTGGACAGACCGCGCGCCAGCCTGTCTTCCAGGCGGTGTAGTGCCGCTTCTGCCGTGGCATCGCCCTGCTCGCTAAGTTTTACGATTTCGGGTCCGCGCAGCGGCTCACCGGTCACACGCAGATAGTCCAGTTCTAACCCTGTGCCAGACACCCACTTTTCCATGCAGCCGCGCTGGCCGCAGTAGCAATCCGGCCCGGGAAACTCCTCAGGGTGCTCCATGGGCAGCGTATTGTGACCCCACTCGCCGCCAATGCCGTTTGGGCCGGCGTGGACCCGACCATTGATGGCGATGCCGCCACCGCAACCAGTCCCCAGGATGACGCCAAAGACTACCGGGAAGCCCGCGCCCGCGCCGTCGATCGCCTCGGATACCGCAAGGCAGTTAGCATCGTTGGCACAGCGCACCTCTCGCCCCATGTAGCGAGACAAGTCCGCCTCCAGCGGCATGCCGTTCAACCAGGTGGAATTTGCGTTCTTGACCAGGCCGGTGGACCGGACAATGGATCCAGGAATACCTACACCGACGGTGCCCTGCGCGCCGACGCGGGTTTCCAGCGAGGTGGACACGTCTGCAATGGCGCGAATGGTGCCTAGGTAGTCGTCACGGGGTGTGCTTACACGCAGCCTGTCTAATTCCTGCCCCGTCGCATCGAAGACACGGCCCTCAATCTTCGTGCCACCCAAATCAATGCCGATTCTTAAACCGTTCAACCGCATTCTCCGTGCACCAGCATACCGCTGTTACGGAACGGGCTGCTTGGCTGTCACTGAGTAGGCTGATCGCCTCGGGCCGCGGCGGCGTGCAGGCGCACCTCCACCATCTCGCAGATGGTGTGCAACAGCAGCTTATGCGCCTCCTGAATACGCGCCGTAACCTCGTCGGTGACGATCAGTTCCACGTCCGCCATACCCGCGGTACGTCCACCGGTGCGGCCCAGGAACGCGACCGTGGTGATGCCTTCACGTTTCGCCGTGGCAATGGCGCGCAGCACGTTTTCACTGTTGCCGCTGGTGGTGAATGCAAACAGGATGTCGCCGCGTTGGCCGTACGCCCGCACCTGCCGCGCGAAGACCTCGTCGAAGCTGTAGTCGTTGCCGCACGCCGTCAGGTCGCCGCCGTTGGCGGTGAACGAAATGGCCGGGTAGGGCCGCCGGTCGGCCTGGAAGCGCACCACGAACTCGGTGGTCAGGTGTGACGAATCGGCAGCAGAACCGCCATTGCCGCACGCCAGCAGCTTGTGGCCTGAAAGCAGCGCGTCGGCCAGCAGGTCTGCCGCTCGGTTCAGGGCAGATTCCAGCGGCGTCAGCGTGTCGAGCACGGCGCGCAGGCCAGCGATGTTTCGCTGCAGGATGGAGTTCTCTGGCATGGCTTGATCCTTTTACGCAGTCTGCTGCTGCAGGTTGTTCTGCACGTAGTCGCGAATGCCCTCTTCCAGCGTGGTGAAGGGCTTCGTGTACCCTGCGGCGCGCAGCTTGTCGGGCTTGGACTCGGTGAAGTATTGGTACTTGCCGCGCAGGTGCTCCGGCATGTCAATGTAGTCAATCTGCGGGTTGTGGTGCATGGCCATGTACACCGCCGTTACCAGGTCGCGCCAGGTGCGCGCGGTGCCCGTGCCGCAGTTAAACAGGCCGCCCACGTGGCGGTGTTCCAGCATCCACAGCGTCACGTCCACTGCATCCTTCACGTAAATGAAGTCACGCATCTGCTCACCGTCCGCGTAGCCAGGCCGATGGCTCTTGAACAACTGCACATGGCCCTTGCCGTCGGAGCCCACCTGGCCGAAGCTCTTGTGCACCACAGAGCGCATGTCGCCCTTGTGTTCCTCATACGGGCCGTAGACGTTAAAGTATTTCAATCCGGCTATGGGGTTCTCCGCCTTCGCGAACAGCCCCTCGCGCAGCGCCCATAGGTCGAACATGTGCTTCGAGTAACCGTACATGTTGAGCGGCCGCAGCGACGGCGTGACCAGGTCGTTATCGTCGTAGCCCATGGCACCGTCGCCGTAGGTTGCGGCGGACGAGGCATACACAAATCGTGCGCCATGCGCCTGCGACCACTCGCACAGCGTGCGGGTGTAGGCATAGTTGTTCTCGAGCAGGTAGTCCGCATCGCGCTCCGTGGTGGCAGAGCAGGCACCCAGGTGCACGATCCCGTCGATCTCCGGCAGGTCGACCGTTCCCACGCCGTGGACGCGGTCCAAAAACTCGTCGGGCGACAGCATGTCGTCGTACTCGAGGCCGAGCAGGTTCTTCCACTTCTCGTCGTTCCCCAATTGGTCGACCAGCAATAGGTTGCGCTGCCCGCGCCGGTTCAGTTCCGCGACCACGTTACGCCCGATAAAGCCTGCCGCTCCGGTCACGACCGTCATCTTAGCCATGGCGTCAGTCTACCTACGCGCGCTTGCTAGACTGGTAGTCGCTCCGATGCCAGACAAGTTTTACCTGACCACGCCGATTTACTACGTCAACGCGCGTCCGCACATCGGCCACGCGTACACCACCGTCGCGGCGGACACCCTGGCGCGGCAGCAGCGCCTGCTGGGGGCGGACACCTACTTCCTGACCGGCACCGACGAGCATGGCCAAAAGATCGGCCGCTCCGCCGCAGCCGCAGGTGTTGAGCCGCAGCAGTTTGCCGACGAGGTCTCCGGCAGCTTCCAGGCGCTCTGGAAGCGCATGGGCATCAGCTACGACCAGTTCATCCGCACCACCGACGCAAAGCACAAGCGCGGCGTGCAGAAGCTCTTCGCCGACCTGTACGCGAAGGGTGAAATCTACCTGAGCAGCTACACTGGCCAGTACTGCGTGAGCGAAGAGATGTTCGTCGAAGGGCCGCCGGGCACCATCGGCCCGGACGGCAGGCCCACCGAGACGGTGACGGAGGAGAACTTCTTCTTCCGGCTCTCGGTGTACCAAAAACAGCTCATCGACCTGATCGAGTCCAACCAGCTCGCCATCCAGCCCGAAGCGCGCAAAAACGAGGTGCTCAGCTTTCTACGCGGCGACCTGAACAGCGGCGCGGAAACATCGCTAAGCGACACTGGCGCGCAGTACGTGCCGGGCGCGTTGAAGGACCTGTCCGTCTCGCGCACCAGCTTTGACTGGGGCATCCCGGTGCCGGAGCCCGCAGCCTCCGCAACCACGCAGAAGCACGTGATCTACGTGTGGCTGGACGCGCTGGCCAACTACATGACGGCCATCGGCTATGGCGGCGACACGGCGGAAGACGCAGAGATGTTTGCCCGGCTGTGGCCCGCCGACCTGCACTTCGTCGGCAAGGAGATTGTCCGCTTCCACTGCGTGTACTGGCCGGCCTTTCTGCTGGCCGCAGGACTGCCGCTGCCGAAGAAGATCGTCGCGCACGGCTGGCTGCTGTTCGAGGAAAGCAAGATGTCGAAGTCGCGCGGCAACATTGTGCGCGCGGAAACGATCCTCAATGCCTTTGGCAGCCTGAAGCCGGACGCACCCAAGCGGGAGCAGGACCTGTTCGGCGCGGACGTGCTGCGGTACTTCCTCCTGCGTGAAATCCCGTTCGGCCAGGACGGTTCGTTCTCGTTCGACGCCCTACTCGCCCGCTACAACAGCGACCTGGCCAACGGCTACGGCAACTTGGTCAGCCGCACGCTCAGCATGATCGCGCAAAATTTCGACGGTGGCATTCCTGAGAGCGGCCTGTCCACCGAACTGACGGGGGTCATTACCGACGTGATGGGTACCGTGCGCGCCGGCATCGGCTCGCAGGAATTTACGGTGGCAGTGCAGGCCGCAGCCGCCCTGATTGGTGCGACCGACGGCTACCTGACCGCCAACGCCCCCTGGAAGCTGGCCAAGGACCCGGCGCAACGCGATGGCCTTGCCACCGTGCTGCGCACCGCCGCCAAGAGCATCCGCATCGTCACCGCGCTGCTCTACCCGGTGCTGCCGTACAGTACCGCACAGGTGTGGCAGCAGCTTGGACTGGGCAGCATCGAACGCGCGGCGGAAGGTGGCGAACTGCGCGACCTGACGCACGGCGGCTTTGCCGCGGGCAGCCGCATCGGAACCCTCGCGCCCATCTTTCCACGCGCGGACAAGGAGTTGATTACACAGATGAACGAAGCCGAACAGAAGCCCGCACCTGCGCAGCCTGACGACCAGCCCGAGCAGAAGCTTGCACCCATCAGCGACAGCACTGAAGCTGTGCCTGAAAGCTCGCCCGCCAGCGAAGCGGCACCTGCAGTAGCCAAACCGGACACACCAGAGATCACCATCGACGACTTCCTCAAGGTCGATCTCCGCGTCGCCCGCGTGCTGGTCGCCGAGCGCATCCCCAAGGCCGATAAGCTGCTGCGCCTCGAGGTCGATCTGGGCTACGAAAAGCGCCAGATCCTGGCAGGCATCGCGCAGTTTTATGAGCCGGAAAAGCTGGTGGGCCGCAAGGTCGCCATCGTCGCCAACCTGGCGCCCCGCAAGATGCGTGGACTGGAATCGCAGGGCATGATCGTCGCCGCCAGCGTGGGCGACGGCAACCCCGCGCTGGTCAGCTTCCTGGAAGACATCGAGATTGGCGCGCGCCTCCGGTAAGCCTATGCACCTCGTCGACAGCCACGCCCATCTCGACTTCCCCAGCTACGCCGACGACCTCGACGCGGTGCTGACCCGCGCCATGGAAGCCGACGTGCGCACCATTCTCGCGGTCGGCATCGGTGACGGGCCGGACACCATGCATCGCGCGCACGATCTGGCGGAAAAGTACGCGGGCAGCGCTACCGCGCCGCACATCGTGTCCAGTGCGGGCATTCACCCGCAGGAGGCTGACAAGGCCACACCGCACGCCCTGCATACACTGCAAACGCTGGCTGCGAAGCGGCTGGTGGTAGCCGTGGGCGAGATCGGCCTGGACTACTACCACGCTGACAATCCGGCGATCGACGTGCAGCAGGCCGCCTTCCTCGCACAGATGGAGATCGCGCTCGAGGTGCGCAAGCCGATCCTGATCCACTGCCGCACCAGTGAGCTTGCCACGCCGGAAGCAAAGGGGCGCTACGGCGCGGCGGACGCGCAGGCGGACCTGCAGCGCCTCATTGGCCAGCACTTCACCCCGCGTGGTGGCACCGGCGTCATGCACTGCTTTTCCGGCACGGCAGCGGAGGCACGCACTGCGCTCGACCTGGGCTTTTACCTGTCTTTCGCGGGCAATGTCACCTACAACCGCTTCCAGTCCATCCGCGAGGCCGCGCAGCTTGCCCCGGACGACCGCATCCTGGTAGAAACCGACGCACCGTTCCTTGCCCCGCAGCCCTTCCGTGGTGAGCGCAACGAGCCTGCCCGCACCCGCACCACGGCGGAGTTCGTCGCCAACCTGCGCGGCGTCTCGGTGGAACGGCTGGCAGAGCAGACCACCGTGAACTTTCACCGCCTGTTCGGCATCCATCCCTAAAGCAGCGGACAGGCGAATCAGCTAGTCGGCGATGTGCCGGCGGAAAAGGACTCTTTGTGGCAAACGACAATAGTTTCGACGTGGTCAGCAAGGTTGAAGTTCAGGAGGTCAAAAACGCCATTGACCAGGCGACCAAAGAAGTGAACGCGCGTTTCGACCTGAAGAACTCAAAATCGACCATCGCGCTCGAAGGCGACGAGACGATCCAGCTGGCGTCGGAGGATGAGTACACGCTCAAGGCCGTGATCGAAATCCTGTCGCAGAAGCTTGTGAAGCGCGGTGTGTCGCTCAAGAACCTTGAGTACGAGAAGATCGAGCCCGCCGCAAACAGCTCGGTCCGGCAGAAGATCAAGCTGAAGCAAGGCATCGGGTCCGACGTCGCCAAGAAAATCGTTGCGGCCATCAAGGACAGCAAGAAAAAGGCACAGGCGTCCATCCAGGGCGATACGGTGCGCGTCTCCGCCAAAGACCGCGACATCCTGCAGGAGGTCATCGCGTTGCTCAAAGGCAAAGATATGGGCGTTGACTTGCAGTTCACGAACTACCGCTCCAACTAAGTGCACTCGCGGCTTGTCGAAGGGCAGCCTGTTACAGTCAAAAGAAACGTGAGAGTCCTGCCCATAGCGACTGCCAAGGAAGTCCTCGACCTGCTCAAGGATGACCTGCAGGCCGTGGAGCGTGAATTCGGCCAGCAGTCGAACTCTGAGGTCGGGGTCGTTCGCGACATTGCAGGCTACCTGATCGAGGGCGGCGGCAAGCGCATTCGACCGTTGCTCTTGCTGTTATCAGCCAAGGCGCTGGGCTACAACGGCGCGGCGCGCATCCGGCTGGGTGCCGTGGTAGAGATGCTGCACACGGCTACCCTGGTGCACGACGACATCATCGACGAGGCGGAAACACGGCGCGGCAGACCCTCGGCGAACACTGCCTGGGGAGCCGCCAAGTGCGTGCTGGCCGGCGACTGGCTTTACATGCAGTCCTTCCATACCGCGCTTGAAGAGCGCAACTTCCACATCCTGGACCTGCTCATTGGCTTGACACAGGACATGGTTGAGGGCGAGTTGCTGCAGATGCAGAAGCTGGGTCACCTGATCAATGAGGAAGAGTATTTCGATCTCATCTTCCGCAAAACAGCGAAGCTGTTCTGCGTCAGCATGCAGTTAGGCGCGGCGTTGGCAGGTGCGGACGAACGGACGGAGCAGCAACTGGGAGAGTACGGCCGTAACCTGGGCTTGGCATTCCAGATTGTGGACGATGTGCTGGACCTGACCGGCGAGGAAGCGACGCTGGGCAAACCAGCCGCCAGTGACCTTCGCGAGGGCAAGGCGACCCTAGCTGTCATCCACGCCCTTGAGCGCGGTACTGGTGCCGAGCGTGAGGCCATCCGGACGGTTCTGGCCGACCGCAACTTTGGCCGGGTGAAGCATATCGCCATTCTCGACATACTCCATCGGCACGGCTCGTTGGAATATGCCCTCGATGCTGCGCGTGCCTATGCTGAGGCGGCTCGGCAATCCATTGCCGACCTTCTCTCGCGCGACGCCGGAAGCGCTCAGGCGCTGCGGGCGCTGCAGTGGGTCCCCGGCTACGTGACCGAGCGCAAATTCTAAGCACTATTGGCATCTGCCGCACGGCCCTGCCGGATGTATGTGCGTCCTATCCTCCAGTTTAGGAGATAGCACATGGCAATCACACTAGAGCAAGCTCGCACGATCATTCAGGCCGCAGAGCGAAAAGCGGAAGAGATCGGACAACCGATGAATGTGGCCGTTGTCGATGAAGGCGGGAACCTGCTTGCCTTCGAGCGCATGGCCAACGCGTGGTTGGGGTCCATCGACATCGCGCAAAAGAAGGCCTGGACGTCACGAGCCTTCGACATCGAGACCGGTGACCTTGGTACGAACTCACAGAGCGGCGATCAGTTCTTCGGCATCCACGCGTCCAACGGCGGCAAGGTCATGATCTTCGCGGGTGGCGTGCCTTTGAAGAAGGACGGCAAGGTGGTCGGAGCGGTTGGCGTCAGTGGCGGGCTCGGCAAACAGGACCAGGCTGTGGCAGAGGCAGGCGCGGCAGCTTTCGAGAAGCTATAAACGTGACTAAGACTGAGATACATCAAAACGAAAGGGCCTCGGCATCGCCGTGGCCCTTCTAACACAACCTGCAAAATTTACTTGGTGAAGATGTCTCCGTCGTTATGCGCCTGCCGGTTCATGCCACGCTTCGCGGAATCCTCTGCAACTCGGTCAATGTGAGTCTGATTGCCGGATTCCGGTGTCTCAAGAGAGTTCAGGCCAGGACGTGCCGGTGTGTCGGCCGTGTTCACCTTGTCCTTTGCGATGCCCTCACCCTCACCTGCACTGCCGTTGCCAGTCATGCTGCTGCTCATCGCGTGTCACCTCGCACAAAAAATAGACGCCAAGGTGAGAAGCCGGGTTGCCGTATGCGCCCGGCGGCATACCCTACTATGGGACGATGTCGGATTTTTTGACCGCCGCACAGATTCTGCACGCTGAGGCACTTGTACTGGACGGCCACGCCGACACGCCACAGCGCTTCGTGGACGAGGGTTGGAACTGGGTGGGTGATCCACTCGGCGAGGGGCAGCTGTCCAGCGAAACGGCGCGCGCGGGCAGACTCAACGGCGGCTTTTTGATTGCATGGCCCGAACCGGAGGCTTGGCATGGCCACTGGGCGGAACGCACGCGCAGCCTTATTGAAAGCGTCCACCGGCAAGCGGAGCGCTTTCCGCAGCACCTGCAGGTGTGCCGTACGGCGGATGATGTGCTGAGAGCTCGAGAGGCGGGACGCTATGCAGCGCTGATCGGTATTGAGGGCGGCCACGCCATCGAGAATCGCCTCAGCACCCTGCGCGACTTCCACGCAGCCGGGGCGCGCTACATGACGCTGACCTGGGCCAGTAGCAACGAGTGGTGCGGCTCCAGCGGCGCAGGTGCTGACC
>CALMOM010000051.1:0-1438 GCA_937873305.1 uncultured Terriglobus sp.
AGCAGGTGGGTCGGGCTGCGAATGGCAATGGGACAGCACGCGGCTAGGCAACAGCCGGTCCAAGGCCACGGCTTCCGGTAGCGTCTGCATTTCGACGGGCAGTGGCACGGTCACCAGTTCCGTCGTGGGCTCGGGCAGCTGGTTTGTGCGAGGCAGAAAGTTGCCCGCGAGTGTCTGTAGATGGCCGTTGGGCAGCCAGCGACGCGGACGGAATGCGGCAAAGGTTGGAGTGGGTGTGCTCAAGGCCGAACTTCTATTCGACCACAAACTTCGGCTCCGGTTCGCGCAGCTATCGCAAACCGGTGGCCAGCAGTCCCGTGGGCAAGCGGCGATGTCGCCGAAGCGCTGCCTTCACCCGCTGCAGCGGATGCATGGCCGGCGCGGGCTGCTGCGTGTGCGCCAGCTGGAGCGTTCGGGACGGTGGTGGGTCAGGCACACGATTCGGCTCTGGCAACCCGGCATAACGGCGGTACACGCTCATGTGAAAGCAGGCCTGCTGGAACTCCTCTTCCACGTCAATTTTGCCCGCGGCCTCCACCGGGGTCAGATAACTGCGCATCCAGGCGATCTCCGCCACACTCATGCCCTTTTTCGCGATATCGATGGCCTGGCCATACAGGTGCGGTGAGGCCACATCGCCCGTTGGCGGCGCGGCGTTGCCATTCACCAGCACCAGGTGCCGCTGAAAGGCCACGGTGCGCACCGCGCTGGTCACGATGAGCGCGGTGTGAAAGCGCTGGTAATGTGCCTGGCCAAGGTCATTCAGAAAGCGAACGACCCACGGGCGTGCAAAGCGGCGGTTCACCGGCAGCCGGTCATTCGGGTAGATCGCCTCTGTGTCCGGCAGCGAAACCAGCAGCTTCAGCCGGCGCATCTCGGCCAATTGCGTGTCGTTCTCCACGCGGTCTAGCCCGTCGCTCACGGCCATCTGGTTTTGGTGCACCAGGATTTCGTGGGAGCCTTTCATAGGCGGCAGCAGGATCAGCTGGCCCGCGCCGTCATACAGGTTTACATTCACGGCAGGGCTGCCAGTCATTGCGAGGTCATATCCTGCGGGCCGGGTGCTGTCTACGCGGGTTGGGCGGGAGCCCTGCGCGGTAGACAGCGCTGCGTCGTCCAGCGCCTCGGCAGCCAGGGTGTTGCCCATTGCCGGGTCGAGCTTTGGCTTTCTCCCTGCTGCATTGATCTCGCTCACGGCGGGTGGGGCAGAGTTGGTAATGGCCACGGGCTTTGGTGAGCTGACAAGGTCCTTCGACGGCTTACGCCCTGCCGATACAGTGTTTGCCGCCGCCAGCACCTCTGCGTCGCCGCGTGGGTCGATGTGTACCACGGGTGGCGTCACAGGCCGGACTGCGGCGATCGCGGTGTGGGTGGTGCCAGGAAAGTCGCCATGGGCAAAAGGCAGCGGCTCGCGTGCGGTGGGCGCAGTGCTTGGAAT
>CALMOM010000051.1:1448-3638 GCA_937873305.1 uncultured Terriglobus sp.
AGCCGCGTCATCGTCTGCGGTGGTGCGAGCATCTTTTGCGGCTGCGGGCGGGGTGCGTACGATCTCGGCCTGCTGCGTGTGGCCCAGGTCTGGGGCAGGAGCAGTTGCTGTGGCGACCTTTGCGGCAGGGGAGGCGGGTGCGGGCCTGGGTAGGGCTGGCACCGGTGCCGCGGACCCAAGCACGGTGTTCTCCGCTGCATCCGTCACAGGGGTGTTTGCCGACGCATCGACACGCTTGGCGTTCACCGCGGCAACGGCGGTGTTGGACCGGTACCAGGCGTGTACTCGATCCTGGGTGGAGCGGTCCGCTGTTCCTTCCGGCGTTGCATCAGCCTCAACCTGCAGCGGCGTGGTGGCCTGCGCGCGCGTGGGAGCTACCGTTGCCTGCTTTGCCGCAGTGACCCGTCGTGTGCGGGTGGGCATCGCACTGGCGACGCTGAGCGGCGTGTAGTGCTCCTGTGTGCCGAGCCGTGCGGTGTGCGTTTGTTCTCTTGTGACAGGCTCCTGGTGGCTGTGGCCACGCATGTTGCCTACGGTCAGGACGGGTGGCGCATGGCGCTGGCTGTTGGCGGTATAGCCCCGCTCCACGGTACGGCTGGACGCCGATACCGCGGCAGCGTGCGCATGATGGGCTGCTACCGGCACATGCGCGGCATCGGCCGGGTGCTTGACCGTGGATGCTGCATGGCGCGTCGCTGCAAACGCGTTGGGCACCGTTGCCACCGCGGCAAGCGCCAGTGCCGCCGTGCAGCGGGCAGTAGCCGAGCCCACCGCAGGGGCGAGACGGCAAAAGGACACGAACTCAGCAAAACGTGCGGACATCCAGATGGCCAGCCGCGGAGAATCAGACATCAGAGCCCTTTCAGCCTAGGCCGGAACGCAGCGGCGCGGGAAGTGACGAACCTGATGCGTGCCGCACCGGTTACATCGGCATGTATGCGCGTCAGCACCTCGCTTGCTCGCGAAACCTGTCGTTGGGTACGTCTTTTCATTGGACATTGTGTAGCGGCGTACCCTGAAGAGGGAGACACACCGCGTCGTGCAGATGTTGCAACACAGGACAGAGTGGCCTAAGCGAGTCGATTCGGGAATCGCGGCTGCAGCGTTCGCTGTCGCGCTCCTATGCGCCGGTTGCGGTCCAGCAGCGGAACCGCCGCCCACCTTTCACCCCTCGACACCGGCAGAGGCAGCCGCCCTCACCTACTACGGCGACACGGTGAAGCCGGTGTTCAAGGAGAACTGCTACCGCTGCCACTATGGCCTGAACCGCAAAAGCGGTTTCAACCTGGGCACGCGCGCGCAGGTGCTGCGGGGCGGCAGTCATGGCGTGGCCGTGGTGCCGGGGCACCCGGAGCAGGGGCTGCTGATGGTGGTCTTGCACCATGAAGGTCCGCCAGAACACCCTATGCCCATGCCGCAAAAGGGCGAGATGCTGCCCCAGGCGGAACTCGACTCAATTGCAAAGTGGATTGCGGACGGCGCGATCATGGACCGCTGAACGCTTCAGGCGAGGTCGCCGTTAGACTCGGCATGGAGCGTGTCCAGGAAGGCACGCAGCGCGGCGATGCGTGGCTCCGCCAACTGCCTCGTCGCCGGCAGCCGGATGTGCCCGGGTATGGTCTGGAAGGCGCGCTCCAGCGAAGCGGCTGCGTCGGCAAACGTTACGAAGCGGGTGTCCTGCGCGATCTTTGCGGTTGTGCGCATGACCGCCACCGCGCCCAGCTGCTCCAGCAGGTCAGCATCGCGAAGAATGACACCCTCCAGCGTTGTTGGGTTGCCGTGCGCTTCATGTGTGCGAATGCACTCTGTCACTGCATTCACCTGACCTGCCGGAAAGCCGCACTGCAGCAGCACATTGCCCGCGTGAGCCACGGTGTAGGCAGTGGAGTTCCAGCGCACGAGCGCCTTGGGATCACTGGGTCTGTGACCCAAGAAGACGCCAAGGTCATGCACCCAGGCCGCACCAAATAGCACATCATCATCTGCGGGCTCTGGCTGGGCATCGGCAATCGCGCGAGACAGCGCGTAGAGCCGCGCCTGGTGCGAAAACTTCTCGGGCGGTTGGGCCTCCACGCGAATGCGCTCGACCAGCGCGGTACGCCAGCTGTCTTCTGCGGAAGGGGTCATGGTTGGAATGGTCGGGGCGGAGAGATTCGAACTCCCGACCCTCTGCTCCCAAAGCAGATGCGC